>NZ_AP027291.1:1210820-1513526 GCF_030295745.1 Mycolicibacterium sp. TUM20985
TGTCGGCCATCTTGCCGTCGGGGCGGGCCCGGGCGGCGCCAGCCTGCAGTCCGCGCAGAGCCGCCCGGCGTTGGGCACCCGAAGAGAACCAGGACATGCCAGCTCCTTCCCTTGGCTCTACTCAACCCGGGGCGGTGCCGGACGGCAAGGGTAGTGACTACTCGCATCGAAGGACGCCTTGGGCAATGCCATCCAGGTACCGTCCGTACCTGGATCTGACGGACGAATCTCAAGGGCACTGGTCGACCGCGGGCTGGCCCGCGAATCTGTCTGCCAACCAGGTGAATTGGCTGGCGATATCGACGTCGCCGTGGCCGCGCCCCGATTGCAGCTGCCACTGCACGACACCCCCGAGAGCGCACTGCCGGGCGATGGCGTCGGTCGTCCACCTGGCGTCGATGAAGGTGTCGTCGGCGCCGTAGACGACCGACAGCGGTGCTGACAACGGGCCGCGGGGCAGAGCCCATCCGGCGAGGATCCCGCGGAGCCGGTCGGCGGCAGCCATGGTCCGCGGCGTGAATTGGTCCGGCGCCAAACGCTTCCGCTGGGCGGCGCGGTAGGTGCTCGTCTCGGGATTGCACGACAGCAGCGGCACCCAGTAGCTGGCTGCCGCGCCGGACCTGAAGTCGCCGCGGTCGACGTCGTCGTGCAGTCGCGCCACCGACTCGACGATGGTCAGGAACAGGGGCATCTGATCGTAGGTCAGCGTGCCGCGCTGCGCCTCGTCGACGACCCCCGCGACGTCGGCCGCAGGTGAATTGGCCACGGCGCCGACGATTGTCAGCTCCGGCGCATACGTCGCGGCCAATTCGTCGGCGGCCCAGGCCGCAGCACCGCCCTGCGAGCCGCCGAAGGCCAACCACCGATCGGAGACGTCGGGGAACGTGTGGCGCAGCGCGCGCACGGAGTCGATCACGTTGAGGCCAGCGGTCTTCGCATCCATGTAGGGATGCACACCTTCCTCACCGAGACCCTGGTAGTCGGTGAGCGCCACGGCGTAGCCGTTCTTGACGTATCCCAGCACCGGTTCGGACAGGCCCCACAGGTCGTCGGTCAGCGACGGCGCACACTCCTCGTCGAGGCCAGTCGTGCCGTGAGCCAAGGCGATGACCGGCCAGCCACCTGGCGGCGGCGGGCCGTCGGGGGTGAACACCGCACCCGACACCGTGGTCTGCGCGCCGCTGTCGCCGTTGGTGGACCGGTACACCACGCGCGCGGCCCGGAGGTTGCGCTCACCGGCGGTGTCGAGGAACTCGGGCATGGTCATCGCGCTCATCACGCTGCCAGTCTCCGTGCCGCCGAGGTTGGCGCCCTCGATCGGAACCGGATCGACGTGGCCGTCACCTCGTGATGAATTCCATTGTCGGCCAATCAGATTGAAGCCCAGTGGAGAACCCACCACGATCAGGCCGACCACGACCGCGAGGACGACGCCGATCCAGACCGCGCGCCGTCGCATCGGATCAGCCCGCCACGGCGGGACGCAGGAAGTCGCCGGACACGGTGATGGCGGGTGCGGACGTGTCACCGCCGACGACCAGCGTCGCGAAGGCGAGATCGCCGGCGATACCGGCGAACCAGCCGTGGGAGTGCGTGTTGTCGCCGAATTCGGCGGTACCCGTCTTACCGCCGAGACCGGGGACGTCCTGCAGCGCAGTGGCCGTACCGTCGGACACCGTCTGCAGCATCATCGTGCGTAGATCGTCCACGACCGTGGGCGGGATGGAAGCGGACGGGGTGTTCAAGGTCGTCGTCTCACCGACCACGAGGGTCGGCGTGATCGTCGAACCGTGCCCCAGACTGGCCTCGGCGACGGCCAACCCGAAGGGGCTGACCGTGACGGTGCCCTGACCGATTCCGTTCTCGACCTTCTGCGCGGGCGTGTCGGCGTTGGGGACGTTCCCGGTGATGGTGGTGAGACCGGGAATGACGTAGTCGACGCCAATGCCGAACAGTCGCGCCATGTTTGGCAGTGCATCGGCGGGCAACTGGTCGGCCAGCGCGGCCATCGTGGTGTTGCACGACTTCGCGAACGCCGTCGACAACGGCACGGTTCCAAGATCGAATTCATCCTCGTTGGGGATCGTGCGGTTCTCCACGGTCACCGTGCCGGGGCAGGCTTCCGGGGTGCCCGGTGTCGCGAGCCCCGCCTGCAGGGCCGCGGCCGTCGTGATCGTCTTGAACGTCGAGCCCGGCGGGTAGGAACCCGAGAAGGCGATCGGTCCCTGTGCGTTGGCCGCCGCGTTCTGGGCGGCCGCCAGAATGCCGCCGGTCGAGGGGGAGATGGCTACCAGCACCGCGGGCCGGGGTTCGGCGGCGACGGCCTGCTGGGCCAGAAGCTGCAACCGCAGGTCGAGGGTGGTGCGGATCGGCGAGGTGTCGCGCGCCGGTGTAGAGGTCAGCTGCTCCGTCGGTTGGCCTTTGTCCTGACCCGTGCTGGAGACCAGCATCACCGACCATCCCGCAGCCGCGTCGATTGCCTTCTGCCACAATGCCGGAAGCCCGTCGACCGCCGGTGAGGACAGGTCGCGGTTCGCCGTCAGGAGCGCCCCCTGTTCGGCCACGGACACGCCGGGCAGCTGCGCGAGCTGGCCGCTGACCCCAGCCAGATCCTCCTCGCGCAGTTTCACCACCGTGACGGTGGCGTCCTGCGTCGCGTCGAATTGCCCGGCGATCGACTCCGCGGTGATCGAGGCGTCGAAGGGTTTCAGCAGTGCCGCCAGCGGAGCCGCGGAGTCGAGATGGTCGCGGGTCAGGTTCACCACGCCGATCGTCTGCCACGTGAGCAGCGGTTGGCCGTCCCGGTCGGTGACCGGTGTGAGGAAGTTCTTGTCGTCGCTGTATTGAAAGGTCATCCCGGACTTCAGCTTCGGGTGGAGCAGGCTGGGATCCCAGTGCACGCGCCAGTCGTCGCCGGACTGCGTCGCCGTCGCCGTGGCGTCGTAGCCCAGGGTCTTGTTCTCGCCCCACGACCACGAGTAGGTCAGCTTCGCGGTCTTTTCGTCGTCACCGGGGTCCTGGGCGTCGACCTTAAGCGTGACGTCCTTGCCCATCCCGTCGAACATGGCGGTGATCGCCGCCGTCGCGGCGTTCTGATCGTCGGTGCTCGCTGCCGCGGCGCCGGCGTCCTTGCGGTCCAATGCGGCGGCGAAGGCGTGGAAGGCGTCGTCGGGCTTCGGGCTGGAGAACAGCGAACAACCGGTCGAACCCAGGAGCAGGGCACCGAGCAGGATCGACATCAGGCAGCGTCTCGTCATGGCGCCCCGAGCCTAGCCAAGGGCGCGTCCTAGGCCCGGTAGGCCCCGCCGTCCGGCTATCGGCGGGAGCAGTCCAGTGACACCGTCACCGTGCGGGCGACCACGATCGGGATCACGCGGTCGCGGCCCGACCCGTCGACCCGAACGATCTGGGTCCGCTCCTGCGGGTTTCGGACGTCGGTGACCACGCACTGGGCCAGTGGGGCGCTGCCGATACGGTCGAGCTTGACGTCGAAGCCCTGGGCCTCGAGCTGGCCGATCGTCACGATTGCGGACTCGGCCGCCCTGGCCGTATTCACCGGCAGGGTAAGCACTCCGATGGCCGCTGCGGCGATGGCCCCTTGGATCAACAATGTGGTACGCACGAGCACTTCCTTCCTTCGTGTCACGTCGGGGACGAACGGATCGACGTCCTGATCGGTGACTCGAATGAATGGTGCAGCTCGGCGATACCTCCTTGCATGGAGGTCGTGTGGAGATCAGCGGGAGATTGCGGTCTGCGGGTAGCGCCGGTGGAGGCCGTCGATCAGGCGATGGGCCTCGTACAGCTCACGGCGCAGAATGCCCGCGATGGGATCCTTGCGCGGGTTCCCGCGGGCTCTGGCCCGACGATTGCGGCACTCGGCGGCCTCGAGCTTGTGCGAGATGTCGTCGACGTGGCCGTAGAGCTCACCCAGTAGTGCCAGAGCTTGAGCGCTTCCCGCGTCGTCGACCACCCTGGGATCCTCTCATCATTGCCCAATGTCCGCATCGCGGCGGGCTCGGCTCCGGGCGACCACCGGCCCGCACGGGTCGTCACGGTGGTGAAACCATCTGAGGCCGAGGGTGATTGGATATCTGGCCGACGGTGGCGGGAGGGCATCGCGGCGCGGCAGTGTCGCACGAGCCCGCTCGGGGCCGTCTCATGAAACGCATAGCGTGCAAACCGTGGCCGCGTCGTGTTCAAAATGTTACGGAAGTAGAGCAGTGTTCCAGAAGTTACAGCAGTGATTCAGTTTCGTGACCCAACGAGGAGCTCCCATGACGGTCATCTCAGGCTTCATCGACGTGTCGGCGAAGGCGTCGAGCGCAATGGCCATCTCCGTGGGCATCGTGGTCGCGGCCAGTGCCGCTCCCGCTCCGGCGCACGCCGATGCGATCAGCGACAGCTTCCTCTCGGCCCTCACCAATTCCGGTGTCACGGTCGCCGATCCGAACATGGCCGTCTCGATGGCGCAGTCCATCTGCCCCCTGCTGGTCAAGCCCGGCGGCAACTTCGCCGCCGTCGCCTCGCAGATGGGTGGCACCAACGGCGTCTCACCCGGGATGGCCAACCTGTTCACGAGCATCGCCATCTCGATGTACTGCCCCTCGATGATGGCATCGCTGGCGAACGGCAACTGGCTCGGTCAGGGCGCTCAGATGGGACTGACCGGTCTGCCGGGGCTGTCCGGCTTCGGCATCCCGGGCATCTGAGACGGCGCCATCGACTACCCGAAGTGCGTCCTCGGGCGGGGCAGTTCGAGCCCGTCGACGAAGATGTCGACCTTCTCGTTGTAGAAGGCGATCAACCCGGCGATTGCCGCCACCGGGGCAAGGGGGTACTGATAGGTCCAGGCGAGATCCTCGTGGACGGTGCCGCCCACGTGCACCGACCAGTAACCGGTCGTGGTGCCCTTGTACGGACACAGCGTCTCGGTGTCACTGGGGACGAGGTGGTCGAAGGGCACGTCCGTGCGGTCCACGTAATACCTTGTCGGAAGCCCTGTTTCGAACAGAAGGACGGGGCTGTGGGCATCGGCCAGCAACGCGCCGTCGAGTTCGACCCTGACGTGGCGGTGTGAGCGCAGGGCGTCGACCCTGGCGTACGGGTTGCGGGGGTGCCCGAGGATCAACTCGTCCTCCTCGAACCATTGGACGCTGGACCACTCGAACCGCACCAAGCCGGCGACCGGCCCGTCGCCGTCGGCGTCGAAGACCCGCACCGCCGGCTTCGCATCCTGGCCGCCGACGATGGAGTAGAGCCGCGATGGGCCGAATTGGACGTGCTGCGAATGGTTCTCATCGTGGAGCAGCTCGGTGTTCACGTCGTTGAGCGGGATGTAGTACTGCGGGTAGTAGGGAACCTCCCACACGTAGCGGGCCGCGGTCGTGTCGAAGAGCACCTGCCCGCCGACGAGACCGCGGACGCGGCGCGGCGCCGGCTCCACGCGGCCGCGCTCGGCAGCCATCTGCGGGTAAGCAGGATCGGTTCCCGAGGTCATGGCTCCACCCTAGGATTGCTGGGGTATCCCGTACGTCATTTGCCTGAGCAGCTTGGAGTATCCACATGGACCTCGAGAACGACACCGCCCTGATCACCGGTTCCAGCGGCGGGATCGGCGAGGAGTTCGCGCGCCAACTGGCCAAGCGCAAGGTCAACCTGGTCCTGGTCGCGCGGCGTGCCGACAAGTTGGCCGAGTTGCGGAGCAGCCTGTTGCAGACCAGCCCGGGCCTCGAGATCGACGTCATCACCGCCGATCTGTCGGTCCCCGGTTCAGCCGCTGATCTCGCCGCCAAGGTGAGTGCGCTCGGCCGCCGGATCGACATCCTGGTGAACAACGCGGGCGTCGGCCTGCACGGCGACTTCGTCGACCAGGCGGCGGAGACCAACGCCGCCCAAATCCATCTGAACTGCGTCACGCTGGTCGAGTTGACGGCGCTCTTCCTGCCGGCCATGACGGAGGCCCGCCATGGCGTGGTTCTCAACGTCGCGTCCACCGCGGCCTTCCAGCCCACCCCGGGAATGGCGGTGTACGGGGCAACCAAGGCATTCGTGCTGTCGTTCACCGAGGCCGTGTGGAAGGAGACCAGGGGCAAGGGTGTTCGCGTGCTCGCGTTGTGCCCCGGTGCCACCGAGACCGAATTCTTCGAGCGGACCGGCGAGGAATTCCTGACCAGCGGTAGGCAGACGTCCAAACAGGTCGTCGACACGGCGATGGGTGCACTGGACAAGTCGACGCCCACGGTGATCTCGGGCCTGAAGAACGCGCTCCTGGCCACCGGCTACCGGTTCACGCCGCGGCGCGTGATGCTCGAGGTGTCCCAGCAGCTGCTGAAGTCCGGTTAGGGTCCGGCCTCGTCGAGTGTGTGGCCTATGCACGAAATTTGGCGGCGGGCGTTCGTACATGGGCCACACAGTCGGCGCGTGCAGGCGGGAGTATTCGGGCCGACACCCCACAGCGGCCGCATCCGTTGTGCGAGCATCTGCCAATGAGCTCGCCAGACGATCCCGAGGCACGTATCCGGGACCTCGAACGTACGCTCGGCGAACAGTCGTCCGAGCTCACGCAGAGCTCGTACGAGTTGGGCACCGCGGCACCGGGTTACCAAGCGCCGCCGGCCTATTCCGCGCCACCGGGACCGGCCTACCAAGCCCCGCAGCCGCCGTACGGCATGCCGTTCCCAACCATGCCGACGTCCCGCCGACCGACCGGTCGCCCATGGGTCGTCTACGTGGTGGCGGCGGTGATGCTGATGGCCGTCATCGGCGGCACGTTCTACTTCGTCGCGAACGTCTTCAGCAACGTGAACTCGTTCGTCGACACCTTCAACGGCAGCCCGACGGCGTCCGGTGGCGGATCGTTCGACGTGCCACCGAGTGTCAGCGGGGGCAACCGCCCTCCGGCACCGACTGTGGCCCCCACGGTTGCGCTAGGACCTCCCGGCGGTGACCTGAGCGTCGCGGGTGTGGGCGGCAACAAGACGATCGCCTGCAACGACAGCATCGTGAACGTCAGCGGCGTCAGCAACACGGTGCGGATCACCGGCCAGTGCCGCAGCGTCACGGTGTCCGGTGTCGAGAACACCGTCACGGTGGACTCGGTGGCCACCATCAGCGCGTCGGGTTTCAGCAACCGGGTCACGTTTCTGTCGGGTGCGCCGGAGATCGCCAAGTCGGGTGATTCCAACATCGTGGAACCGGGCTGACGGCGCCAGGCCAACCTCATCAGCCACTCGCGCCCGTCGACGCACCATCGGCCGCCGAGTTTGCTGTCGTGTCGCCATGTGATCTACCGCTCACTTTCCCGGCATTCAGTAAGAAAACCGTGTGTGAGCTCTTGCTCACGGGGCTCGCGTTGCCGTTGCCCATGGCGCGATGACGCAGGCCGAGCCGTCTGGAAGCGTTGCTCTCCGAAGATAACAATGCGATAACGCCAGGTTTCCTAAGCATGTCCTGAGAGGTTGATCAGAGCCCCGTCCAACCCCGGCCCGAGGCACCGGGATAGGCGAATTTTCGTCGCTAGACTTCTGCATGACCGCGCTCCCACCGCGAGCGTCGACCAGATCGAACGATTGCCGGACCACGTGATGCCGGCGGAGGTGCCAAGAAATGGCTCAAGTACATGCGCGCTCGAACAGCGTCACCGTAGGAAACCCGGACGTCGCCCTGCTGAAGTCCGAGACCGTCGGACGGGGTCCGATCTCCGCCATCGCCGTCGACAACGGCACCGTCGTGGTGTCCAACTTCAGCGACGACTCGATCGCCGTCCTCGACGCCGACACCCTGGCGGTCCACGGCGGAGTGTTCGCCGGCCGACCCACCACCCTCGCGGTATCCGACGATCGCGCGTTCGTCGCGGTGTCCTCGGCGAGCTACGACGCCATCGCGGTGATCGATACCGTCAGCGGTGACGTGCTCAAGGAATACCCGCTCTCCTACGACGTCACGGCCGTCACCGCCAGCGCCGACGGCAAGCGGATCTACGCGGGCCGCGCCGCCGAGGACGGCGTCGACATCGCCGTCATCGACGTCACCGCCGAACGTGTCGGCACCATCTACCTCGCCAGGGGCGCGGACGCCACCATCGACGCACTGCGCCTCGACGCCACCGGCCGACGCCTCTACGTCGCCGTCTCGGACTCGCGCAGCAGCCGTCTGATGACCGTCGACGTCGAAACCGGGCGCGTGCGAGCCACATTGGAGATCGGCGCCCCCATCCGCGGGGTGGAGCTCGGATTCGACAGCACCGCATACGTGTTGACTTCGGACATCGCCGACGGCGGCGCGCTCTACTTCGTCGACCTGGTCAAGAACCAGATCACCTCGATGCTCACCGTTGCGATGGCGCCCACCCAGTTGGCCCTGAGCGACGACGGCACCCGCGCGTACGTCGTCGACTACGACCACGTCGCCGTGATCGACACCGATTCCCGCACCGTCGTCACCGAGGTGCGGGTGGGTGCCCGGCCGTCGGCGATCGCGCTTCGGGGCGATCGGCTCTACGTGGCCGACTTTGGTGGCGGCGTCACCGCATACGCGGTCGCTTCGCCCGCACCGATGCTGTACTCGCAGTTCATGGGAGCGCCGTCGCTCGTCGCGCCGGCACCTCGCGAACTGACGCCCGCGGGCGTCTGAGGGGCTGCTAGCGCCACTGGTAGCGGGTCTTCGGTCGACCCGCGCCACCGTAGTCGGCGTGCCGGGTGACCGTGCCATCGTCGGCCAGCCGTTCCAGATAGCGCCACGCGGTCACCCGCGAGACGCCGACAGCCTTGGCGACCCCGTCGGCGGTGAGACCGTCGGTGCTGTCCCGGATGGCACGGGCGATGTCGTCGTTGGTCTGCGGTGCCGCCCCCTTTGGCGCCGCCGACTTGTCCCCGCCCACGCGCAACTCGGCCATCGCGCGGTCCACCTCCGCCTGACTGGCCGCGTCGACCCCGGCCGGCAGGGCCGAACGGTAGCGCCGGTACCGCTCGAGTCGGTCGCGAAAGGCCGCAAAGGTGAACGGCTTCAACAGGTATGCGAGCGCACCGCGCGCGACCGCGGCGCGCACCATCTCCAGGTCACGTTCGGAGGTGATCGCGATGATGTCCGGCGCCGGTCGCAGCCCGGTCAGGGCCGAGGCGAGACTGATCCCGCTGGCGTCCGGCAGCCCGAGGTCGAGCAGCACGAGGTCGATCGGCGTGTTCGTACCGGCGGCCTGCGCCGCGGTCTGCATGGCGTCGCGCGCCGTATGCACCACCGCCACCGCCGAAAAGCCCTCCAGGCGGCTGAGATACGTGCGGTGCGCCTCGGCGATCAGGGGGTCGTCCTCGACGATCAGCACGGAGATCACCGGGCCATCCCCGGAATCGTCACCGTGACGACGGATCCGTACGTCACGTCGGCGGTCAACGTTCCGCCGTGTCGTCGCACCACCTGCGCGACCAGCGCCAGGCCGAGGCCGTGCTGCTCGGGTTCACTACCGGTCTTGGTCGAGTACCCACGCTGCATGGCGCGCTCGAAGGCGCCGTCGTGCATCCCAGGACCGCTGTCGGCGACGCGCATCGTCAACTCCGCTTCCTGCAGTGTCACCGTCACCTCCACCCAGGGCTCCTGGCGATCGCACGCATCCATCGCGTTGTCGATGAGATTGCCAAGCACCGTTACCATCTCCTGCGCCGAGAGTGGCACGTCATCGGCGTCCGACGGCAGGTAGGTGTCCTCGGTGACCGTCAGGGCGATGCCACGTTCGTCGGCCTGCGCCGTCTTGCCCAGCAGGAGTGCGACCAGTGCGGGTTCACCGACGTCGTGCGACAACCTGTCCACCAGGCGCTGCGAGAGTTCCAGTTCGTCGGTTGCGAACCGGACCGCGTCATCGGGTCTGCCCATCTCCACCATGGTGATCACCGTGTGCAGTTTGTTGGCCGCCTCGTGGGCCTGCGCGCGCAGCGAATTGGTCAGGATCTGCAGCGAGCTCAATTCGCCCAGGGCGCCTTGCAATTCGGTGCGGTCCCGAACGGTCACCACCTCCGAGTGGGCGGAGTCCGCGACGGGGGAACGGTTCACCACCAGTACGCGGTCGTCGGTGACGTGCACCTCGTCCCGCGCACCGGGGGCATAGGCGCGCAGGAACGGCGGCAGATCCGCCTGCGTCACCGGACCCGGTGACAGTCCGAGCAGTCGGCGCGCCTCGTCGTTGACCAGCACCACCCGATCGCGGTCGAGCACGACGAGCCCCTCGGACACCGAATGCAGGATGGCGTCGTGGTGTTCGTACATCACCCGAAGCTCGTCGGGGCGTAGGCCATGGGTCTGACGCAGCAGTCGCCGCCGGATCGCCCACACGCCTATCAGCGAAAGAGCGAGGGCGCCAACGCCGATGGAGGCGATCATCGGCCACTGGTCGCGCCAGCGCTGAGCCAGCGTCTGCTGAGTGATGCCCGCCGAGACGAGACCGACCACCCGACCGGAGGCATCGCGCACCGGCACGACCGCCCGGATCGACGGCCCGAGCGTGCCGGTGTACACCTCGGTGAACGTCTCCCCGCGCAGCGCGGGCTCGATGGTGCCGAGATAGTGGCCGCCGATCTGGGTGGGATCGGTGTGGGTGAACCGCGTGCCATCGGGCGACATGATCGTGATGAAGGCGATGTCGGTGTTGGTGCGCACCGCCTCGGTGACCGGCTGCAGCAACGGTGTGGCCCGGCCCGATTCGATCGCCTGCGCCGTTGAGGGGGAGTCCGCCAGGGCCGTCGCGATGCTCACCACCTGCTGGCGTGCCGCGGAGTCCCCGTCGCGACGGGCGTCGAGCAGCGCCAGTGCGCTGCCGACCAGCACGACGACGGCGATCACCGCGATCTGCAGGGCGATCGCCTGGCCGGCCAATGAGCGCGGCCACCACCTACGCATCGGGCCTCCGGATCGGTCGTCACTGAACGTTATGAACTAAAGCGTGACCTGGGTCACCAATGGGAACACCATCCTTGCAGAACACATCCGCCGCACCGCAGCAGAAACAAGGAGCCGCAGCCATGACCGACCAACTGGACACGTCCTCGCCACCCAAGAAGCGCGACCGTACGCACTGGCTGTACATCGCCGTGATCGTCGCGGTCGTCGCCGGCGTGGCGGTCGGTCTGCTGGCTCCCGAGGTCGGCAAGAGCGTCGGGGTCCTCGGCACGATGTTCGTCAGCTTGATCAAGATGATGATCGTCCCGGTCATCTTCTGCACGATCGTGCTCGGCATCGGCAAGGTGCGGGCCGCCGCGACCGTCGGCAAGGTCGGCGGCCTGGCGTTCGTCTACTTCCTCGCGATGTCTACCGTCGCGCTCGCCATCGGTTTGGTGGTCGGCAACCTGCTCAGCCCGGGCACGGGCCTCAACATCGAGTCGACGTCGAGCAAGGGCAGCGCTCTCGCCGAGACCGCGCACGAGGCGGGCGGGCTGATGGACTTCATCCAGGGCATCATCCCCGAGTCGCTGTTCTCGTCGCTGACCGAGGGCAACGTCCTCCAGGCCCTGTTCGTCGCCCTGCTGGTGGGCTTCGCGCTGCAGGGCATGGGCGCTGCGGGTGAGGGCATCCTCCGCGGCGTCGAGGCCGTGCAGAAGCTGGTGTTCAAGGTGCTCGCCATGATTTTGTGGCTGGCCCCGATCGGCGCCTTCGGTGCGATTGCGAACGTCGTCGGTCAAACCGGTTGGAGCGCAGTCACTCAACTGCTGACGCTGATGCTCGGGTTCTACATCACCTGCCTGCTGTTCGTGTTCGGCGTGCTCGGCGTGCTGATGCGGGCAGTTGCCGGGGTGTCGATGTTCCGGCTGGTGCGCTACCTGGCGCGCGAGTACCTGCTGATCTTCGCGACCTCGTCGTCCGAGTCGGCGCTGCCCCGCCTGATCGCCAAGATGGAGCACCTCGGCGTCGAGAAGACGACCGTCGGTGTGGTTGTCCCGACCGGTTACTCGTTCAACCTCGACGGCACCGCCATCTACCTGACCATGGCGTCACTGTTCGTCGCGGATGCCATGGGCAAGCCGCTGGCCATCGGCGAGCAGATCTCGCTGCTGGTGTTCATGATCGTCGCCTCGAAGGGCGCCGCGGGCGTCAGCGGTGCGGGTCTGGCCACGCTGGCGGGCGGCTTGCAGAGCCACCGGCCCGATCTGCTCGACGGTGTCGGCCTGATCGTGGGCATCGACCGGTTCATGTCCGAGGCGCGGGCCGTCACCAACTTCTCGGGCAACGCGGTCGCGACGGTGTTGGTCGGCACGTGGACCAAGACGATCGACCGCGACCGAGTCGAGAGTGTTCTCAGCGGACAGGCCCCGTTCGACGAGGTGACGATGATCGACGATGACGATTCACGCGCCGAAGAACCGCCGCAGGCGAAGGTTCCTACGCCGGCGTAGCACGCACGATGCAAAGGACCCGGTCGGATCGCTCCGGCCGGGTCCTTTCACGTGAGGTGCGAGACGTCAGCGCGTGCAGTCCAAGGAGACCGAGATCGTCTGGCTGGTCACCTGCGGGATGAGGACGCTATCTCCTCTGTTGCCGGGACCGACGAAGGGAACGAGTTGCGACACGCTCTGCGGGTTGCGCACGCTGGTGACCTGGCATTCCGAGACCGGCGCCGTGCCGAGCTTGTCGATGTTCACGGTGTAGCCCTCGGACTGCAGACGGCTGATGGTCTCCTGCGCCGTCTCGGCTCCCGCTGATACCGCGGGCGCCAGCGCGGCTCCGCAGACCCCGATGGCCGCCGCGGCGACCGTCCACCTAGTGCGCATGAGGCGCCTTCCTGTCATGTTGCTGGCAATCATCCACTAGATACATCGCCAGGGGAACACGAATGCTTCCCGGGTCAGGTCGAGCAGTCCAGCGATACCGATATCGACCGGCTGACCACGACTTCGATGATCCGATACTTGCGATCGCCGTTCGCGTCACGCCGACCGTAGTAGTCGCGGACGTTGCGAGTCTGGTTTTGCGGGTTGCGGACGCTGGTGACGACGCAGTCCTCGATGCGGGCACTGCCGACGCGGTCGACGTTGACCGTGTAGCCCTCCGATTGGAGCTGGGCGATGGTCTGCTGGGCCGTTTGGTCCGCGTGCGCTACGGACGGCGCGATGAGCGAAACGCAAGCCGCTGCGGCGCAAGTGGCGAAAGTGGTGAGAATGAGCGATGGACGCACGGCGCCCCCTGTCTTCGAGATGGTGATCCACCCGTGTATCGCCGTTGGTACCGGTTTCGTTGCACACCCGGCCCTAGCCGTCCGAACCGCCAACGTCGGCCTCGGACGCCACTAGCATCGCGGCAAAAGAGAGGACCTCTGAAGATGCAGAGCACCATGCAGGACATCCCGCTCACCGTCACGACGATCATGCGCTACGCCTGCGAGGTGAACGGTGATCGCACCGTCACCACCGCCACGGGCGGGGGCGGCCATCGCCAGATCCGCTACCGGGAACTCGGCGAGCAGGTCGGCCGGCTCGCCAACGCGCTGCGGGCGGTCGGCATCACCGGCGATCAGCGGGTCGGCACGTTCATGTGGAACAACGCCGAGCACCTGGCCGCCTATCTGGCGGTGCCGTCGATGGGTGCGGTACTGCACACGCTGAACATCCGGTTGTCGCCCGAGCAGATCGCCTACATCGCGAACGAGGCCGAGGACCAGGTGATCGTCGCCGACCTCTCCTTGACGGCCCAACTCGCGCCGGTGCTTCCGCTCCTGGAGACCGTGCACACCGTGATCGCGGTCGGCGACGGCGATCTCTCGCCGCTGACCGATTCCGGTTTGACCGTGCTGCGCTACGACGAGGCGCTGGCGGCGCAGTCGCCCCACTTCGACTGGCCGCCGATCGTCGAAACCGACGCAGCGGCAATGTGTTACACCAGCGGAACGACGGGACATCCGAAGGGCGTCGTCTACAGCCACCGCTCGAGCTATCTGCACGCCATGAGCACCTGCAGTGCGAACACACTCGGAATCGGCGCCGAGGACTCCGTGCTGCCGATCGTGCCGATGTTCCACGCCAACGCCTGGGGGCTGCCCTATGCGGCGCTGATGGCTGGTGCGGACCTGGTGCTCACCGACCGGTTCCTCGATGCGAAGTCGCTCATCGGGGTCATCGAGACGCAACGGCCCACCGTGGCCGGCGCGGTACCGACGATCTGGAACGACGTCATGCATTGCCTGGAGACTTCGCCGGGGCATGACATCTCGTCACTACGCCTGGTGTCCTGCGGCGGTTCGGCGGTGCCGTTGTCGCTCATGAAGGCGTTCGACGAGAGGTTCCACGTCCAGATCCGGCAACTGTGGGGAATGACGGAGACGTCGCCGGTGGCGACCATGGCGTGGCCCCCGCCGGGTGTGTCCGAAGAACATCACTGGGCCCTGCGGGCGACCCAGGGCAGGCCGATGTGCGGCGTCGAGGTGCGCATCGTCGACGACGAAGGCTCCCCCATGCCCAACGACGGCAAGGCGGTCGGCGAACTCGAGGTGCGCGGCCCGTGGATCACCGGTTCGTACTATCGCAACCATGACCAGTCCAAGTTCGACAGCGGCTGGTTGCGTACCGGCGACGTGGGTCGCATCGACCCCCTCAGCTACGTCACGTTGACCGACCGGGCCAAGGACGTCATCAAGTCCGGCGGCGAATGGATCTCGTCGGTAGATCTGGAGAACCACCTCATCGCCCACCCCTCGGTGCTCGAGGCCGCGGTGGTTGGCGTGCCCGACGAGCGCTGGCAGGAGCGGCCGCTGGCCGCGGTGGTGCTGCACGACGGCGCCGAAGCCAGTCCGGCAGAACTGCGAGAGTTCTTGGCCGACAAGGTGGTTCGGTGGTGGCTACCCGAACGCTGGACCTTCGTCGACCAGGTGCCACGAACCAGCGTCGGCAAGTACGACAAGAAGACCATTCGCGCCCGGCACGCCGAGGGTGAGTACGAGGTGCACGAACACCGCGAGTAGGGGGCCTATCGCTCGGCGCGCTGGTAGGCCGTGACGACCGCGGCGCCGCCGAGGCCGATGTTGTGCTGCAGGGCGGCGGTGACACCGTCGACCTGCCGCTTGTCGGCCGTTCCCCGCAGCTGCCAGGTGAGCTCGGCGCACTGCGCCAGCCCGGTGGCGCCCAGCGGATGACCCTTCGAGATCAAACCGCCGGACGGGTTGACTACCCACCGGCCGCCGTAGGTGGTGTCGCCGTCGTCGATCAGCTTCGGCGCCTCACCGGGAGCACACAGGCCCAGCGCCTCGTACAGCAGAAGCTCGTTGGCGGAGAAGCAATCGTGCAGTTCGATCACCTGGAAGTCTTGTGGGCCGAGGCCGGACTGGTCGTAAACCTGTTGCGCGGCTTGAATGTTCATGTCATGGCCGATGATGTTTGCCGCGCTGCCGTCGAAGGTGCTGGCGAAGTCGGTGGTCATCGCCTGGCCGACGATCTCGACGGCCTGGCCGGCGAGCCCGCGCTGATCGACGAACTCCTCGCTCACCACGACCGCCGCGCCCGAACCGTCGGAGGTGGGGGAGCACTGCAGCTTGGTCAGCGGGTCGGAGATCATCTTGGCGCCGAGGACGTCGTCGAGGCTGTACTCCTCCTGGAACTGTGCGTACGGGTTGTTCACCGAGTGCTTGTGGTTCTTGTAGCCGATCTTCGCGAAGTGCTCGGCGGTGCTTCCGTACTTCTTCATGTGCTCGCGACCTGCTGCGCCGAACATCCAGGGCGCCACCGGGAAGGCGAAGTCGTCGATCTCGGCGAGCGCCTTGACGTGCTTGCCCAGTGGGGACTCGCGGTCCTGGGCGCCGCCGCCGAGCGAGCCGGGCTGCATCTTCTCGAACCCGAGGGCGAGCACGCAGTCGGCCAGCCCGCCGCGGATCGACTGTGCCGCAAGGTACAACGCCGTGGAACCGGTCGAACAGTTGTTGTTGACGTTGACGATCGGGATGCCCGTCATGCCGAGTTCGTAGAGCGCCCGCTGTCCGGACGTCGAATCGCCCGAGCAGTACCCCACGTAGCCCTGCTGGATGACGTCATACGAGATGCCCGCATCCTCGAGGGCCTTGGTGCCCGACTCCTTGGCCATCTGCGGGTAGTCCCAGCCCTCACGCGAGCCCGGCTTCTCGAACTTCGTCATCCCGACCCCGACGACGAACACCTTGTTCATGTTCCGGACCATGGCCCATCCCTTCGCTACGCTGCGTGTCCTGGCAACATAACAGCGGCGCTCAGCTGTAGTTCAGCCACCAGTTGTGCAGCGCCTCCATGTCGGAGCTCTGGATGTCGGCGAGCAGCAGGTCGTCGTCCTGGGTCCACACGATGTCGGCGTTGCCCTGATACGTGCCGCACGCGATCGTGCCCGCCACCGTGTCGGGCGTGGCCTGGTAGTGCCACGTGATCGGCGAATCGGCATCGGCTCCCGGGCAGCGCAACAGCTCTTCGTTCTCCTGGGTCGAGGAGTCGAACTGCTGGGCCAGGGCGTCCCGGTTCGCAAAGAGCGAGTAGCGCGCGGCGGCCGGCCCACCCGGCTGCGTGGACTGGCGGCAGTCGACGGTCGCCAGTGCACCCGGCGCGGGCGGCACCGCCTTCTCGCACACGCTGGTCGGATATCCCGTAGGAATCAGCGCCATGAGCTGAGCGTCGAAGCCGCTGGGGTCAGCGGCGTCCGTCGTGCGCGGCGTGGTGGTGCGGGTGGTCGACGGCCGCTCCCGCGCCGTGGTGGTCTTCTTCGACGTCGTTACCGTCGGTCCGTCGGCGCTGTCGGACCGCGTCAACAGGAACGTGCCGACGGCGCCGAGTAGCAAGACCAGCACGCCTGCCACTACGACGATGGGCACCCACGGAGTCTTCTTGCCGCCCGGCGGGTTTGGGCTACCCGGGTTCCACGGCGGCGGGCCACCCGGGGGCGGAGGCGGCGGTCCACCGGTGAAGCCGTACTGCTGCGGTGGTGGAGGCATAGTCGCATACGGGGGCGGGGTCACCGGGTATGGCGGCGGGGTCGCCCCCGGTGGTGGTGTGGCGCCGAAGGGTGGCGGATACGGCGGGGGAGCGGGCGGCGGCGGGGCCGCCATCGTCGCGCCCTGCCCGAGCGGCGCGCCCTCCTGTGTCGTCGCGGCCTCGCTGCGCTGCAAGATCGTTGCGGCCTGATCTTGATCACGCGGCGTGAGCGCGGCGGTGGCCGCCGTGGCCAGATCCCCAGCAGTGGCGAAGCGCTCCTCGGGCTTCTTGGCCATGCCACGCGCGATCACGTCGTCGAACGCCGTGGGAATGCCTGGCCTCGCGACGCTCGGACGTGGAATGGGTTGCATCAGGTGCGCGGTGATCACGACGCTGACGCTGTCACCGCCGTACGGTTGCGAGCCGGCAAGGCATTCGTACAACACGCAGGCCAACGCGTAGATGTCGGCGCGGTAGGTGACCTCACCGCCCGAGAAGCGCTCCGGAGCCATGTAGGCGTAGGTGCCGACCGCGGTCCCCAGCTCGGTGAGCTTCTCGTCGGTGGAGGCGTTGGCGATCCCGAAGTCCACCAGGTAGGCGAAGTCTTCGCGGGTGATGAGGATGTTCTCGGGCTTGACGTCGCGGTGCATGATGCCGCTCTCGTGGGCGGCGTCGATGGCCGATGCCACCTGCCGCACGATCGCCACGGCCCGCGCGGGTGTCAGCGGGCCGAAGTTCTTCAGCAGCTTGCGCAGATCGGAACCGTTGATCATCCGCATGTCGACGTACAGCACGCCGTCGATCTCGCCGTAGTCGTGAATCGGCACCACGTGGGGTTCCTGCAGGCGACCAGCCGAATGCGCTTCGCGCTGAAGGCGTTTGCGGAACACCGAGTCGTGGGAGACACCTTCCGGAAGAAGCTTGAGGGCGACGACGCGGTCCTTGACGGTGTCCTCTGCCTCGTAGACCTCGCCCATGCCGCCCTTGCCGATCAGCCGCAGGAGGCGGTAGTGGCCAAACATCGTGCCTTCGCGCGACTGCGGCTCGGTCATCTGACGTCTCCTTGCCCCGCACCACGGCACGTGAGCCGGTGCCAGCAGTCACCTTAATGCGTGGTCGGGGTGCCTACAGCGGAACCATCCTGGAAAAGAGCAGGGGTCAGTGGGGCGCAGCCTGGTGAACCTCGAGGACGAACTCGTGGTCGCAGATCCGGATGCGGTCTCCCGGGCTGAGCGTCGCGGTGCCCCGGATTCGCCGGTTGCCGACGAACACGCCGTTCGCCGAATGCAAGTCGGTGATTACGTAGGTGCTTCCCGTGTCGATGATCACCGCGTGGTGCCTGCTGACATTGGCGTTTTCGAGAACGATGTCGTTGTCCGGCAGCCGCCCGATCCTCGTCGCCGCCGCATGCAGCGGATGGCGGCCGTGCTCACCCGATATTGGACCCGTCGTCGCATGGAGGTACGCCATCGCGACCTGGGTGCCAACAGCGGTCCTGGCGTCGATGCCTGCGATCGTGTGCACCGCGGTGGTCTGGGCGATCTTCCTGGGGTTCAACGGTTCCTGGCGCAGGATCCGCTCGTGCAGTGCGCGGACGGACGGCCCCGGATCGATGCCGAGGTCGTCGGCCAGCGTGGATTTCAGTCGCTGATGGGCTTCCAGTGCGTCGGATTGGCGTTCGGAGACGTAGTAAGCCGTGATCAGTTGCGTCCACAGGGGCTCGCGATAGGGGTATTCGCCGACCAGTGCCTCCAGTTGCCCGATGACCGCATGTCCGCGGTTGCAGGCGATCTCGGCCTCCGCGTGGGCGGTGTGTGCGACGACCTTGTCCTCGACCAGGGCCGTCGCGAACGGCGAGACGAATTCGAAGTCGCGAAGGTCGTCGAGGACCGGACCGCGCCACTGGGCCAGTGCGTCGGACAGGTGCCTACTTGCTTGCTCGAACTGACCCGCGGCGGCGGCCTGTACCCCGGCGGCCTTGTGGGAGACGAAGCGGCCGATGTCGCAGTCCTCGTCCGCGATCGCCAGCCGGTAGCCCGGCGGCGCACTGGCCAGTACGGTCTTCGAGTCGAGTCCGACGCTCGCGAGGAGCCGACGCAGATTCGAGATGTAGGAATGCAGGCCCGCCTTCGGTTCGGGTGGGGGAAACTGTTCCCACGCTGCGTTGACCAGCGACTCGCTGCTGACTGGACGGTTGCGGCTCATCACCAGCATCGCCAGCACCGCGCGCTGTTTCGGCGTACCGAGAGGCAGGGGTACGCCGTTCACGGCCAGCTCTAACGGGCCGAGGATGCCGAAGTCGAGAACCATCACCGGTAATTGTGCAATCTCGACTCGCCGCGTGGTGTAGATCTTTGATTGGAACGTGTTCTAGTTTCTCCCGCTGAGAGGGCTGATGCATGGCGTTGCGAGTAGTGCAATGGGCGACCGGCGGGGTCGGCATCGCCGCGATCAAGGGAGTGCTCGAACACCCCGATCTCGAGTTGGTCGGCTGCTGGGTGCATTCCGAGGCCAAGAACGGCAAGGACGTCGGCGAGATCATCGGCGGGGAGCCGATCGGTGTACTCGCCACCAACGACGTCGACGCGATCCTCGGCCTCGACGCGGACGCCGTCGTCTACTCACCGTTGATGCCCAATCCGGACGAGGTCGCCGCCCTGTTGCGGTCCGGCAAGAACGTCGTGTCCCCCGTCGGCTGGTTCTATCCCGGCGAACGGGAGGCGGCCCCGCTGCGTGCCGCGGCGGTCGAGGGCGGCGTGACGCTGCACGGGACGGGTATCGCCCCCGGCGGCATCAGTGAGAAGTTCCCGCTGCTGTTCTCCATCATGTCGACCGGGGTGACCTTCGTTCGCGCCGAGGAATTCTCGGACCTCCGCACCTACGACGCGCCAGACGTACTCCGCTACGTGATGGGTTTCGGCGACACACCGGAGAGGGCCCTGACCGGCCCCATGCAGAAACTGCTCGATGGCGGCTTCATGCAGTCGGTGCGGATGTGCGTCGACGAGATGGGCTTCGCCGCCGACCCGAAGATCCGCGCCACCCAGGAGATCGCGGTGGCGACCGCACCCATCGATTCGCCGATGGGCGCGATCGCACCGGGGCAGGTGGCTGCCCGGAAGTTCCACTGGGAGGCCATCGTCGGCGAGGAGGTCGTCGTCCGCGTCACCGTCAACTGGTTCATGGGACAGGAAAACCTTGATCCGGCTTGGACTTTCGGCCCTGCGGGTGAGCGCTACGAGATGGAGGTGAAGGGTAATCCCGACTTCACCGTCACCGTCAAGGGCTTCCAGCCCGACAGCGTCGAAGAGGGACTGGAGAGCAACAACGGCATCGTTGCGACTGCTGCACACTGCGTGAACTCGATCCCGGCGGTGTGTGCGGCCGCCCCCGGTATCGCGACCTACCTCGACCTGCCGCTGATCAGTGGCAAGGCGGCGCCGCACCTCCGCTGATCGAGGGTGACGGGTCCTGGGACCGGCCGGCGGTGCAACGCAACGGGGGCCGCCCACGCGTGGTTCACGTGGGCGGCCCGAGGCAGGTGGGTCAGCAGTAGTAATAGTCCGTGGTTCCGTCGTATGCCAGGTCCCAGCACACGTCGGCGTTGGCGGTTCCGGCGACTCCGACTGCGGCGGCGCCCAAACCGGCGGCCACGACGGCTGCGCTGGCGGCGGTGACGACGAGGGTGTGGATGCGGTTCATCATGTGGATCACTCCTGGGTGGTGGTTGCGGTGACACCCATAGAGTCGCGCCTGGTTCTTGGTGCATTCTTGGCGCATTCTTGGCGCACGAAGAGAGCGGAGCGCGAGACGCCCGTCGGCAAGATCCGCTACGGCTGGACCAGGATCCTGATCGGATCACCCTCGGCGGTCTCGAGCATCTCGATGCCCCTGGCGACGTCCTCGAGCGGCACGATGTCGCTGATCGAACGCGACAGGTCGAGGCGACCTCGCGACACGAGGGTGGCCAGCGTCCCGATGTCGGCGTTCTGGTAGCCGAGGTGGCCGAGGACCTGACGCTTGAAGAGGTTGAAGATGGAGGTCGGTCCGATGGTGGGGGCGTCGGCGCTCATCCCGATGCCGACCAGCCGACCGCCGACCGTCAGGCTGTTCAGGGCCTGTTCGAACGTGGACTTCAGGCCGACCGCGTCGAACGCGACGTCGAGGTTGCGCCCGCCGGTGGCGTCGGCGATCTTGGCGGCGAGGTCGGCGTCGCGCGCGTCGAAGGCGTAGTCGGCGCCCACGGCCAGCGCCCGGTCCAGGATGGCGGGCTTGACGTCGACGGCGATGATCGGGGCGGCCCCGACTAGGCGGGCCAGCTGCACCACGTGGGTGCCGAGGCCGCCGACGCCCCACACCCCGACGGACTCGCCGATGCCGACGTCGGCCGTGCGCACCACCGCGCCGAAGGGCGTCGACACCGCGTCGGCGAGGATGGCCGCCTGCTCCAACGGCACGTTGTCCGGAATCCTGGTCAGCCCGAACGCCTGTGCCACGGTGTATTCGGCCCAGGCACCGTCATAGGCGAAGGCCATCAGGCGGATGTGCAGACAGTTCGACACGTCACCGCGCCGGCAGTTCGCGCACTCCAGACACGGCCGACCGGCGGCCACCACCACCCGGTCACCCTCCGCCCAGCCCGTCACGCCGGGCCCCAGCTTGGCGATGGTGCCCGACGCCTCGTGGCCCTGCGTCACCACCGGAAGCTGAGAGGGGAAGGTGCCGTTGATCAGGCTCAGGTCCGAGTGGCAGATACCGCAGAACGCGACCTTGACCAGGACCTCGCCCTGACCGAGCTCGGGGATCGGAACATCCTCGACCGCAATCGTCCTGGAGTCGGCGTGGAAGCGCTGCGCCCTCATCGTCTCGGCCATCGAAAGTCCTTCCTCGCGTGTCGCGGTACCGAGGGGTACCATCTTCATCATGGCGCAGCCGATGGTGGTCGAGCAATCACGGGCCATCCCCGTGTCCCTGGAGGCCGCCTTCGACGGCACCGTCCCGATTCCCCTGCCCACCCTCTTCAGCCGCTGGTACGGACCGATCCCGCCGATCAAGGCGGTGCGGGATCAGACCGGGGACTGGGACGCGGTCGGCAAGACCCGCACCGTGGTGCTGACCGGTGGCGGCAGCATGCGTGAGCAGCTGACGACCTACGACCCGCCCACGTCGTTCGGCTACGCGCTGACCGACGTGCGGGGACCGTTGGCGCCGCTGGTCGATCACGTCGACGGACTGTGGGCGTTCACGCAGGTAGGCACGGGCACCAAGGTCACGTGGCGTTGGACGATCTACCCGCGTTCCGGGTTGGCGGCTCCGCTGCTCCCAGTGTTCGGCAAGCTATGGCGCGGCTACGCCCGCCAGTCCCTCGAGGAGCTGTCGAACCGGCTCCTTCACGGGATCCGGTAGAAGGGGTTCGGCAGCAGGTAGGTCTGCATTGCCGAACCGCCTTCGAGGTCGGACGGCTGGTCGCCGAGGTTCGCAATGATGGCGTACCCCTGCGCCTCCAGTTCCGCACGCCGGGGTGCCTTGAAGTCAGCCGCTGAATCGAAGTGTGCGCCAACGGGTTCCATGATGAGCTGACGGTAGCCCGTGTACCCGACGTCGGTTAGGTTGCGCTCGGTGGCAGCCCGCTGCGACTCGTCGCGGCCCGTGATGAAGAAGACCGCGGCGCCGCTGTCCCTGGCGGCGCTGAACACGTCCAACGTCGGGGGGATGACCGTCGACCGCGCGGCGAGATCCCATGCCCGCCAGCCGCACGGCCCGGCGGGAAGCGTGACGCACGGACCGTCGATCACGCGTCCGAAGTCGTTGGCGCGGATCGCTTCCCAGTTCGAGAGCGCCGTCTCGTCGATGTCGAAGACGACGGCGGGCCGGTCGACGCGCGGCGCCTCCTCGACGATCCAGGTGACCGCAGGCGCGGTGGCGATCCGTAGATCCGTCAGGTAGGCGCCGCCGTCGAAGTAGTCGATGGCCTGGAACTTCAGGTCGCCGATGTTCGGTGGCTGCACCGGTGCGGGAACGATTGGCACGGGCGGGGCGGGGGGTTCGGCGAACGCCGCGGGCGGCGCGCACACCAGCAGGGCGGCGGTGCAGAGCGAGGCCAGCGCGGAGCGTCCGATCACGTCGTGAACCCTACGGTGGCACACTCGGGTGCCGTGACGAAACGTGGACTGGTTCTGGCCGGTGGGGGACTCGCAGGCATCGCGTGGGAGACGGGCATCCTGCGCGGCATCGCGGACGAGGCGCCCGACGCCGCCCGTGCGCTGCTGGACGCCGACGTGCTGCTCGGCACGTCGGCCGGTTCGACGGTGGCCGCGCAGATCGGCAGCGGTACCGACCTCGACGCGCTCTTCGCCGCGCAGATCGCCCCCGACACCCACGAGATCGACCCCGGAAAGAGCATCGACGACATCACCGAACTGTTCCTGACGGCGGTCCTGACACCGGGTCTCACGACGCAGGACAAGCTGCGGCACATCGGCGCCATCGCCGTGGCCACCGAGACGGTCGCCGAAGCGGTGCGCCGTGCCGTCATTGGTCATCGGCTGCCCTCGCGCGAGTGGCCCGAGCGGATACTTCGGGTGACGGCCATCGACGTCGACACCGGCGAATCATTGGTCATCGACCGCGGTTCGGGCATCGCCATGGTCGACGCCGTGGCGGCCAGCTGCGCGGTACCCGGAGCCTGGCCGCCAGTGACCGTCGGCGACCGGCGCCTCATGGACGGCGGTGTCGGTAGCAGCGTGAACATGTCGGCGGCGTCGGACTGCGATGCCGTCGTCGTACTGGTGCCGTCGAGCGCGACGACGCCGTCACCGTTCGGCAGTGGCGCGCCGGACGAGATCGCCGCCTTTCCCGGCGAGGCCCTGGCCGTCTTCGCCGACGACGAGGCGATCAGCGCGTTCGGCCCGAACCCCCTCGACCCGGCGTGCCGGATCCCGTCGGCGAATGCTGGTCGCGCACAGGGACGTCGGGAGGCTGCCCGGATCGCCCGCTTCCTAGGCGTGTGAGGTGCGCGGCACCAGCGTGTCGAGTGCGGCGGCGGCCAGTTCCTGGCCGATGTCGATGACCACTTCGGCGCGATGGAATTCCAGGCTCCTGGCCGCGGTGCGGGGCACCTCGATGAGGAGGTCCGGCGGATGCGCCGCGAGAGTGTGGCGCATCAGGGCGGACTGCGCGATGTCGATGGCGCGGTTCAATACCTCGAAGCCGCCAAGCTTGGGCACCGACGATTCGGTGTGATCGTCGTGGTCGTCGGTCTCCACGCCGTCGTTGGCGAAGCGGCTGAGCACCGTCTTGGCCGCGGGGGTGTCCAGCAGCATGCGGGCAGTGCTCGTGTCGAGCAAAGCTGTTGTGCTGCGCCACATTCGGTTGAGGAGCTCGGTCGTCTGCCCCGGCTCGGCCGCGATCCGGGCGCGGTTCGGGTCGTCACCGTTCAGGCTCACGGCGATGATGAGGTCGGCGTTGACCGCGGCGAGCGGAGCCATCGGCAGCGGATCCAGGATCCCGCCGTCGGCGAGCAGCCGGCCGTCGAGAACGTAGGGCTTGATGACACCGGGGATCGCGATCGATGCGCGGATCGCGGCATCGAGCTGGCCGCGCTGCAGCCATACCGATTTGCCAGCGATCAGGTCGGTGCTCACCGCCGTGTACGGGATCGGCAGATCCTCGATGAGGGCTGCGCCCAGGATGTCCCGGACCGCGTCGAGGATCTTCTCCGCGCGCAGCACGCCCGCGGACGTCAGTGAGGGGTCGAGCAGACGCAAGACCGCCCGTTGCGTCAGCGAGGTTGCCCAGGCGGTGTATTCGTCGAGCTTGCCCGCCGCCTCCAGCCCACCGACGAGCGCTCCCATGGACGACCCGGAGATGCCAACGATCTCGTGTCCGCGGTCGTGCAGCTCGTTGATGACCCCGATGTGCGCGTAGCCCCGCGCGCCACCACTACCGAGACACAGCGCCACTCGCATGAACTCATCATCGTCTGATTGAGTCGGTACCGAAGCGGCAACTCTGGTCGACATGTTGGGAAAACTTCGTTCGGTCGTCCTCGACACCCGGGAGCCACGCCGACTGGCGGACTTCTACGCTGACCTGCTCGGGGGCGACGTCGCCTCGGAGGACGACGATTCGTGGGTGGTGCTCACCGAGCCGACAGGCAGCCGACTGGCGTTTCAGCTGTCACCGGAGCACCAGCCGCCGCAGTTCCCCGATCCGCGTGGATCACAGCAATTCCATGTGGACGTCGAGGTGGACGATATCGACGACGCGGAGCCAAAGGTCTTGGCGATGGGCGCAACCCGGGTTACCGACGCGGTCGTCGAAGGCGAGTTCCGTGTGTACCGAGACCCGGCAGGTCATCCGTTCTGCCTGGTATGGACCAACTAGGGTTAGCAGCCCACCCTGGCGAAGAAGGCGCCGGCGACGAGGGCGACGATCATCGCCACCTGCCACTGGCCGCTGGAGAGCGCGACGACGACGCCCATGATGGCGCCGACCGCGATGATGAACAGGAGAATGCCCAGCATCAAGCGCATGCCGTTGATCGAGCCGTGGGCCGCAGTCGGCATGGCCGTCCGCGGCTGACTCAATTCGGCGTTGTCTCGACCGATCATTGACCCTCCAAGGTGATGAGGGACACATAGTACCTAACTTTGTGATCTAAACCACAACATGTAGACGCGCTAATTGTTTGTGCGCCACAAGGTTCGAGGTTTGCAATCGGCCAGCCTCGTTGCATTGACACCCACCGACGACGGCGACTGGGAGATCGGCCCGGTCCCCTGCCGACGTTCCGTCCCCGAAGGTCATTCGCGCCGTTCGCAAGTGGGCAGCCGACGGGATCGTCCCTGCGACCAGCCGGGTTTTCGGCGCGTTCGACGAAGCGCTCGCTCGCGCCCGACGTTGGATTGCCGAGTCGGAGAGCCCGCCCGGCGGTGTTTCCGACACCCGTGATTAAAAGCGCGTCAGCCGCACAGATCGTCCGCGGCGGCCTCCGCGGCGACGATGACCGCCGACTGCCGTGCGGGGCTCAGCCGTGACCAGGGCGCGTCGAACGTGCCGGGCCCGGAGGCGTCGGACTTCTGCACACTCTCCAAGTACGGCTCGAACTGCGTCTTCTGGTCGCCGCCGCGCTCCTGCATCCACACCTTCGCAGCGTGGCAGGCCTGGAAGTACTCGTCCTCGGTCGATTCCGCAGGGGTGCCGACCGCCGTGGTGACACCGTTCGGGGATACCCCGACGGCGCCCGGTTGCGCCGTGTGGGTCTGCAGGGTCGTCGTGGTCGGCGTCACCACGCTGGACGCCGACGACGAGGGAGGAGCCGCGCCGTCGGATCCGGAGGAGCAGCCGGCCAGGAGGGCTGCCACGGCGGCTGCGGTGACGATCGGGTAGCTGCGCATGCCGCCAATCTATGCAACACTCGCCACTGTGTTGGAGCGGACCATCTATCGGGAGTGTTGTCGGGCTTGATGCCCGCCCCCTGATCGATCCCTCATCTAGGTTGCCCTGGAGTCCGTTCACATGTCCCTCGCACTTCCCTCCGTCGTCGCACCCACCCAACTCCGCGTTGCCGACCTGCTGCAGGCCACCGACGTCGCCGCCGATCACGTGCTATCTGGTCGCTACGACCACGTGCTGCCCGCCGGCGGCCCACCCTCCGATGAACGCTGGTACACCCGGTTGCACGGCGACGACGAGCTCGACGTCTGGCTCATCAGCTGGGTGCCCGAGCGGTCCACCGAACTGCACGATCACGGCGGATCACTGGGTGCGCTCACCGTTGTATCGGGCGCCCTGATCGAAACCCGTTGGGACGGTGGGGCGTTGCGTGAACGTAGGCTCGCGGCTGGTGATCAGGCCGGCTTCCCGCTCGGCTGGGTCCACGACGTGGTGTGGGCGCCGTCGAAGCCCGTGTGCGGGCACGCGCCTACCCTGAGTGTGCATGCGTACTCGCCGCCGTTGACCGCGATGTCGTACTACGAGGTCACCGAACGAAACACGCTGCGCCGTGACCGGACCGAGCTGACCGACAAGCCCGAGGGGGACTGATGGCAAGCCGCATCGACGCCGCCCTCGAGTCCGCGCGCGCCAAGTTGACGCGGATCGAGGCCGGTGACGTACCCGCCGCACTGGCCCGGGGAGCGCTGCTCGTCGACATCCGCCCCGCCGCGCAGCGGGCCGCCGAGGGCGAGGTCGACAGCGCGCTGGTGATCGAACGCAATGTTCTTGAATGGCGTCTCGACCCCACCAGCGACGCCCGGCTGCCGCAGGCCGACGACGACGTGGAGTGGTTGGTCCTCTGCTCCGAGGGCTACACCTCGAGCCTGGCCGCGGCGGCGCTCGTCGATCTGGGCCTGCACAAGGCCACCGACGTGGTCGGCGGTTATCAGGCCCTGCGCTCGACGGGAGTGCTCGACCGCCTACTCGTCGGAACGCAGCAGCGGCCGTAGCTTCTCTGTCTTCGCGGGTGTCCAACCGGGGGGCTGCATGATCGCCGCCCACGCATTCGCCACGTCCCGCACGTACACGTGGCCGTGGCCATCGGGGACGTCGACGGCGACCGCCATGTCGGCCGACACCTGCAGGAAGGTCACGACCGGAATCCACTCCATCTCCGGCGATACGTCATAGCCGCGGGGTTCGCGCAGCCAGTCCGGTTTGGCGAACAACAGATCGGGATTCCACCACGCGATCGGATCGGAGGCGTGCTGCAGATACACCACCCGCGGCTCCCCCCAGGGGTCGGCCGGTCGGCCGAGATCGTCTGCCTTGGCGGCGAACCGGACGTTCTCACCCTTGTCGTAGATGGGCAGCCACTCGGGTGAACCTGCGTCGCGGTTGCGGGTGAGTTCGGTCCAGATCGTGTTGTTGAAGGTCGGACCGGAGAACAGCGCGCCGTCGGTCCTGGCGATGAGGTTGTTGAGGGACAGGAACGGCGCCTCGCCACCGAAGGACCCCAGACTCTCGCCGAACACCACCAGCTTCGGACGCCTGGCCTCGGGCATCGTGCGGACCAGCGAGTCGACCGCTTCGAAGAGGGCCTGGCTGGCTTGGCGGGCGTTCTCCTTGTCGACCAGGAACGACAACCAACTCGGAAGGAACGAGTACTGCATCGACACGATCGACGTGTTGCCGTTGTACATGTATTCGAGTGACGACGCCTCGGCCTCGTTGATCCAGCCGGTCCCCGTCGTGTTGGCCACCGCGACCACCGCGCGGTCGAGACCCCCGGTGCGCAACAACTCTCGGGCGGCGAGCTCGGCGGTCGCCTTGAAGCCGTTGGCGGAGTTCAACCCCGCGTAGGCGCGGATCGGCTCGGTCGCGGGGGCGCCGTTGAACGTCGTCAGGTCGTCCACCGACGGACCGCCGGCGATGAAGACGCGACCCTGGTGGCCGAGCGACGACCAGGTGACCAGCGATTCGGGACCACCGGAGCGCAACGTCGTGCTCGGCGCGGCGAAGTCCGGATCCTCCTCGTTGTTGACCGACTCGAAGGTGTTGTTCAGCGTGCTCATCAACGCCCGTACCACGATGCCATTGAGGAGCGCAATGCTCAGGACGAGCAGGAGCGTGACGACGACGACAGCCGAGACTCGTGGTGGCGCAACGCGATTAAGTTGGCGGACCAGGAACCGCACCAGCTTGCCGACCAGTTGGCCGAGCTCGACGAAGACGAACAGGAAGACGATCGCCAATACCGCGGTCAGCGGGTGGTCCCAGAAGTCCAGTCGTGGCACGCCCATGAAGTCGCGAACGTCGTCCTGCCAGACGTGGAACGAGATGATGGCCAGCGTCTGCCCGATGACGCCGACCACGACCAGCGAGATCCACGCCCACCGCGGGGCCGGGGGAGTGGAGTCTTTCGACCTCATGTACCGGACCAGCCACACACTGAAAACGCCGATGCCGTAACCGATCGCACCTGCGGCGCCACTCACCAGGCCCTGGAACAGCGGACCGCGGGGGAGCAGCGACGGAGTCAAGGACAGCCAGACGAACACCAGGCCCAGCGCGGTGCCGAAGAACGTGTAGTGGCGCAGCCACCAGTCCGGCTTCGCCGGAGGTGGCGCAGCGTCCGGCGCGGCAGCCGGTTCCGGTTCGCCGACCTTGGTCTCCGTGTCTGTCACGAACGCACTTTAACGGTGCGTGAACCTCGGTGGGCGCTTCTCGGTGAAGGCCGCCATGCCCTCGGTCTGATCGTCGGTGGCAAAGGCGGAGTGGAACAGCCGTCGTTCGTAGAGAAGACCTTCTGCGAGAGTCGATTCGAAGGCGCGATTGACGGCCTCCTTCGCCATCCGCGAGGCCGACAGCGACATTCCCGCGATGGTGGCCGCGGTGGCATTGACCTCGTCGAGGAGCGAGTCGGCGGGCACGACGCGGGACACCAGGCCACTGCGATCGGCTTCCGCCGCGTCGATGGTCCGCCCGGTGAGGATGAGGTCCATCGCCTTCGCCTTGCCGATCGCGCGGGTGAGCCGCTGCGAACCGCCCATCCCCGGCAGCACGCCGAGCTTGATCTCGGGCTGGCCGAACTTCGCAGTGTCGGCGGCGATCAGGATGTCGCACATCATCGCCAGCTCGCAGCCTCCGCCCAGCGCATAGCCCGCAACGGCCGCGATGGTCGGAGTGCGGGTGGCGGCGAACTTCGACCAGGTCGCGAAGAAGTCGGCCGCGAAGACGTCGGCGAATGACAGGTCGGCCATCTCCTTGATGTCGGCGCCCGCGGCGAAGGCCTTCTCGTTGCCGGTGACGATGATGGCGCCGATCTCGGGGTCGTTGTCGAATTCAGCTGCTGCGCTGGTCAATTCGACCATCACCTGGCTGTTGAGGGCGTTCAGCGCCTTGGGCCGGTTCAAGGTGATGGTTCCGACGCGGCCCTCGCGCGTCACCAGGATGGTCTCGTATGTCATTGCTCGACTCCTTCTCGTTCCGGTCCTCGCTCGTGCCTCGCTGCGATCCTCACTCGTTGTCGTCTTCGGGAAGTCATTGCTCGACTCCTTCTCGTTCCGGTCCTCGCTCGTTGTCGTCTTCGGGAAGTTCTAGGTCGGGGTCGGCTGATCGGAAGTACGCCTCGACGGCGTCCGGTGAGCATGATTCCAGGGTGGCCGGCGACCACTTCGGATTGCGGTCCTTGTCGATGAGGAGGGCGCGGATGCCCTCCACAAGGTCATGCGACCGCAGGGCTCCGCACGCCGTGCGGAACTCCTGGCGCAGAACGTCGTTCAACGTGTCCAGGTGTGCCGCCCGCCGGACCGCCTCCAGCGTGACCGCCAGGGCGATGGGCGATCGGCCGGCGATGTGGTTCGCGGCATCGATGGCGGGCCCCGCGTCGTGCGCGCGCAGTGCGGCGAGGACGTCGACGACGGTCGCGCCCGCGTAGCATTCGTCGATCCAACCCTGCTGTGCCAGAAGAGGACTCGCGGGCGGCTCAATTCCGTGTGTCTGAAGCGCCGCCTCGACGCCGTGCTCGACGATGGCGTTCTCGAACGCGTCGAGTGCGTCGTGGGGGACGAAGTGGTCGGCGAAGCCCATCGCGATCGCGTCCGCTCCGGAGAACGGCGCGCCGGTTAGCGCGGCATGCAGGCCGAGCCGCCCCGGCGCACGGGACAGCAGGTAGGTGCCACCGACGTCGGGAATGAAGCCGATGCCGACCTCGGGCATCCCCATCTTGGTGGTGTCGGTGACGACGCGGACGCGGCCGTGCGACGCGACTCCGACACCGCCACCCATCACGATGCCGTCCATGATCGCCACGTAGGGCTTGGGATAGGCGGCGATGTAGGCGTCGAGGACGTATTCGTCGTGCCAGAACGACCGCGCCTCGGAGCCGTCGCCCTTGGCGCTGTGGTAGATCGCGATGACGTCACCGCCTGCGCACAAGCCGCGTTCGCCCGCACCCGTCAGCAGAACAGTGCGCACCGAGTCGTCGTGAGCCCAGTTCCTGAGAGCCTTCTCAAGCTCGGTGACCATGTCGTGGGTCAGCGAATTGATGGCCTTCGGCCTGTTCAGAGTGATGCGGCCGACGCCGTTCTCGACATTTACTAGGATGTCCTCGTTTCCTGCCACGGCTTGCAATCTAGATCGTCGCCCCAGGGGTAGGCGACACGGGTAACCTTTCTCAACGAGTTCACAGTTTCAGTGATGAGGCCGGGAACCGGTCCGCGTCGCCGCACGTTGACTCATTGTTCGTCAATGTTCGTCACCAGACGAGCCTTTAGCACACGAGAGGAACCGACGGTGCGCGAAAGCAGCAACCCGGTATTCCGTTCCCTGCCCAAGCAGCAGGGCGGATACGCCCAATTCGGTACCGGTGCCGCCGGCTACGGCGCGGCAGCGGTACAGGCTGATCCCTATGCGGCGCAGCCCTACACCGACCAGTCGAGCCAGGTCTCCCGGCCGCTGACCATCGACGACGTCGTCACAAAGACCGGAATCACGGTGGCCATCGTGGCCGCGGTCGGCGTGGTGTCGTACTTCCTGGTGTCGCAGAACCTCGGGCTGATGATGCCGTTCACGCTCATCGGTGGCCTTGGTGGCTTCGCGTTGGTGATGATCGCGACGTTCGGCCGCAAGCAGGACAACCCGGCCATCGTCCTGAGCTACGCCGCGCTCGAGGGCCTGTTCCTTGGGGCCGCGTCGTTCCTCTTCGCGAACGTGGTCTCTACGGGTGGCCCCGGGATGATCGCGCAGGCGATCTTCGGCACCATCGGTGTGTTCATCGGCATGCTGGTCGTCTACAAGACCGGTGCCATCCGCGTCACGCCGAAGTTCACGCGGATGCTCGTCGCCGCGCTGTTTGGCGTCATGGCGATCGCTCTGCTCAACTTCGTCCTCGCCATCTTCGGCGTCGGCGGCGGCGAGGGCTTCGGTTTGCGCAGCGGTGGCCCGTTGGCCATCATCTTCTCCTTGGTCTGCATCGGGCTGGCGGCGTTCATGTTCCTGATCGACTTCGACTCGGCTGACCAAATGGTCCGCGCCGGCGCCCCGTCGAAGGCCGCATGGGGCATCGCGCTCGGGCTGACCGTGACGTTGGTGTGGCTGTACCTCGAAATCCTGCGACTGCTCAGTTACTTCCAGAACGACTAGCAGTCCTACCCCGGGAAGCCCGTTCGCGAATTGCGAACGGGCTTTCTGCTGTTTTGAGGCGTTCATTCACAGTGCGCGATCCATCCCCAAATCGCGCGCTGGCAATGGATTCGACGCGGACGCCGCTGCACCGTGAAGAGATGAACGTCTACGGCGTGCCCTTCCTCGGGACGGAGGCGCTTGCCGCCGGCGCAGTCAACAAGCATCAGCTGCGGACTCGCTATCGGTCCGTGTTCCCAGGCGTGTATGTGGAGCCCGACCTGGAGTTGACCCTCCAGCAGCGGGCGAAGGCGGCGTGGTTGTGGTCGGGCCGCGAAGCCGTGATCGCGGGGCTCGCCGCATCAGCGCTACACGGCGCCGAGTGGATCGACGGTCAGGCGCCCGTGGAGCTGATCTGGTCGAATGCGAGACCGCCGCAGGGTATTCGGACGCGACGTGACCGGCTCGCCGTGGGTGAGGTGATGTCATTGACGGGTATGCGTGTCACCACACCGGTGCGCACGGCCTTCGACTTGGGGCGATTGATCCGGGGCGATGAGGGCATCGAACGCCTCGACGCGCTGGGCCAGGTCGCGCGGTTTAGCGCCGCGGACGTCGAGGCGGTCGCCGATCGACATCGGGGGTCACCGGGTGCGCCACGATTGCGGCGAGCGCTCGAGGCGTACGACCCTGGCGCAGAATCACCCCGGGAGACGTGGTTGCGACTGCTGCTCGTTCGCGCCGGGTATCCGCGGCCGCGTACGCAGATCCCCGTCTGCGACGAGACGGGCAGGCCGATCTACTTCCTCGACATGGGGTGGGAAGACGTGAAGATCGCCGTCGAATACGACGGCGATCAACATCGTGAACGGCGGCGATGGGGTAAGGACATCGTGCGGTCCGAGTACTTGGCCCACCGGCGTTGGAGGCACATTCGCGTCGTGGCCGGCAACCGTCCCGCCGACGTGCTCAACAGAGTGCGTCGGGCCTGGGCCGCTAGTGTGCGCGGAGATCGCGAAATCGCCTGAAAAGGGCAGTCTCGCGATCTCCGCGCACACCAGCGGCGGCTAGTGGCAGCTAGTGGGCAGCTAGCTCAGGCGCTCGATGATCATCGCCATGCCCTGGCCACCACCGACGCACATGGTCTCCAGGCCGAAGGTCTTGTCGTAGGTCGTCAGGTTGTTCAACAGCGTGGCCGTGATCCGGGCGCCGGTCATGCCGAACGGGTGACCGATGGCGATCGCGCCGCCGGACACGTTCAACCTGTCCTCGTCCATCCCGAGCGCGCGCGCCGAGCCCAGGACCTGAACGGCGAACGCCTCGTTGATCTCGTACAGGTCGATGTCGTCGATCGACATGCCCGCCTTGACCAGTGCCTTCTTGCACGCCTCGATGGGGCCGAGGCCCATGATCTCCGGCGAGAGGCCCGACACACCCGTCGACACGATGCGCGCCAGCGGCGTCAGGCCCAGCTCCTTGGCCTTCGTGTCGCTCATGATCACCACGGCGGCCGCACCGTCGTTCAGGGGACAGGCGTTGCCCGCGGTGATGGTGCCGTTCGGCCGGAACACCGGCTTGAGCTGGCTGATCTTCTCGTAGGTGGTACCGGCGCGCGGCCCGTCGTCCTTGGACACCACCGTGCCGTCGGGCAGCGTCACCGGCGCGATCTCGCGGTCGAAGAAGCCGCTGTTGATGGCCTCTTCGGCCTTGTTCTGGCTGCGGACGCCCCAGTGGTCCTGGTCCTCACGGCTGATGCCGGTGAACAGTGCGACGTTCTCGGCGGTCTGGCCCATCGCGATGTAGACGTCGGGCAGCAGGCCGTCCTCGCGGGGGTCGTGCCACTCGGTGCCGCCGAGCGCCGCCTGATCCGAGCGGGCCTGCGCATCGGAGAAGCTCGGGTTCTTGGCGTCGGGCCAGCCATCGGCGCTGCCCTTCATGAAGCGCGACACCGTCTCGACGCCGGCGGAGATGAACGCGTCACCCTCGCCGGCCTTGATCGCGTGGAACGCCATCCGGGTGGTCTGCAGCGACGAGGAGCAGTAGCGGTTGACCGTGGTTCCGGGCATGAAGTCGTAGCCCAGCTCGACGGCCACCGCGCGCCCGACGTTGAAACCGGCCTCACCCGCCGGCTGGCCGCATCCCATCATCAGGTCGTCGATGTCGCGGGGATCCAGCGCGGGCACCTTGTCCAAGGCGGCACGCACCATCTGCGCGGCGAGGTCGTCGGGCCGCATGTCGACCAGAGACCCCTTGTTGGCACGCCCGATCGGCGATCTGGCGGTCGAAACGATGACGGCTTCGGGCATGACGGACTCCTTGTTCGGTGGCGCGGGTGAGGCTGCAGGCTAGTGCGAACCTAACCCGTCACCGAAGCGACGATGGGCGCGGGTACGCCCGTCGTACGGCGCCAGATCCGCGCGATCCCGCCGATGCGGGCCAGAACGGAGTCGTCGCCGCTGCGCGACTCGAGCGCCGGTTCGACGTCCGAGTCTGCCGACCACTCGCCGAGTTCTTTGCACAGCGCGGGCAACAGCTGCTGGGCGGCGAGCGCATAGCCGGCCGCGGAGGGGTGGAACAAGTCGTCGGAGAAGAAGTTCTCCGGCACCTTCTGGAACTCCGGTGACAGGAGGGCCGAGAACGGCACGGGTACGCCGCCCGCCGCATGCACCTCGCTTGCCTGTGCGCGCGCCAGCCGCAATCCGATCGTGCGGGCGACCAGGCGCAACGGCTGCGGGATCGCGGTGATGACGCCGAAGTCGGGGCAGGTGCCCACCACGACGACGGCACCGCTGCCGCGGAGTCGGCTCACCGCAGCACCGACGCGCCGTGCGGACGGCCCAATGCCGTTCACCGCCGTGACGTCGTTGGCGCCGATCATGACGACCGCGGCGTCGGGCGGCGGCCCCGCCACGAACATGGCGTCGATCTGCCCAGACAACCCCTTGGACGTCGCGCCGACGATCGCCTTCGTGCTCAACCGGATGCGTTTGCCGGACTCCTCCGCGAGCCCGCGCGCGATCATCACCCCCGGCACCTCGTCGGCGTCGACGCAGCCGTATCCGGTCGCCGTCGAATCACCGAAGATCATCAAGTGGATGTCGAACGGCACGCCACGATGCCACTTCTGGCAGGGGCCGCCGCCTGGTGTGTAGATGCCGTCGGCCCGCGGTGGGACGTCCCACGACTTGGGAATGACCTGCCGGGCCTGGTCGGCCTGATCGTGCAGCAGGTTGCGGGCTCCGACGTACACGGACCCCGTCGACGCGAGCGCGGCGGCGGCGGCCAGGGCGATGGTCGACCCACGCGGGACACGAATGACCACGGCCCCAGTTTAATGGCGACTTTCCGCGATCTCCGCGTGTGGTGAGCCCAGAAGCGTCACGGTGCGGTATCAAGTCCGGTACGACTTTGGATTCTTCGATTGTTGAACATTCACGAAGATGCCAAGCTAAGTTACCCAGTTGGCTGTAGACACTCGGTCAACGGGCACTACAACGGCGTAGGAAGTGGTGGCGATGACCGCACCCAGCAAGGTATCGGGGCCGTCGCGGTCCCCGATCGGCCCAGCTAGAGCCCATAAGCCGCGCCGATTCCCGGTAAGCGACGGGGCACCCGTCGAAGTCGTCGAAGACGGCCCGAGCATCGCCGGTCGCTTGTTTGCTCTCGGGGCAATGATGACCATCAAGCCAACTCTTGGGGTCGCCAGTCACATCCCGCACATGCCATGGCCCTTCGGGGTGGTCGACTTCGTGTCGCGCGTGCTGCGGCCCGCGCCGGGAACGATCCGCGCAACCATCGCGCTACCGAACTGCACCGCCCAGCTGGTCCGCGCGGCCGGCGTCCTGCCCGCCGACGGCAAACGCAGCGTGATCCTGTACCTGCACGGCGGAGCCTTCCTGACCTGCGGGGTGAACTCGCACGGTCGCATGGTGACCGCGCTGTCAGGGTTCGCCGACAGCCCGGCGCTGGTGGTCAATTACCGCATGATTCCCAAGCATTCGATCGGTCAGGCGATCGACGACTGCTATGACGCCTATCAGTGGTTGCGGCTCAAGGGTTACCAGCCCGACCAGATCGTGCTCGCGGGCGACTCAGCCGGTGGCTACCTGTCCCTCGCGCTCGCCGAGCGGTTGCAGCTCGACGGCGAACTGCCAGCCGCCGTCGTGACCATGTCGCCGCTGTTCGAGATCGACAACGAGAGCCGCGCCCAGCATCCCAACATCGGGACCGACGCGATGTTCCCGGCGAAGGCCTTCGAGGCTCTCGTCGCGATCGTCGAAGCGGCAGCCAGGCGGCGGGTCGTCGACGGCGAGGCCGAGCAGGTGTACGAACCGCTCGACCACATCGAGAACGGGTTACCGCGGACGTTGATCCACGTGTCCGGCTCGGAGGTCCTGCTCAACGATGCGCGGAAGGCGGCCCACATGCTCGCCGCCGCGGGTGTTCCGGTCGAGGTGCACGTCTGGCCCGGCCAGATGCACGTCTTCCAGCTGGCGGCGCCCGCCGTGAAGGAGGCCACGCGGTCGTTGAAGCAGATCGGCGACTACATCCGAGAGGTCACCTGGTAACCCGACCGCAGGCCTGACACGATGGAAGCATGCGAATCGCGGGTCATGTCAGTGAGCTCATAGGCAATACACCTCTCGTCCGGTTGAACTCCGTTGTCCCCGAGGGCGCAGGCATGGTCGCGGCCAAGGTCGAGTACCTCAACCCTGGCGGCAGCTCCAAGGACCGCATCGCCATCAAGATGATCGACGCCGCGGAAGCCAGCGGACAGCTCAAGCCCGGTGGCACGATCGTCGAGCCGACGTCGGGCAACACGGGTGTCGGACTGGCGTTGGTGGCGCAGGAGCGCGGTTACAAGTGCGTATTCGTCTGTCCGGACAAGGTTAGCGAAGACAAGCGAAACGTGTTGCGCGCGTACGGCGCCGACGTCGTCGTGTCCCCGACGGCGGTGCCGCCCGACCATCCGGACAGCTACTACAGCGTGTCCGACCGCCTGGTGCGTGAGATCGACGGCGCCTGGAAGCCGGACCAGTACTCCAACCCGAACGGTCCGGCGAGCCACTACGAGACGACGGGCCCCGAGATCTGGGCGGACACCGACGGCAAGATCACCCACTTCGTCACCGGCGTTGGCACGGGCGGGACGATCACCGGTGCGGGGCGCTACCTCAAGGAGATGTCCGGCGGGGCGGTGAAAGTCATCGGCGCCGACCCGGAGGGGTCGGTGTACTCCGGGGGCACCGGACGGCCGTACCTCGTCGAGGGTGTTGGGGAGGACTTCTGGCCGTCGGCCTACGACCCGACCGTCAGCGACGAGATCATCGCGGTGTCCGACGCCGACTCCTTCGAGATGACGCGACGCCTGGCCCGTGAGGAGGGCCTGCTCGTCGGCGGCTCGTGCGGCATGGCGACGGTGGCCGCGATCCGCGTGGCGGAGCGTGCCGGCCCGGACGCACTCGTCGTAGTTCTCCTTCCCGACGGCGGACGGGGTTATCTCTCGAAGATCTTCAGCGACGCCTGGATGTCGTCCTATGGCTTCCTGCGCGACAGGCTCGACGGATCGATCGAGCAGTCCACCGTCGGAGACGTGTTGCGCCGCAAGTCCGGTGCGCTGCCCGACCTGGTCCACACCCACCCGTCCGAGACGGTCCGCGACGCGATCGGAATCCTGCGCGAGTACGGCGTCTCGCAAATGCCGGTGGTCGGCGCCGAACCGCCCGTGATGGCAGGCGAAGTAGCGGGCAGCGTATCGGAACGAGAACTTCTGTCCGCCGTCTTCGAGGGCCGGGCAAAGCTCGCCGACGCCGTCTCCCAACACATGAGCCCCGCGCTGCCCCTGATCGGGGCCGGCGAACTGGTCAGCGCGGCGGAGAAGACGCTGCGCGAATGCGACGCCGTGATGGTCGTCGAAGAGGGCAAACCCGTTGGGGTGCTTACCCGTCACGACCTGCTGGGATTTCTCTCGGATGGCAGTACGCGCCGGTAGACGCGTCACACCTCCGGCGGCGGGCGGCGGCACGTCCGCCGAAGACCGAAGCACCGGCAAGGATTGCGGGTTTGACGGGCCGTCACATGGGGTATCCCAGTTCGCTTTTTGGTCGTCTCTCCGAGCGTGTTCTCGGGTAGGGTAACAGCGCTCAGACCCAGCAAACAGCTCACTGGAAGGCGTTCATGACCGAGTACCCGCCGCCCCCGCCTGGTAATTACCCTCCGCCTCCGCCCGGTAACTACCCGCCACCTCCGGGACCCGGCGGACCCGGCGGACCCGGTGGGTACGGCGGCGCTCCTGCCAGCCAGCCCGACAACAACCTGGTGTGGGGAATCCTGGTCACGGTGCTCTGCTGCCTTCCTCTGGGCATCGTGTCGATCGTCAAGGCCACGCAGGTTTCCGGGTTGTGGGGCCAAGGCCGCTACGCCGAAGCGCAGCAGGCCGCTGACGACGCCAAGAAGTTCGCCATGTGGGGTGCCATCGCCGGGGTCGTCGTCGGCGTCATCTACCTGATCTTCACGCTGGTGGTCGGTGCCAGCGCCTTCTCGTATTCCTAACCCGCACAGCCATGTTGGATACGCGCCGGTCGCTGCCAACGACACCTCTCGGCGCCCCGCTCGGGGTGGCGGTGGCGGCCGGCCTGTTGTGCGGCGCGGTGTGGCTCGGCGATCCGATGTCGGCGGGTGGGCCGCTACCGGTGTGCCCGACGAAGGCCTTGTTGGGAATCGACTGCCCCGGGTGCGGAAGTCTGCGGATGATCTACAGCCTCCTGCACGGGGACGTCCTTGGGGCGGCCCGCTTCAACGCACTCGGGCTCGTGTCGGTCTTGTTCCTGCTCTGGGCATTTGGCGCGTGGACCTACGGCCGGATCGTCGATCGGAGGATCGGCAGCTGGCAGCATCACCGGTGGTCGGCCGTCGTGGCCCTGGTGCTGGTGTCCGTGTGGTTCGTCGTCCGCAACCTGCCCATCGCACCGTTCACCGCGTTATACGTCTAATCGACAACGGAATTCCCCGAACCGAGATCAGCCGAAAGGTAAGACGACCATGACCAACCCGCCGCAGCCACCCGAGGGTGGCGACTACCCGCCTCCGCCGCAGGGGGGTTACTCGCCACCGCCACCGCCGCCGCAGGGTGGTTACGGGGCGCCGCCGCCGCCGCCGCAGGGTGGTTACGGGGCGCCGCCGCCGCAGGGCGGATATCCGCCGCCGCCGCAGGGCGGTTACGGAGCGCCGCCGCCGCAGGGCGGGTACGGGGCGCCGCCGCCGCAAGGTGGTTACTACCCACCACAGGGCGGATATCCTCCGCCGCAGCCCGGTTATCCGCAGCAGGGCGGTTATCCGCAGGCTGGCGGTCCCGGCTTCGGTGGCGGCCGTGAGGTCAACATCGGCGAGGCGTTCTCGTGGGCCTGGAACAAGTTCACCAAGAACGCCGGCGCGCTGATCGTTCCGACGCTGGTGTACGCCATCATCGTCGGCGTCGTGTACGGGATCTTCTACGGGATCGCGATTGCCATCGCGCCGGATCCGGTCAGCTCCTACGACTCGTACGACAGCGGCTTCAGCTACTCGTTCAGCTCGGGATTGGGGGCCGCCAGCCTCGCCGTGATCTTCCTCGGCAGCCTGGTGACGTTCGTGGTGGTTGGCGCGATCTCGTCGGCGTACTACGCAGGCCTCCTGGACATCGCCAACGGGCAGCCCGTGACGATCGGTTCGTTCTTCAAGCCGCGCAACGTCGGAAGTGTGCTCGTCGCGAGCCTCATCATCGGCATCCTGACCTCCATTGGTCAGGCGTTGTGCGTCATCCCCGGCCTGCTGGTATCGCTCTTCACGCTCTTCGCGTTGGTCTCGATCGTCGATCGCAACCTGCCCCCGATCGATGCGTTGAAGGCCAGCTTCGAGTTGGTGAAGAGCAATTTCGTACAGGTGCTGCTCGCCTGGCTGATCATCGGGGTCATCGTGACGGTCGGCGCGCTGGCGTGCGGCATCGGCCTCATCGTCGCGTTGCCCGTGGCGGCACTGTTCCTGGTGCACACCTACCGCAAGCTCGGTGGCGGCGCCATTGCCCCGCTGACTCCGTAGCCTCTGGATCGCCCAACCACCGTCGAAGGACCGATCATGACCAATCCGCCGCCCCCACCGGGAGACTTCCCACCCCCGATACCCGAGGGCTACCAGCCGCCGCCACCACCCGGTGGTGGATACCCGCCGCCGCCACCTCCCGGCGGGGGGTACGTGCCTGCGCCTCCGGGCGGCGGGTATGCGTCCGCACCCGCATCCGATGGCACGTTTGGCCAGGGCCCCGAGCAGTACGCCCCATGGCTGACTCGCGTCCTGGCCTGGCTCATCGACTGGGTGCCCGTCGCCATCCTGTCGGGAATCGGTTCGATCATCCTGATCACCATGCAGAAGGTCGAAACCGTTTGCATCACCGATGATTCCGAGTATCAGCTCGGCGACTTCTGCGCGACCGGGAGCAATGGTCCCAGTGGGCTGGCGTGGACGCTGTTCATCGTGTTGGAGATCATCGCGCTGGCCTACATCGTCTGGAACCTCGGCCTCAAGCAGGGCACGACCGGCTCCAGCATCGGCAAGGGCATCATGAAGTTCAAGGTGGTCGGTGAGGAGACCGGGCAGCCGATCGGCTTCGGCAAGTCCGTGCTGCGGGAGCTCGTCTACATCGTGGCCTATGCCGCCTGCGGCATCGTCTGGATCGTCGCCGTCCTCTTCCCGCTGTGGGATCCCAAGCGGCAAACCCTGGTCGACAAGTTGATCAAGACGGTGGCCGTTCCGCTCTGACCGAGGCGGTAGCGTCGTGACGTGAAACCCAGCGCCCAGGAAGCGAAGTCGACGGCAGGCGTCGTTCCCTACGCCCCCTGGTCGAGGCGCGTCGCGGCCACCGCGGTCGACTGGCTCCCCATCGTGGTGCTGGCGGTGCTCGCGGTGGCCCTGATGTGGCTGACGCGCAACCGGCTGTGCGATGGCGACCCCTCGGTGCGCGACATCGGCCCACAGTGCGGCAACTCCGGCGCCAGCACGCTGGGGCAGTCGGGTTACCTGGCCTGCTGGTGGACGAGTGTCGCCTACGCCGTGTGGAACTTTGGCCTACGACAGGGGCGCACGGGCTCGAGCGTTGGCAAGGAACTGCTGAGGATTCGGGTGGTCGACGTGACGACCCGTGCACCAGTCGGCTTCTGGCGCTCGGTGTTTCGCCAACTCGCCCATGTGCTGGACGTCACGAGCCTCGGCGTGGGCTACCTATGGCCGCTGTGGGACCGCAGGAACCAGACGTTCGCGGACAAGCTGATGTCGACGGTGTGCGTCAGCGGAACGCGCTGACACCCGTCAGCGCCTCGCCGATCACCAGCTGGTGGACTTCCGAGGTGCCTTCGTAGGTCAGTACCGACTCCAGGTTGTTGGCGTGCCGAATCACCGGGTATTCCAGAGTGATTCCGTTGGCGCCCAGTAGGGTCCGGCATTGGCGGGCGATCTTGATGGCTTCGCGGACGTTGTTCAGCTTGCCGACGCTGACCTGCTCGGGCTTGATCGTCCCGGCGTCCTTTAGCTTGCCGAGGTGCAGGGCCAGCAGTTGCGCCTTGCCCAGTTCGACGGCCATGTCGGCGATCTTCGCCTGAGTCAGTTGGTATCCGGCCAACGGCTTGTCGAAGACCTCACGCGTGCCGACGTACTCCAGCGCGGTCTCCAGGCAGTCGCGAGCGGCGCCCACCGATCCGAAGACGATGCCGAACCGCGCCTCGGACAGACAGGCCAGCGGTCCCGACAACCCGCGCGCGCCAGGCAGTTTGGCGTCGTCGGGCAGGCGGACGTCATCGAGGCTGAACTCCGAGGTGACCGACGCCCGCAACGACATCTTGTGCGTCATCTCCCTGGCGCTGAATCCCGGTGTCGTCGTCGGCACCGCGAAGCCGACGATGCCCCCGTTTGATTCCTGACTGCGGGCCCACACGATCGCGACGTCGGCGATCGACGCGTGGGTGATCCACATCTTCGAGCCGTTGAGGATCCAGTCGGACCCGTCGCGGCGAGCGGTCGTCCGCATGCCGCTGGGATTGGAGCCGAAGTCCGGTTCGGTCAGCCCGAAGCAGCCGATCAGTTCACCGGCCGCCATACCGGGCAGCCACTGCTCACGCTGATCCTCGCTGCCCCAGTGGTGGATGGCGAACATCGCGAGCGAACCCTGCACCGACACCAGGCTGCGCAGCCCGCTGTCGACGGCCTCGAGTTCCTGGCACACCAGGCCGTACGCGGTGGCCGACGACCCGCTGCAGCCGTACCCCTCGAGATGCATGCCGAGCAGGCCCAGCTTGCCGATCTCGACGGCCAGGTCGCGGACGGGGACCTCGCCGGTCTCGAACCACTCGGCGATGTGAGGGCGCAGTCGTTGCTCGCCGAACTGCCGGACCATGGTGCGCAGCTCGAGGTCCTCGGGCGTCAGCAGCGTGTCGAGGTCGAGGAGGCTTTCGATCGTGGTGGACATGCTCTTCGTTCTACACCCAAGGCACACCGTTACCCTGAACGACGATGAGTGAGCAGCGTTCCAAGGCAGATGCGTACCGCGCCTACGGGCCCGCAACCAAGGCCATCCACGCCGGCTACCGGCCCGATCCGGCCACGGGCGCGGTCAACGCGCCCATCTATGCGAGCTCCACGTTCGCGCAGGACGGCGTCGGTGGTCTCCGCGGCGGGTACGAGTACGCCCGCACCGGAAACCCGACCCGCACGGCGCTGGAGGCGGCGCTGGCAGCCGTCGAGGGCGCGACGTTCGGACGGGCGTTCAGTTCGGGCATGGCCGCGACCGACTGCGCGTTGCGCGCGCTCCTGCGCCCCGGCGATCACGTCGTCATCCCCGACGACGCGTATGGCGGCACCTTCCGGTTGATCGACAAGGTCTTCACGCAGTGGGGCATCACGCACACTCCCGTCGCGTTGTCCGATCTCGACGCGGTCCGCGCGGCGGTGACCCCCCACACGAAGCTGATCTGGGTCGAGACGCCGACCAACCCGCTGCTGTCGATCGCCGACATCGCCGCGATCGTCGAGGTGGCATCGGCAACCGAGTCGAAGGTATTGGTGGACAACACCTTTGCGTCCCCAGCCCTGCAGCAGCCGCTGGCCCTGGGAGCCGACATCGTGTTGCACTCGACGACGAAGTACATCGGCGGGCACTCCGACGTCGTCGGTGGCGCACTCCTCACCAACGACGAGGCACTCGACGACGCCTTCGCCTTCCTGCAGAACGGCGCGGGCGCGGTACCGGGTCCATTCGACGCCTATCTGACCTACCGCGGCCTAAAGACCCTGTCGCTGCGCATGCAGCGGCACAGCGAGAACGGGGCCAAGGTGGCCGAGTTCCTGGCCGAGCATCCCGCGATCGAGGCGGTGCTCTACCCGGGCCTGCCCAGCCACCCCGGCCACGCCGTCGCCGCGCGCCAGATGTCCGGCTTCGGGGGGATGGTCTCAGCCCGGCTCAAGGACGGTCGGGATGCCGCCAAGCGACTGTGCGCGCGGACGGAGATCTTCATCCTCGCCGAGTCGCTGGGAGGCGTGGAGTCGCTGATCGAGCATCCCGGCGCCATGACGCACGCCTCGACTGCGGGTTCCCAGCTCGAAGTGCCCGATGACCTGGTCCGGCTGTCCGTCGGCATCGAGGACGTCGCCGACCTGCTCGGCGATCTGGAACAGGCCCTAGCCCAGCGTTGAGCGCAGCGCGGACGCGGTCACCGCGAGGTTGATCTCGGGCAGCCCCGTCGAGTATTCGTCGACCCAGCTTCCGCTGGCGATCTCGGTGGCCCGGGAGTGCACCCACCGCCAGCCGCGGTCGTTGAGGCTCAGCAGGACGCCGAGGCCGTCCGCGGCGTGCAGCACCGTGACGATGGCCGCCGTCGCGGGCGTGGGCGGACGCCGGTCGAACAGCGCCGCCAGCAGATCGGTGCGGGCCGACGCCACCCGATCGCGATGGAGCAGCGGCCAGGCGTAGACCGGTGTGAACCGCTTCGCCGGAAGCCGCACCCGACTGATCAGCCCCAACCGCTCCAGGCGCACGGCCAGGTTCTCCTGGACGTCCTTGCCGACCTTTGCGACCGCAAGAGCCGGTGTTAGCGGTTGCTGCGCGAGCAATCGAAACGCAGGTTCGACGACGGCATCCATCGGGCCGCTGCCGATCAGGGCGACGAGTCGACCCGGGGCGACCGCGTCACCCGGCGCCGACGGCCGGACTCGACAGGCGTACGCCAGGTCGAGCAGGGTGGCGGCCGCGAGCACGCGTTGCCGCCGGTCGCGGTCGAGAGCCGGTCGGGCCGACGCGTTGTCCAGCAGGAGGAGGAAGAGGTCTTCGGCGATCTGCGCCATGCACGGACCGTAGAGCACCCGGCCCCGTCACCCGCTACGAGTGGTAGGGCTCCGCGCTGATGAGCTCGACCTCGACGGTGCTGCCGTTGGGCACCACGTACGAGCGCTTGTCGCCGACCTTGGCGTCGATGATCGCGCCGCCGAGTGGGGACTTGGGGGAATAGACCTCGAGCTTGCCGTCGGTCACGCCCTCCTGGCGCGTCCCGATCAGGAACGTCTCGGTGTCTCCGCCGTCGATGAACTTGACCTTGACGACCGAGCCGGGGAGCGCCACGCCGGACTGCTTGGGGGCCTCGCCGACCTTGGCGTTGTTCAGCAACTCCTGGAGCTGGCGGATCCGGGCCTCTTGCTGACCCTGGTCCTCGCGGGCCTGGTGGTAGCCGCCGTTTTCGCGGAGATCGCCCTCTTCGCGACGGTCGTTGATCTCGGCCGCGATGATCGGGCGGTTGGCGATGAGCTGGTCGAGTTCGGCCTTCAGCCGGTCGAATGCCTCTTCGGTCAGCCAGGTGACCTGGGTATCGGTCATGTCGTCACGCTCCTGTCTTCGTCTCGCGTTGTCAGCGGGAAAGTCGTTCGTATTGCCGCGGTCGCAAGCGCTGAGGAGCGCATTAAAGCAGCAATACACGGCTCCGTCAGGAACCGTGTACGTGGTCCAGTCTAGCACCGCGAGGACGACCGGTTTTCATGTATTGGCTGTTCGGAGTTCTCCGGCTAGTTGCCCGACGGGACCCTCGGTCAAACTTCGTCAGGGCGCTACGAGGTAACTCGGCACGTCGGTGCCGCAGCCGTAGACGTCGCCGACGACCGGCTGTCGGGTCGCCTCCACCAGCGCCGTCACCTGCACGGTGTCCGCGGTCGAGGGCGGGACGAGGAGCTCGCGGCGCCCCACTTCGGCGCCGTCGACCGACCGGGCGCGGATGATGCACACCACCGGACGCGACGGGTCCCCGCGGGTAACGCTGATCGTGACCCGAACCGTGTCGGTGTCGACCAGTTCGTAGCCGCCGAGCTCACCCTTGACCTCGCTGGTGCCCAGTCGCTGGTAGGCCACCAGCGCGAGCGTCACGGCGGCCGCCACGATGGCGACCGTGAGGACCACCGCCAGCCGCCGGCGGGCGCGGCGGCTCAGCCGCTGCTGCCCGTAGCGGGAGGTGGGGCGCTCGATCACGAGTGGGGAAAGTCCGTCCTGGGGAAGGCCTGCGTGGGTCTGAGTTCGGATGGTTCGGCTAGGACTGGAACTATAGGGGCATCCGAAGTGGTTGAACCGTGACGACCATGGCTGAAGCGACCAGGTAAGGCATACGTGAGCGAACTGCGTTTGATGGCGGTCCACGCCCACCCCGACGACGAGTCGAGCAAGGGCGCGGCCACGATGGCGCGTTACGTCGACGAGGGCGTCCGCGTGAAGGTCGTGACGCTGACCGGTGGCGAGCGGGGCGACATCCTCAACCCGGCGATGGACCTGCCCGAGGTGCACGGCCGGATCCACGAGATCCGGATCGACGAGATGGCCCGGGCCGCCGAGATCCTCGGCGTCGAGCAGGAATGGCTCGGGTTCGTCGACTCCGGGCTGCCGGAGGGTGACCCGCTGCCGCCGCTTCCCGAGGGATGCTTCGCGCTGGTGCCGCTTGCCGAGGCGACCGAGCGGCTGGTCCGGTCGATCCGCGCGTTCAGACCGCACGTGCTGACCACCTACGACGAGAACGGCGGCTACCCGCACCCCGACCACATCCGTTGCCATGAGGTCTCGATGGCCGCGTACGAGGCGGCGGGCGACTACCGGCTGTTCCCGGACGCCGGCCAGCCGTGGACCGTGTCGAAGCTGTATTACAACCACGGGTTCCTGCGGAAGCGGATGCAGCTGTTCCAGGACGAGTTCGCCAAACACGGCGAGGTGGGTCCGTTCGAGAAGTGGCTCAAGGACTGGGATCCGGAGCTCGACGTCGTCGCCTCGCGGATCACCACCAGCGTCGAGTGCTCGAAGTACTTCGCCCAGCGGGACGACGCGCTTCGTGCGCACGCAACGCAGATCGATCCGAAGAGCTTCTTCTTCACGACGCCGATGGAGTGGCAGCAGCGGCTGTGGCCCACCGAGGAGTTCGAACTCGCCCGTTCCCGCGTGCCCGTGACGCTGCCCGAGGACGACCTGTTCGCCGGGATCGACTCGTGACCGACACGTTCCTCGTGCTCGCCGGCCTGCTCGCCGACGAGGCGCCGCGCGACACCGGACCCGACTTCGGCAAGGCCAGCCCGTTCGGCCTCGTCGTCGTGGTGGTCCTCCTGATCGGCACGTTCCTGCTGGTGTGGTCGATGAACAAGCACCTCAAACGACTTCCCGACTCGTTCGACCCCGAGCACCCCGAGCCCGACCAAGCCGTCGACGACGGCACCGTCGGTGAGCCTGGTGACCCGGGCCTGGCCACCGGTGGGCGTCCGGACGGTGGCGGCTAACACCCTGGGCGCGGCCACCAGCCCCTACCTGCGCCAGCACGCCGACAACCCGGTGCACTGGCAGCAGTGGACGCCGGAGGCGCTCGCCGAGGCCGCCGCCCGCGATGTGCCCATCCTGCTGTCGATCGGGTACGCGGCCTGCCACTGGTGCCACGTGATGGCGCACGAGTGCTTCGCCGACGACGACGTCGCGGCGGCGATGAACGATGGCTTCGTCTGCATCAAGGTCGACCGCGAGGAGCGCCCCGATCTCGACGCCGTCTACATGAACGCCACGGTCGCGCTGACCGGGCAGGGCGGCTGGCCGATGACGTGCTTCCTGACCCCGGACGGGCGACCGTTCTTCTGCGGCACGTACTACCCGAAGACTGGCTTCCTTCAATTGATGGACGCCGTCGTCGACACGTGGCGTCACCGCCGTGCCGAGGTCGAGCAGGCGTCCGACGACATCGCCGGCGAGCTGCGGTCGATGGCGGCCGGCCTGCCCGGTGGTGGGCCCGCGCTGGAACCCGCGGTGTGCGACCACGCGGTCGCGGGCGTGCTCGGGGACGAGGACGTCACCCGCGGGGGATTCGGTCGTGCACCGAAGTTTCCGCCGTCCGCGCTGCTGGAGGCCCTACTGCGGAACCACGAACGCACGGGTGCCGACGCGGTGCTCGCGACCGTGAAGCGGACGTGCGGCGCCATGGCCCGCGGCGGGATCTACGACCAACTCGCGGGCGGCTTCGCGCGCTACAGCGTCGACGATTCGTGGGTGGTGCCGCACTTCGAGAAGATGCTCTACGACAACGCCCTGTTGTTGCGGGTGTACGCCCACTGGGCCCGTCGCTCCGGAGAAGCGTTGGCGCGCAAGGTGACTGATGAGACCGCCGACTTCCTGCTGCGCGATCTCGGCGACGGTGACATGTTCACCTCGTCGCTGGACGCCGATGCCGACGGCATCGAGGGGCTCACCTACGCGTGGACCCCCGCACAGCTGCGCGAGGTGCTGGGCGATGACGACGGTGCCTGGGCGGCAGGACTCTTCGCGGTCACCGACACCGGGACGTTCGAGTCCGGCGCCTCGGTGCTGCAACTGCCCGTCGACCCCGACTCGCGGATGCGCTTCGACCGGGTGCGCACCGCGTTGTTGGCCGCCCGGCTCGAGCGACCGCAGCCCGGGCGCGACGACAAGGTGGTGACCGCCTGGAACGGGTTCGCAATCACCGCGCTCGCCGAGGCAGCCGTCGCCGTCGGTCGGCCTGAATTGCTCATCGCCGCAACGCATTGCGCGCGCTCGATCGTCGACCTGCACGTCGTCGACGGCCGGCTGCGGCGCGCGAGCCTCGGCGGCCGGGTCGGCGACAGTGCGGCCATCCTCGAGGACCATGCCGCGCTGGCGACCGCGCTGCTGACGCTGTACCAGTCGACCGGCGACGAGGAGTGGTTGACGACGGCGACCGGGCTGCTCGACATCGCCCTCGAGCACTTCGCCGATCCCGATCGAGACGGTCGCTGGTTCGATACCGCGGACGATGCCGAGCAGCTGATGGTGCGTCCGTCGGACCCGATCGACGGCGCCACCCCGTCGGGTGCGGCGTTGATCACCGAGGCGCTGACGCTCGGTGCGCATCTGGCGCCGGCCGATCGGGCTGCTGCCTACTCCGCGGCCGCCGCGGCGTCACTGGCCTCGGCGACGCCGATCCTGCTGAAGCTGCCACGCTCGGGCGGTCACTGGCTGGCCGTCGCGGAGGCCGCCGTCCGTGGGCCCATCCAGATCGCCGTGTCGTGTACGGACCCTGATTCGGAGTTGTTAACGGCGGCAAGGGTTCTCGCGCCGGGTGGGGCGATCGTCGTCGGGGGAGCAGTCGATTCCTCGGAGTTGCTGAGCGGGCGCGATCTGGTGGGTGGGCGTGACGCGGCGTACGTGTGCCGTGGCCACGTGTGTGACCTGCCGGTCACGACCGCCGGAGATCTCGCTGCCGCCCTGAGTGGCGCCGTGTAGCGTGCCGCTCATGCCGAGCGCCGAGCTGATCACGCAGACCGTCCACCGCTACCTGGAGCTCGTCGCCGACGGCCGCGTCGACGACATCGCGGAGTTGTACACCGACGATGCGACCGTCGAGGACCCGGTCGGCGGCGAGGTGCACATCGGTCGCCAGGCCATCCACGGCTTCTACGCCAACGCCCTGAACGGCAAGGCGGAGACGGAAGTGTCGACGCTGCGGGCGCTCGGCCACGAGGCGGCGTTCTTCTGGGCCTTGACGATCGATCTCGGAGAGGGCGGCAAGATCCGCATCGAGATCATTAGCACCATGTCGTTCGACAGCGAGGGGCACATCACCTCGATGAAGGCCTACTGGGGCCCGGACAACATCAGCCAGTCCTAGCCAGTCCTAGCGATTTCGGCGCGTAAACGTTCGCTCAGCGACGGTTAGCGCGCCGAGATCGCGCGGCGGATCTCGGCGATGACCCGCTCCGGATACTCCGTCAGGTCCAACCACGTGAAGCGGAGCACCAGCCACCCCGCCAGGGTGATGGCGTTCTGGCGCACTCGATCGCGGTGGAAGTCGTCTGAATCGCTGTGGAATGCCAGGCCATCGGTCTCCAGTGCGATTTGGGTTGCGGGGAAAGCGAAGTCGACGACGTAGCCGGCCACCGGATGGTTGGGTAGCCAACCCGTGATGCCCGCGTCCACGAGCAGCCGGAGCAGCAGCCGCTCCGCAGCCGAGCGCGCACCGTCCTCCGCGGCCTGCAACAGTTGGCGGGCGGCGGGCGATCCATACCGTCCCTTATTGCGGAGGTGCGCGGTCCACAGCGACGTCAGGTCTACGTGCCGCTGCAGCGCGGAGTCCATCAGCTTGGGCCCGCCTCCCCGTCGTACGGCGGCCTCGAGGACGGTCAGTTCGACAGCGGTCACGCGTAGGCGGCGCCGCTCGACGACGTCTGCCGTCTCGAGGTCGCGCCGTCGTACGCGGGATCCGGTGTGGCAACGACCGTGGCTGTTGCGGGGCACCGTCACCTCGACGACGTCGGGTGCGAACTTCGTGACTCCGAGCCACCACGCGGCGGCCAGACCGCTAGCTACGGCGTCCTCACCGTGACCCCACACCGCCGCCCGGATTCGCGAGGCGTCGGTGAACGGACGGTCGTCCACGAAGTAGACGCGTGGTGCGCACCGGCGCCAGCGGCCCTGCCGCACCCGCCGGCGAACGGCCTGATCGCTGAGCCCCGCACGGCGGGCCTGGGCCAGGGTGATGACGCCGTCGCTATCGCGTAAGTGGTTGGCGAGCACGAAGGAATTGACGTGTGCAACTCGTCAGCGGTTCCACCCAAGGCGGTTTTGGCGCGCACACCGTCGCTGAGCGAACGTATGCGCGCCGAAATCGCCTGGGGCTAGGTGCTGAAGACCGCGAACCACATCGCGATGTAGTGGCATAGCGCCGCGGCGGCCGTGCAGGCATGGAAGAATTCGTGGTGCCCGAAGGTCGTCGGCCACGGGTTGGGCCACTTGAGCGCGTAGAGCACGCCGCCGACGCTGTACAGCGCCCCGCCAACGATCAGCAGCACCAGCGCCGCCACCCCGGCGCCATGCATGATCGGCACGATGAAGAACGCTGCCACCCACCCGAGCAGCAGATACAGCGGTACCCCGACCCAAGCCGGCGCCGAGGGCCAGCACATCTTCAACAGCACGCCCGCCAGTGCGCCGCCCCAGACGATCCAGAACAACATCATGCCCTGATTCGCCGGCAGCGCCAGCAATGCAAACGGTGTGTAGCTGCCTGCGATGAAGACGAAGATCATCGAGTGGTCGAGGCGCTTCATCCACTTCCGGGCGTCCGGCGACGTCCAGGTCACGCGGTGATAGGTGGCGCTGACCGCGAACATCGCGACGATGGTGAACGCGTACAGCAGCGTGGCCAGTCCCGCGCGGGTGCCGACCAGCGCCCACGACACCGACACCAGGGCCGTCCCCGCCACGGCGGCGACCAGCGCCGAGTAGAGATGAATCCAGCCGCGGGCGCGTGGCCGACCGAAGTACTGCGCCACCGCCTCCGGCAGATCTTCTGCGTCTTGGCGCGTGGCGTCCGGCGGATCCGAGTCCGTCGTTTCAATCGAAGTAGCCATGTCGCCTCCGCTATCTGGCATGGGTTCCGCCCAACGCCACAGTAGTCTTGATCCTCGTGGAACTCATTCCCCCGCGACTGAAGGAACCGGCCTACCGGGTCTACGAAGCGCGGCTGCGTCACCAGTTGGCGCGATCGAAATCCCAACTGCCGAGGCACATCGCGGTGCTGTGCGACGGCAACCGGCGCTGGGCCCGTGACGAGGGTCACGCAGACGTGAGCTACGGCTACCTGATGGGTGCCGCGAAGATCGCCGAGATGCTCCGCTGGTGTCAGGAAGCCGGCGTCGAGATGGCGACGGTGTATCTCCTGTCGACCGAGAACCTGCAACGCGACCCCGTCGAGCTGGCATCGCTCATCGGCATCATCACCGACGTCGTCGAGGAGATCTGCGCGCCCGTCAACCATTGGAGCGTGCGGACGGTCGGCGACCTGGAGCTGCTCGGCGAGGAGTCGGCGCGACGCCTGCGCGACGCCGTCGAGAGCACTGTCGGCACCACGCCTGCGGGAGCCTTCCACGTCAACGTGGCGGTGGGATACGGCGGACGGCAGGAGATCGCCGACGCCGTGCGTGCCCTGCTGAGCAAGGAACTCGCCAACGGGGCGACGGCCGAGCAGCTCGTCGAATCGGTCACGGTCGACGCCATCTCCGAGAATCTCTACACATCCGGGCAACCCGACCCGGATCTGGTGATCAGGACCTCGGGCGAACAACGGCTCTCGGGTTTCCTGCTGTGGCAGAGCGCGTATTCGGAGATGTGGTTCACCGAAGCGCACTGGCCCGCCTTCCGCCGGGTGGACTTCCTGCGTGCCCTGCGCGACTACACGCTGCGCGATCGGCGCTACGGCAGCTAGCCCGCATGGAACACTGAACACATGGCTGCGATGTCCGCAGTGGTGTTCGCCTTGAGCTGGTGGCTCGGGCTGTACCTGCTGGCGCGCGATCCCCGAAAGCACGTGCTGCTGCTCGCCGCAATCGGGTTGACCAGTTTCGCCGCGGTGGTGGCCCTCGATGCCGTCCGCCACCTGGCTCCGTCGCTCGCGGACACGCTCAGCCGGGTCGAGGTATACCTCGTCGTCGTCCCCGGGGTGGCGTGGTTCGCGGTGCTGCTGGAGCTCTCGCGGCCCGGCGACACGTGGCGTAGCCGGGCCGGCGAGCTGCTGCTCGTCGTGGTCGTCGCAGCGCTGGCCTTGGCGGGCGCTGCGATGGCGGGGTCGGTCGACGGCCCGCTTCGCGCCGGCCACTGGGTGATGTTCGCGGTGATCTCGCTGGCGACCCTCGGGGCCATGGCCAAGGCGCTGACCGGCGATCGCAGGCCCCATTCGGTGACTGGTGTCGCGGTGGTCGCCACCCTGTTCTTCGCGCTCGGCAACGCCATCGTGGTGATCCCGCTGGGGCTGGTCCCGAGCTGGCTTGCGTTGGCGTCCACCGGTTTCGACGTGCTGCTGCTCGGGGTGGCGGTCGCGCTGTGGGATTCGTTCGACGAGGGGCAGGCGCTGCGCGCCGACATGTTGCGATCCTTCGCCGGCAGCGTTGTCGTCGCGGTGCTCTTCGGTGGTCAGGTGCTGGTCGGCATGGCGATCACCGACGAACGCGCCGCGCTGTCGGTGCTGCTGTTCACCAGCCTCGCCGTCGCCATCGGCATCAACGTCATGGCGGACCCGCTGGCGGGCCTGCTGGACCGGCTTGCGTTCTCCAACTCGCCGCGGCTGCGGGCCGACCGCGCGACGCTGCGTCGCACCGAGGCCGCGCTGCCACTGCGGTCGGCCAACCCCCTCGACGACGTCGACGACGAGACGTTCGTCCGGCTGACGCGTCGGGCGCTCGGGCATTACGGCGACCTGTCCAAGCTCGTCGCCAGCCCGCTGACGGCGCTGCCCCTCGTCGACGAGAGGCTGGCCCGCCGCGGGGCGCCCGATCAGCCGCTGGAACGGGCCAATGAGCTCAGGGCGCTGCTCGGCGACCGCATCGCGGCGTTGAGGCCCCGCGAGAGCGGCGACTTCGGCGTCACCGAGCAGTGGCGCCACTACAACTCGCTGTACTTCCCCTACGTCGTCGGGGTGCGGGCCTACGCCCAGAATGCGACGGCCGCAGGGCTCGATCCCGTCGCCAAGCAGGCGTGGCAGTGGTTCGTCACCGAGGTGCCGCAGCGCTCGCTGCACAACTGGCAGAACGCGGCCGCCCGCGTCATCGCGGCGGACCTCCGCGGCACGCCGGTGACGGCAGCCCGCCAACCGTCCTGAGCTGCCGCTGGCAGTGATTGGCAGCGATCGGCGTCGATCTGGCAGTGCTTGTCGAGCAGTGTCGTTGGTGTTCGACCACGACCTCAACGACGAGGAGCCCGCCATGACCGCCACGATCACGACCCGCCCGCTGTCCGACAGTTCGGACTCGCTGTTGCGCTTCGCCATGCGCACCGACGCCACTGTGTGCGCGGGTCTCGGACTGCTCGTGGCGATGGCCGCCGACCCGCTGTCTCGACTGTCGGGTCTCTCCGCCGAATCGGAGTGGATCGCGGGCGCCGCACTCGCCGCCTACGGGGTGGCCCTGTACGTGATGGCTGCGGCACCGTTCGTCCGTCACATCGGGGTCGGCGTCGTCGTCGCCAACGTGGTGTTCGCAGTCATCGCCATCGCGGTCGTTGTGGCCGGGGTCCTCCCGCTCACCGATGCGGGTGTCGCCATGATGCTCGCCGTCGTCGCCGCCACTCTCTGCGTGGCGTACGTCCAATACCTCGGAGTGCGCCGCCTGGCGTGACTCCCTGGAGAACCGGTGCGTGGTCGCCCGACGCAAGAGGTTACGGCGAGCGACCCACACCGCCCCTTCGAAAACCCCACCAGGAAGGAAGGTCTCGTGACCACTGTCAACGTTTCTGCCACCCGCACCGCCCCCAAGGACGCATTCCTGCGATTCGCGCTGCGGCTCGACGCCGTGGTCAGTGGCATCGTCGGCGTCGGGGGGCTCGCGCTGGCTCCCCGGATCGCCGAGATGTCGGGCACCACATCGGCGTTCGAGTATTCGCTGGCCGCCTTCTTCGTTGCCTACGGGATCGCCGTGTACGGCTTGTCACGGATGGCGCACGTCCGCACGATCGGCATCGTCATCGCCCTGGCCAACGCCGTCTTCACGCTGGCTGCCGTCGCGGCGGTCGTCGCGGGCATCTGGCCGCTGACGACCGTCGGGATCGTGCTGACGCTGGCGTGCGGCGTCTTCACACTGGTGATGGCGGACCTGCAGTATCTCGGCGTGCGCCGGATGAGCTAGAGCTTGCGCAGGCGGAGCCGGTTGATCGAATGGTCGGAATCCTTGCGCAGCACCAGGGTGGCGCGCGGCCGCGTCGGCAGGATGTTGTCGATCAGATTCGGCCGGTTGATCGAGTGCCAGATGTCGCGGGCCGCGAACACGGCCTGCTCGTCGGTCAGCGTCGAGTAGTGATGGAAGTGCGACTGCGGGTCGGCGAAGGCGCCGGCCCGCATCGCCAGGAAGCGTGAGACGTACCAGCCCTCGATGTCCTCGATGCGGGCGTCGACGTAGACCGAGAAGTCGAAGAGGTCCGACACCATCAGCGCCGGGCCGGTCTGCAACACGTTGAGGCCCTCGAGGATGAGGATGTCCGGGTGCTTGGTGACCATGTTCTCGCCGGGCACGATGTCGTACAACAGATGCGAGTAGACCGGCGCGCACACCTGATCCGATCCCGACTTCACCGCCGTCACGAATCGCATCAGTGCGCGGCGGTCGTAGCTCTCCGGAAAACCCTTGCGGTGCATCAGGTTTCGACGCAACAACTCCGCGTTCGAATAGAGGAAGCCGTCGGTGGTGACGAGATCGACGCGGGGGTGATGCTCCCAGCGGGCCAGCAGTGCCTGCAGGACGCGGGCCGTGGTCGACTTCCCGACCGCGACGCTGCCCGCGACGCCGATCACGAACGGCACCGGACGGTCGGGGTTCTGATGCGGCTCGCCAAGGAATTCGGCCGTGGTGGCGAAGAGTCGCTGACGGGCGGCGACCTGAAGGTGGATCAACCGCGCCAGCGGGAGGTAGACCTCCTCGACCTCCAGGAGATCGAGTTGCTCGCCGAGGCCGCGCAGACCCAGGAGTTCGTCCTCGGTCAGCTTCAACGGGGTCGACATGCGCAATGAACGCCACTGACTGCGGTCGAACTCGACGTAAGGACTCGGCTCGCTCGTCCGCGCCATGCATGCAGTCTTGCACCTACGGTTGACGCCATGGACAAGGGGATGGACGCCACCGCCGTCATTCGCGAGTATCTGCTTCTCGGTCTGAGGTTCGACCGGGTCGAGGAGGGTTACGTCGACTCGTTCACCGGGGACCCGGCGCTGCGGGCCGTCGTCGCGGCCGAGCCTGCCCCGGACCCCGCCGACCTCGCGAGACAGGCGGACCGGCTGATCGCCGAACTGCCCGGCGTCGACGGGCTGGATGCCCAGCGATCGGACTACGTCGCGGCACACCTGCGGGCGCTGGCATGCGCCGGCCGCAAGTTCGCGGGCGAGGACGTCGGCTTCGTCCAGGAGGTGCACGACTACTTCGACGTCGACATCGTCAAGGGTGATCCCGACACCTACCGCGAGGCACACCGCAAGCTCGACGATTCGCTCGGCGGCACGGGCGACTTGGCCGACCGGATGCAGGCCTACCGCAGTGGCGAGGAGATTCCACCGGAGCGGCTCGAGGAGTGCATCCACGCATTCTCGAGCGCCCTGCGCGACCGGGTCCGCGCCGACTTCGCGCTGCCGGACTCGGAGACGATCAACTACGAGATCGTCACAGACAAGCCATGGTCGGGCTTCAATTACTACGAGGGCGACTTCAGGTCGACGGTGGCCGTCAACGCCGACCTCAAGCAGCAGATGTCGGGCCTGCCGCGGCTGGTCGCCCACGAGTCGTATCCCGGTCATCACACCGAGCACTGCCGCAAGGAGGCCGGCCTCGTGCACCGCGATGGCCAGACCGAGCAGACGATCTTCCTGGTGAACACCCCTCAGTGCCTGATGGCCGAGGGGCTGGCCGATCTGGCGCTGTACGCGGCGATCGGGCCGAATTGGGGCGCCTGGGCGGCGGAGATCTACGCCGACCTCGGCCTGCGCTTCGACGGGGAACGCGCGGTGGCCGTCTCGCAGGCCGCGGCAGCGCTGGCCGACGTCCGGCAGGACGCGGCCCTGATGCTGCACGACGAGCACCGCGACGTCGACGAGGTCGCCGCCTACCTCCAGCGCTGGCAGCTCACCACCGAGGCGCGGGCCCGTCAGTCGCTGCGGTTCCTGTCGTCGCCGCTGTGGCGGGCCTACACCAGCACCTACGTCGAGGGTTACCGACTGTTGCGCGGTTGGCTCGATGCGCGCCCGGCGGAGATGTCGCTGACCGAACGGTTCGGAAGGTTGCTCGACGAGCCACTGGTGCCATCGGCTTTGCGCGCGTGACGGTAGCCGCCGACTGTGCGATTTCATCCGCGACGCGCCGCTTGCAGCGGATGAGTTCGCACACTCGCGGCGGTATCCGTGAGCAGGTGGGTGGCGGCGCAGATTACCCTGGGCACCATGACCGCTGACGCCGTGACCAACCCTGCTCCCGCACTCGGTGCCGAGTATGCCGAGACGGCGAGCGCCGCCTACGCCGCCGCCCTGAAGGTCATCGAATCCGTCGAACCGCGCATCGCCGACGCGACCCGCAAAGAGCTTGCCGACCAACGCGATTCGCTGAAGCTGATCGCCAGCGAGAACTACGCGTCACCGGCCGTGCTGCTGACCATGGGGACGTGGTTCTCCGACAAGTACGCCGAAGGCACCATCGGCCACCGCTTCTACGCCGCGTGCCAGAACGTCGACACCGTCGAGTCGCTGGCCGCCGAGCACGCCCGCGAGCTATTCGGAGCCCCCTACGCCTACGCGCAGCCGCACTCCGGGATCGACGCCAACCTCGTCGCGTTCTGGGCGATTCTGGCCACCCGGATCGAGGCCCCCGAGCTCGCCGAACTCGGCGCGAAGAACGTCAACGACCTGTCCGAGGCGGACTGGGAGAAGCTGCGCGCCAAGCTCGGCAACCAGCGGCTGATGGGCATGTCGCTCGACGCGGGCGGTCACCTGACCCACGGCTTCCGGCCCAACATCTCCGGCAAGATGTTCCACCAGCGCAGCTACGGCACCGATCCGGAGACGGGCTTGCTCGACTACGCCAAGGTCGCTGCCGCCGCGCGCGAGTTCAAGCCGCTCATCCTCGTCGCCGGTTACTCCGCGTACCCGCGCCGGGTGAACTTCGCGAAGATGCGCGAGATCGCCGATGAGGTCGGCGCCACCTTCATGGTCGACATGGCCCACTTCGCCGGCCTGGTCGCGGGCAAGGTGTTCACCGGCGACGAGGATCCGGTGCCGTTTGCGCACGTCACCACTACGACGACGCACAAGTCACTGCGCGGCCCGCGCGGCGGCCTGGTGCTGGCGACCGAGGAGTACTCGGCCGCGGTCGACAAGGGTTGTCCGATGGTGCTCGGCGGCCCCATGGCGCACGTCATGGCGGCCAAGGCCGTCGCGTTCGCCGAGGCTCGCCAGCCGTCGTTCCAGGAGTACGCGCAGCGCATCGCCGACAACGCGAAGGCGCTGGCCGACGGGTTCCTCCGGCGCGGGGCCCGCCTGGTCACCGGCGGCACCGACAACCACATCGTGCTGCTCGACGTCACGTCGTTCGGACTCACCGGCCGGCAGGCGGAGTCCGCGCTGCTCGACGCCGGCGTCGTCACCAACCGCAATTCGATTCCCGCCGACCCGAACGGGGCCTGGTACACGAGCGGAATCCGCTTCGGCACCCCGGCGCTGACCACCCGCGGCTTCGGTCCCGACGACTTCGACCGCGTGTCCGAACTCGTCGTCGACGTGCTGAAGAACACCCAGCCCGACGGGTCCTCGAAGGCGAAGTACGTCGTGGCCGACGGCACCACCGACCGCGTGCTGGCGGCGTCGAACGAGCTGCTCGCCGCGAACCCGCTGTACCCGGGCCTGACGCTGTAGCCCAGCGCACGGGAACGACACGCCGTTCCCCCCGATTTCAAGGAACGTGTGTCCAGAGGTTACAGTTAGTTTCATGGCAGACAAGCCCGTAGCCAACGCGCTGACCCTGGAGCTGGAACCGGTCGTAGAGCAGAATCTGTCGCGCCACATCGCGACCGAGGAGCTGTGGTACGCCCACGACTACGTGCCGTTCGAGAAGGGCGAGAACTTCGCCTTCCTCGGCGGCAAGGACTGGGACCCGTCGTCGGTCACGCTTCCCAAGCCCGTCACCGATGCCCTCGAGATCCTGCTCATCACGAAGGACAACCTCGCCGGGTACCACCGCGAGCTCGTCGAGCACTTCATCCTCGACGACAAGTGGGGTCGCTGGCTGGGTCGCTGGACCGCCGAGGAGCATCTCCACGCCGTCGCGCTGCGCAACTACCTGGTGGTCACCCGCGAGATCGATCCGGCGGCCAACGAGGACGTCCGCGTCGAGCACGTGATGAAGGGTTACCGCGCCGACTCGTTATCGCAGATCGAGACGCTGGTGTTCATGGCGTTCTTCGAGCGCGCCCACGCCGTGTTCTGCCGTAACCTCGCGACGCAGATCCCCGAGCCGGTGCTGCAGAAGATGGTCGGCCGCATCGCCAAGGACGAGGAACGTCACGAGGAGTTCTTCGCCAACCTCGTCGCGCACTGCCTGACCACGCAGCGGGACGAGACGATCGCCGCGATCACCAGCCGCGCCACCGCCCTCGAGCCGGTCGGCGCTGACATCGACGCCTATCAGGACAAGGTCCGAGTCGTGGCCGAGGCGGGCATCTTCGACGACGCCGCGCTGCGGAAGGTGATCTCCGATCGCCTCGCGGCCTGGGGTGTCGCGGACACTCCCGCATTGGCGGAGTTCGCCGCTCAGTAGTTAACCGAGTGGTCACATCTCGGCCACGGCGCGCCTGCGCGGCGCAATCCTCGCGACGGGGGTAGCGTCGTTTTCGATGGCTGACATGCTCTGCTATCCGGGCGGTACCCGTCGTTTCGACGAAGAGGGGGCCGGCCCCGGTCCTGGTACCGCGGTATTCCGCCGAGGGAGTTCGTGCGGTGCCGCACGGACCTAGGAGCGCCACGTGACCGATTCGTCCGTTCGGACCTATGTGTTGGACACCTCTGTGTTGCTGTCCGATCCCTGGGCGTGCAGCCGCTTCGCCGAACACGAGGTGGTCGTCCCGCTCGTGGTCATCAGCGAACTAGAAGCCAAACGACACCATCACGAGCTGGGCTGGTTCGCGCGGCAGGCACTGCGGATGTTCGACGATCTGCGCCTCGAACACGGACGTCTCGATCTCCCCATTCCCATTGGCACCCAAGGCGGCACGCTGCAGATCGAGCTCAACCACAGCGATCCGACGGTGCTTCCCGCTGGCTTCCGCACCGGCACCAACGACGCGCGGATCCTCACTTGTGCGGCCAACCTCGCCGCCGAGGGCAAGCTCGTCACCCTGGTCAGCAAGGACATCCCGCTCCGCGTCAAGGCGGGTGCGGTCGGGCTGCCCGCCGACGAGTACCACGCCCAAGACGTCGTGACGTCGGGCTGGACGGGGATGGCCGAGGTCGACGTCGCCGCCGACGAGATCGACGCGCTGTTCGCCGACGGCGAGATCGACCTCGAGGAAGCCCGAAACCTGCCGTGCCACACCGGTGTTCGGCTTCTGGGCGGCAACTCGCACGCCCTGGGTCGGGTCAACGCCGAGAAGCGGGTGCAGTTGGTCCGTGGTGATCGCGAGGTGTTCGGCCTCCGGGGAAGGTCAGCCGAACAACGCGTGGCACTCGATCTCCTGCTCGACGAGTCGGTGGGCATCGTCTCGCTCGGCGGCAAGGCGGGCACCGGAAAGTCGGCACTCGCGCTGTGTGCCGGTCTCGAGGCCGTGCTGGAGCGCCGCACGCAGCGCAAGGTCGTCGTCTTCCGGCCGCTGTACGCCGTCGGCGGCCAGGATCTGGGCTATCTGCCGGGTAGCGAGAGCGAGAAGATGGGGCCCTGGGCGCAAGCCGTCTTCGACACCCTGGAGGGGCTCGCCAGTCCCGCCGTGCTGGACGAGGTGCACGCCCGCGGCATGCTCGAGGTGTTGCCGCTGACCCACATCCGCGGTCGCTCCCTGCACGATTCGTTCGTGATCGTGGACGAGGCGCAATCGCTGGAACGCAACGTCCTGCTGACCGTGCTGTCGCGGTTGGGTGCCGGCTCGCGGGTGGTCCTCACCCATGACGTCGCCCAGCGCGACAACCTGCGCGTCGGCAGGCACGACGGTGTCGCAGCCGTCATCGAGAAGCTGAAGGGACACCCGCTGTTCGCCCACATCACGCTGCTGCGCAGCGAGCGGTCGCCGATCGCCGCGCTGGTCACCGAGATGTTGGAGGAATTCAGCCCCGGCGCGCTGCCGTGAACGGGTGACCGCCAGGTTCGGTCGGTAAACTCCGTCCGTGCGTAAGCGGCCACACTCGTCCTGGACGTACTGGCGCGTCGTCATCGGCGTCTGTGCGGGCGTTGTCATCGTCGTCGTGGGCGGCTTGACCGGACACGTCCGGATCACCACTCCCGCCGAAGCGGCCGAGGACGTCGACTGTGCAGTGGTCAGGTGCGTGGCGCTGACGTTCGACGACGGACCGAGCCCATACACCGACCGCTTGCTGCAGGTCTTGAAGGACAACGACGCGAAGGCGACGTTCTTCCAGATCGGCAACAAGGTCGCGGCCAACCCCGCGGGTGCCAAGCGCGTGGTCGAGGCGGGCATGGAGCTGGGCAGCCACACCTGGGAACACCCCAACATGACGACGATCCCGCCCGAGGACATCGCCGCGCAGTTCAGCAAGGCCAGCGATGCAATCGAGGCGGCGACGGGTCAGCGTCCCACCTTGGTGCGCACCGCCGGCGGTCTGATCGACGAGCGGGTGCTTGCCGAGGCAGGCAACCAGGGGTTGGCCGACATCAACTGGGACGTCATCCCGTTCGACTGGGCCAACGACGCCAACACGGCTGCCACCCGCTACATGCTGATGACCCAGATCAAGCCGAACTCCGTGGTGTTGTTCCACGACACGTACTCGTCGACCGTCGATCTGGTCGAGCAGTTCCTTCCGGTGTTGAAGGCCAACGGGTATCACATGGTGACCGTGACGCAGATGCTCGGGCCGCGGGCGCCGGGCACCACGTATGGCACCCGAGACAACGGTCCGCCGGCCAACCAACTCCTCGACATTCCGCCCGCCGACATCCCGTCGCTGCCGAACACCCCGTCGCCTCCGCCGATGCCCAATCTTCCGATCACCGACATCCCGGACCAGAACTCCGGTGGTCCCAACAATGGGGCGTGACGGCACGCCGTGACGACGGACACCGCGTTCGTCCTGACGCTGTTGGTGTTGTGTTATTCGGTCGTCTCGGGGCTGGTCAAGCAGTGGTACCTGGCGCCCGCGCTGATCTTCGTCGCGATCGGAATGGCGTTGGGGCCGTTCGGCTTCAACGTGCTCGAGGGTGACCCGAGCACGTCGACGTTCACGGTGCTGGCCCAGCTGGCACTGACGGTGATCCTGTTCAACCAGGCCGCCGACCTCGACGTCTCGGCGGTGGTGCGGCGCCGCGAGGTGACGTTCCGGCTGCTGGTCGTCGGCATCCCGCTGGCCATCGGCCTCGGTGTGGTGACCGCGCTGCTGCTGTTCCCCGTGATGCCGGTGTGGGAGGCGGTGTGCCTCGCCGCGATCGTGGCGCCCACCGAGGTGGCGCTCATCGACGCATTACTCGACAACGAGCGCATCCCCGAACGGATTCGCCATGCGCTGTCCGCCGAGAGTGGCTTCTACGACGGCTTCGCCCTGGCAGCGCTCTTGGCGGCGCTGGCGCTGGCGTCCGAACGCAAGGACGCCGCGCTGAACTGGGGCGCGTTCTTCCTGCGCACCGAGGTGGTGTCCGTGCTCGTCGGCCTCGTCATCGGCGCGGCCAGCGGTTGGGTGATCGGCAGATCGCGGGAACACGGTTGGATGAGCGACACCTGGGCTCAGCTCGCCACACTCGCCGCTGCGCTGGTGTGCTTCCAAGTGGGAGAGATGTTGCACGGCAGCGGTTTCGTGGCGGCCTTCGCGGGCGGTCTCGCGTTCGCGTTCGCCGCCCGGCGCGCGGGTTCGCGTCCGGACACCCACGTGTCCGACGCCGCCGGGCAGCTTCTCGAGCTGATGGTGTTCGCGATGTTCGGTGCCTACGCGGTGGTGGTCGGCTGGCGTGACGCGAACTGGCGGGTGGTGGTCTTCGCCATCGTCGCGCTGTTCGCGGTGCGGCTCATCGCGGTGTCGGTGGCCCTCGTCCGCAGCGATCTGCCCGCGCGCGAGCGGATGTTCATCGGTTGGTTCGGGCCTCGGGGCATCGGCACGCTCGTCCTCGGCCTGCTCGTCGTCGAGCGCGGCCAGATCGAGCAGGAAGCGTTGATCGTCCAGGTCGTCGCCGTAACCGTCTCGCTGAGCTTGGTGGTGCACAGCCTCACGGCGTGGCCCGGGATCAGGTGGATGCTCGCGGGGGCGGGGGACCGCACCCACTCCGCCGAGCAGACGTAAAGGGCCCTGAATCCGGAAGATTCAGGGCCCTTTATGTCTGCTCGCGCGGTGGGCGGGGGAGGGGAGGGGCGCTAGTCGCCGTCCTTGACCTTCGCCATCTTCAGCACGTCGAGGCGCCTGTCCAGCTCCTCCTCCGACAGCTTGTCGCCGATGAGGCCACGGTCGAGCACCGTCTGCCGAATCGTCTTGCGCTCCTTGAGGGCTTCCTTGGCGACCTTGGCGGCCTCCTCGTAACCGATCGCAGAGTTGAGTGGCGTCACGATCGACGGCGAGGACTCGGCCAGCTCACGCAGGTGCGCCTCGTTGGCGATCAGGCCGTCGATGCACCTCTCGGCGAACAGCTTCGAGACGTTCGACAGCAGCGTGAACGACTCGAGCACGTTGCGCGCCATCATCGGGATGTACACGTTCAGCTCAAAGGCGCCCGACAGGCCGCCGACGGTGACGGCAGCGTCGTTGCCGATCACCTGCGCGGCGACCTGCGTTACCGCCTCGGGGAGAACGGGATTGACCTTGCCCGGCATGATCGAGCTGCCCGGCTGCAGGTCCGGCAGCTGCAGTTCGCCGAGACCGGTGAGCGGTCCGGACCCCATCCAGCGGACGTCGTTGGCGATCTTGGTCAGCGAAACGGCAATGGTCTTGAGGGCGCCGGACGCCTCGACGAGACCGTCGCGCGCCGCCTGCGCCTCGAATGAGTCGGCTGCGGTACGCAATTCGGCGATACCCGTGCGCTCGACCAGGACGTCGACGACCTTCGCTCCGAAACCGTCGGGCGCGTTCAGGCCGGTGCCGACGGCGGTGCCGCCGATGGCCAACTCGCCAAGCCGGGGCAGGGTCGCCTTGACGCGCTCGATCCCGGCCTCTATCTGACGGGCGTACCCACCGAACTCCTGGCCCAGTGTCACCGGCACGGCGTCCATCAGGTGCGTACGACCGGACTTGACGACGGTGCGCCACTGCCTTGCCTTGTTGCCGAGAGATTCGTGCAGCACCTCGAGGGCCGGAATCAGATGACGCACAGCGGCTTCCGTCGCGGCGATGTGAGTGGCCGTCGGGAACGTGTCGTTGGAGCTCTGCGACATGTTGACGTGGTCGTTGGGATGCACCTCGACGCCGTTGGCCTTGGCGATCGACGCGATCACCTCGTTGGCGTTCATGTTGGAGCTGGTGCCCGAGCCGGTCTGGAAGACGTCGATGGGGAACTGGTCGTCGTGCAGCCCGTCGGCGATCTCGGCGGCCGCGGCGATGATCGCATCGGCATTCTCCGGTGCCAGCAGGCCGAGATCCTTGTTCACCTGGGCACAGGCGCCCTTCAACAGGCCCAGGGCACGAATCTGCGTGCGCTCCAACGGCCGGAAAGAGATCGGGAAGTTCTCGACGGCCCGCTGGGTCTGGGCCCGCCACAGCGCGGCAATCGGCACGCGGACCTCACCCATGGTGTCGTGCTCGATGCGGTATTCGGCTTCGACTGCGCTGTCGGCGGACATCTGCTCCCTGTTCTTCGGTGGTGTGAGGGGTGTAGCGGGGTCTACGGCAACGGGTACGCGGCGGTCACGTCACCCGTGAAGTCCACTGCGGAGTACTCGTTGAGCTTCGTCAGCCGGTGATAGGCCTCGATCATCCGGACCGTTCCGGACTTGCTGCGCATGACGATCGACTGCGTCGTGCAGCCGCCGCCGAAGTAGCGAACGCCTTGCAGCAGGTCGCCGTCGGTCACGCCGGTGGCGGAGAAGAACACGTTCTCGCCCGACACCAGATCCTCGGTGTGCAGCACCTTGTCGAGGTCGTGTCCGGCGTCGAGCGCCTTCTGGCGTTCGGCGTCGTCGGTGGGCGCGAGCACGGCCTGGATGGCACCGCCCATGCAGCGGATGGCCGCGGCGGTGATGATGCCCTCCGGCGTGCCGCCGATGCCCGCCAGCATGTCGGTGCCCGAACCGGGGCGACAGGCCGCGATGGCACCCGCCACGTCACCGTCGGAGATCAGCCGGATTCGGGCGCCGGCATCGCGGACGTCGGCCATGAGCTGGTTGTGCCGGGGCCGGTCGAGCACGCACACCGTGATGTCGGCGACCGAGGACTTGCGCACCTTGGCGACGCGGCGGATGTTCTCCCCGATCGGTGCGGTGATGTCGAGAACGTCGACGCAGTCCGGTCCCACGGCGATCTTGTTCATGTAGAACACCGCCGACGGGTCGAACATCGCGCCGCGTTCGGCCACCGCGAGCACGGCGATGGCGTTCGGCATGCCCTTGGCCATCAGCGTCGTTCCGTCGACCGGATCGACGGCGAAGTCGCAGTCCGGCCCGTCGCCGTTGCCGACCTCCTCGCCGTTGTAGAGCATGGGGGCGTTGTCCTTCTCGCCCTCGCCGATCACCACGACGCCACGCATCGACACGGAGTTGACCAGCTCGCGCATGGCGTCGACGGCCGCTCCGTCACCGCCCTCCTTGTCGCCGCGGCCGACCCAGCGACCTGCCGCCATCGCACCCGCCTCGGTGACGCGCACCAACTCGAGTGCGAGGTTGCGATCGGGGGCTTCGCGTCGGGAGGATGAGCCGCTTGCGCGAAGACCATCGGGTGAGGATGAGCCGCTTGCACGAAGATCGTCAGAAGGCGTCATGGCTGCAGATTCTCCCATTAGTGGTTCTGCGTTTGGGAGCTGGGATACTGGCAATGTGACCACACCCCAGGCGGCTCCGGAGCCGAAGCCGGCCAAGTCGCGGCTGTTGCAGGACGGCCGCGACATGTTCTGGTCCATGGCGCCGCTCGTACTGGTGTGCATCGTGCTCGCAGGCGTGCTGGGAATGTGTTCGTTCGCGCCCAACGGGCCAGGTCAGGCGCCGGTCCTGCCGTACGACACCTCGGCGGCGTTGCAGGCCGACGCCGACGCGCTCGAGATTTCCATCCGCATGCCGCGGCTGCCCGAAGGCTGGCGGGCCAACTCGGGCTCGCGGGCCAGCATCGACGGCGGCCGGACCGATGCAGCGGGTAAGCCGGCTCGCGCCGTGGTCTCCCGTACGGGGTTCCTCGCGCCGACGGGCATGTTCATCAGCCTGATCCAGAGCGACGCCGACGAGCCGAGCCTCGTCAGGTACATCGACAACGACCTGGCCCCGACGGGCACGCAGGACGTCAACGGCGTGCGGTGGATCGTCTACGAGGGTGGCGAGGACTCCCAGCCGGTCTGGACGACGCGGCTCAAGGGGCCGACGGGTCCGGCGCAGATCGCCGTGACGGGGCCCGCGGGTACTGACGAGTACCGTACGCTGGCAGCGGCCACGCAGTCGCAGCCGCCGTTGCCCGTCCGCTAGGAGCCACGATGCCCGGACCAGAAGCCGACCTGACCGGATGGGCTGCCGCGCCCTTCACCGCCGAGGGATTGACCTATGACGTGTACCGCAAGGGCGAAGGCCCCGGCGTGGTGCTCATCCCCGAGATGCCCGGACTCCATCCCGGCGTCCTGGCGCTCGGTAATCACCTGGTGGACAACGGGTTCACCGTCGCGGCGCCGTCGCTGTACGGCACGCCCGGAAAGCCGGGAATCAGGCCGGGTGCGGTGCCGGTGATGGTGCGAGGTTGCGTGGCAAAGGAATTCGCCGCGTTCGCCACCAATGCCGACCGCCCGATCGCCCACTATCTGCGCGCGCTGGCCCGTGACCTCAACGAGCGGACACCGGGTAAGGGTGTCGGCGTCATCGGCGAGTGCTGGAGCGGTGGCTTCGCGCTGGCCGCCGCCGTCGACGACAGCGTGCTGGCGCCGGTGCTCAGCCAGCCGTCGCTGCCCATCGGTCTGACGGCCAAGCAGAAGGCCGACCCTGGGCTGTCCGAGGAAGAGCTGAAGATCGTCGAACGTCGGGCGGCCGAAGACGGCCTGTGTGCACTCGGTCTGCGATTCAGTGAGGATCCGATGTCACCCGGCGCCCGCTTCACGACGCTGAAGGCGCGACTCGGTGACGCCTTCGAGGTAATCGAGATCAACTCGAAGAAGGGCAACCCGTACGGCTTTGGCAAGATGGCCCATTCGGTGCTCACGCTGGAGGTCCGCGAAGTCGACGGCCATCCGGCCTACGAGGCGCGCAAGCGAGTCGTCGAGTTCCTCACCGAGCGGCTTGCCGCGACATAGTCACCGAGCGGTTGTTCGCGACGCCGTAGCCTCCTGCGCGCGCCGACGTGCTTCGTCGCGTCGAGCCCAAAGTCGTTCCCGGGCCTTGGTGATCAGTGTGGCGATGCGGCCCGGCGCCTTCGGCTCGTCGTCCTCGTCGTCGGGGTCGTCGGGGTCGTCGATCGGGACGTCCTTGAAGACCGCGAGATAGACGCTGACGGTCGTGACGATCACGATCATCAGCACCGGGCCGATGATGATGCCCAGGAACCCGAACATCGTGATGCCTGCGAACACGGCCAACAGCATCAACGCGGAATCAAGGCGCGCCGCCCGGGGGATCAGGATCGGACGCAGCACGTTGTCGATGTTGGTGACGACGATGAGATGCCAGGCGATGACGAAGATGCCACCGAAGACGTTGCCGAACAGCATCATTCCGACGCCGAACGGGATGCTGATGACTCCGCCGCCGAGCGGTATCACCGACATCGCCGACAGCAGGATCGCGAAGATGAAGAATCCCTCGTGAAAGCCGCCCAGGTAGATCGAGATCGCGCCCGCGAAGCCCTGGGCGAGCGCGATGACGAACTGACCGAAGACCGCGCCGCGCACCATCGCCCCCATCTTCTCGAGATAGAGGTCGGTGACGTCCTCGCCCAGCGGATTGAGCTTTCGGATGAGGAATTGCACGCGTTCGCGGTTGGTCAGTAGCGAGATGAACACGTAGATGAAGAGGACGGCCGCGGTGAGGCCACCGGCGAGCCCGCCCACGGCGCCCTGCAGGAACCCCAGCGCCCACTCGCCGGCGCTTTGGGCGACGGTACTCATCCGCTCCTGCAACAGTTCCGGCGTCACGTTGACGTCGGCGAGGAACGGGATCCTGTCGACCGTGTCGTTGACGAACGCCAGCGCCCGATCGCCGAGCGAGCTCAGGTCGGTCCGCGACGCCCAGGCCGAGATGCTGCGGACCATTGCGCTGATCTGCACCACCGCGAGCAGGACGAGCAGGCTCAACGGGATGATCACCGCGAAGAGCGCGGCCAGGAGCGTGAACGTCACCGAGAGGCCCCGGCCGAAGCGACGGAGGAATAGGTCGAACAGGGGATTGAACAGATAGGTCGCGACGGCAGCCACGACGATCAGCATGAAGAAGCCGCGCAGGAAGTACGCGGCGAAGACGAGGGCGAGGACGGTCGCGACCGCCAGGGCCCGCTTCTGCGTCTGGGTGAACTCCGTATTCATGGCCACGGCAATGCGCTTATTGCGCAGACAGTTTCATGATGTGACCCATGATGTCGGGGTAGCGCATCATGTGGGCACCGCCGTTGAGGTCGAGTACCTCACCGGTCAGCCACGCCGCCTTGGTCAGGTACAGCACGGCCTCGGCGACGTCCTCGGCCGTGCCTGCCCGGCCCAGTGGCGTGTTCTCCACGTACTCCTCGACCACGCCCGGGACCATGGCGGCGCCCTCGGTGAGGGGGGTGTGCACGAAGCCGGGAGCGACGGCGTTCACTCGGATGCCGCGCGGTGCGAGTTCGAGTGCCGCCACCTGAGTCAGCATCGAGAGACCCGCCTTCGCAGAGCAGTAGGCCACCATGCCGACGGCGGGCTGGCGGCCGTTGAGCGATGAGATCGACACCAGCGATCCGCCGTCTACGAGGTGGCGGCCCGCGTACTTCGCGACGATGAACGCACCGGTGAGGCAGACGTCGATGACGGACCGGAATTGCTCGACCGCCATGTCGACGATCAGGCCGATGGTCGAGAACCCGGCGCAGCTAACCACGGCGTCGACGGGGCCGGTCTGCTCGAATAGCGTTGCGACGGAGTCCTCGTCGGCCACGTCGACGAATTCGCCGCGGTGCGGTTCGCCCAGCTCCGCCGCCCGGTTCCTGGCGCCCTCGAGGTTGAGGTCGGCGATGACGACCCGGTACCCGTCGGCGGCGAGGGCCCGAGCCGATGCCCAACCGATGCCCGACGCTCCGCCGACGATGATCGCGTTCTTCATGGCTCGACTCCCACTCGCTCCGGTCCTCGCTCGTTCCTCGCTGCGATCCTCACTCGCGGTCGTCTTCAGTCTTCATGGCGTGCCTCCGTCTGGTCGTGGATCGGCCCACTTCTCGGTGATCGCCCCCCACGGATCGGCGTACGGCGCGGTCCGACCGTGGTAGGCGGCGCGGCGGGTGAAGATCGCCTTGGTCAGTGGCGCGGCGACGCGCAGCAGATGGCGCCTGGCGCCCGCCTTGTTGGCCGTCTCGATCAGCATCTCGGGCCACGAATGGTGTTGGTGGTGGAGCACTTCCTGCGCACGGGTGGTGTCCATCCAGTCGGTGTTGAACCAGTCCTCGGCACTGTTCGGGTCACCCTTCAGTCCGGTGGGCATGCCGCCGACGAGACCCATCGCCGCCGCCATGGCCGGGGCGACGTCACCCTGAATCAGCCGGTGGGTGTCGTCGCCACCGATGAGCAGTGTCTCGCCGACCGCGTCCGCGGTGGTGGCCGCGGCGAACGCCCTCGCGACGTCGCGCACGTCGACGGTCTGCAACCTGCCGTCGGTCGGCAGCAGTCCCTCGAAGTAGAGGTTGTCCAGCTTCATGTACGCCGCCGGATCGACGGTGAGTACGCCACCGAGTCGCAGGATCACCCAGTCCAGGGACGACGCGCGAACCAGCTTCTCCGCCGCGGCCTTGTGGGCGCCGTAGACGTCCGCGGGGTTCAGTGGCGTCTCGGCGGTCAGCAGGTCGGGGTGCGTGTACGGGTTGCGCGCGCCGTAGACCGCGATGCTGGAGGCCAGGACGAAGCGGGGCGGGCTGGGCAGCGCCTCGGCGGCCGCCAACAGGGATGCCGTCGCGCCGACGTTCACCTTCTCGGCCAGCGCACGGCGCGTATAGATGAACGGCGGAATGATCGCGGCGAGGTGGATGATGGCCGCGGGCGCGATGCCCGCGATCAGTGCGTCGACGGCGGCGGGATCGGTCAGGTCGGCGTACTGCACTTCGACCCCGGCCGGCAGCTTTTGGGCCGCCTTCTGGTTCGCCGCAATGTCGAGGTCGGTGGCCACCACCCGGCGGCCATCGGCGGCGAGCCGCTTCACCGTCGACGATCCCACCAGCCCGAAGGCGCCCGTCACGAGTACGGCGTCCGTCATCTAACTCCCTCGTCGTCACTAGAACGTGTTGCAGGCATCATTGCCTAGACCGTTGGTCTTCACCAGGGTCAGACGCCCGGATGCAGCGGAAGCCGATGTGGCTCATCCCGGTGTCGACCATCTGCGGACGCCGGGCGGCGGGGCGGTAGCGCAGGCAGTAGCTGTCCGCGCACAGGAACGAGCCGCCCTTGACGACTCTGCGGCCGATCCTGAACTGTGGCTGCGCTGGATCGTAACTGTCTGCCGCGCAGCATGATTCGATGGCCTTGTCATCGGTCCACCAGTCGGTGGTCCACTCCCAGACGTTGCCTGCCATGTCGAAGAGGCCGTAATCGTTGGGCGCGAAGGTGCCCACCGGCTGGGTGGTGCCGTAGCCGGTGTCGGGTAGATACGGGAACTCGCCGTGCCAGTAGTTGGCGCGCTTCTGGCCGGGTCCCTCTGGGGTGTCGCCCCAGGTGTAGGTCGTGCCGTCGAGGCCACCGCGGGCTCCGACCTCCCACTGCGCTTCCGTCGGCAGGGCAAGGTCCGCCCATTCCGCGTAGGCCGCTGCGTCGTCGTAGGCGACGTGGACGACGGGGTGCCGCTCGCGACCGCGCACCGACGACCGTGGCCCCCGGGGCCGGTTCCAACAGGCGCCGGGTGTCCACGTCCACCATTGGCTCAGGTGCCGAAGGTCGACCGGACCCGGGGTCCGGTGAAAGACCATCGATCCGGGTTGAAGATTCTCCGGCGGTGCGTCGGGATAGTCCTGCGGATCGGGCGGGCGCTCCGCGACGGTCTGGTAGCCGGTGGCTTCGACGAAGGAGGCGAAGTCGGCGTTGGTGACCTGGCGGGTCTGCAGCCAGAACCCGTCGACGGTGACCGCGCGGACGGGCGCCTCCTCGGTGTAGTGGACGTCGGAGCCCAGGCGTGCGGTCTGCGGTGGGATCCAGGCGAAGTCGGCGTTCATTCTGGGCCTAGTGTGCGATGAGATCGCGATATCGTTCCGCTACGGGTGTTTTCACGATCTGAGCGCACACTAGCGGCCCTCAAAGACGGTCGTCCAGTCATCGCGCATGCTGGCGACCGTCCAGTCGTGCGTATCGGCGCGCTCGAGTGCCCTCTCCGCCCCGGCGACGTAGGCGAATTCGCGGTCTGCGTCGTCGTGTAGCAGGAGCAGTCGGAGCCCGGCGGTGAACTCCAGCATCTCGATGTCGCCGTTCGAGTTTCCCGCCGCGAAGATCGGTCGGCGGCCGATGCGGCTCCACAGTCGCACGGGCTTGATCGGTCCGTCGTCGAGGAATTCGGGCTCGGCGGTGGTGTAGACGTTGGCGTCTCGGTAGGTCAACCCCACCGAACTGCCGACCACGCGTTCCGGTGCGATGCCGTACATCGGACCGGTGATCGGGCGCATGAAGTCACGGCCGCCACCGGAGACGATGTAGTTCGTGAACCCGTTGGCCTCGAGGTACCGCAGCAGCTCGACCATCGGCGCATACCCGCACGACGTGTATGGCCGCCCCAGCGTCGGATGTTCGGCCTCGGCGAAGAACGCAGCGATCCGGCCCGCGTGCTCCTCGACGGTGATCGCGTGGTGTGCGGTGAGGACCGCTCCCAGAAGGACTTTGAAGTCGGCGTCGTCGCCCTGGTAGTGCTTGGTGACGGCGTCGCCCAGCCACGTCAGGTCCCCGGTGTAGGCGGCCTGGTAGGGCTGCCTCGAGCGGAGTGAGGCGTCCGCCTCGGCCTGCTCCTTGAAGCGGCGCAGGAGAAAGTCGAGTTGGATGTACATCGGCTTCTCGCACCACAGCGTGCCGTCGTTGTCGAAAACCGCGACCCGGGCCTCCGGCGCGACGTGATCAGGACCGGGTGTGGTCACGCGGCCGACGAACTCGACGATCGCCGACTTCGTCGGACCGTCCCGCCAAGAATCCAGCATCTAACCGCCTTCTCGTCGAATCCTGCGGGTGTCACGCTAGGCGGAGGGCGGGCGGATTGTCAGGGCTTGCGCCAAAGTGTCACGCGGGTGCGGGCACGGGTGACGCGACGGCCTTCATCTCGGCGTACAGCTTCGTGTAGTACGGCAGACAGTCCGCCATCGCGGCCTCGGTGGTGTAGAGCGGACGGTACCCGAGGTCCCGCTCGGCCTTCGCGGTGGAAAAGTAGTTGTCGAGGTAAACCCGTTCCACGGCAAGCGGTTCGAGCGGCGGCTGCGGCAGGCCAAAGCGGAAGTGCAGCCACTGCCAGGCCGACATCACCACGTGGACGAACCGTCCCGAGATGCGCAACCTCGGCCAGCGGTGTCCGCATGCCTCGATCACCGGTCGCGAGAACTCGAACATGTTGATCGGCTCGCCGTCGTTGATGAAGTATGCCTGGCCGGGCGCCGACCCGCCGGGCACCAGATGTTCACCGGCGAGCAGGAAACCGTGAATGAGGTTGTGCACGTAGGAGTTGTCGAGTTTGACGTCCTTACTCCCCACGAGGACCTTGACGTGTCCGGCGAGCACGCTCTCGAACAACTTGCGGAACATCGTCTGGTCGCCGCGGCCCCAGATGCCGCTGGGCCGGATGCTGCAGGTGAGCATCCCGGTGCCGTCGGCGCTGTTTTCGGACAGCACGAACTTCTCGGCCGCAACCTTGGTCTCGGTGTACAGGTCGGCGAATCGCGCCGTGTAGGGCAGTGTCTCGTCACCTCCGGTGATGCGCTGACCGCCCATGACGACGCTGTTGGACGCGGTGTAGACGAACCGCTTCACACCTGCGGCCTGCGCTGCCCGCACCAGGGTCTGGGTGCCGCCGACGTTGACGGCGAAACTGCGCTCGCGAGCCGGTGCGGAACCGCCGCCCATCAGGTCGATGACGGCAGCGGTGTGGATGACGGTGTCGATGCCCTCGACGGCGCGTGCCACGTCGGTGGCAGCGGTGATGTCCCCGACGGCCGTCTGAAGCCCGTCACGTGGGGACAACGGAGACGGCACCCGGTCGAAGGAACGGACCGCGTGACCCCGGTCGAGCAACTCAGTCACCAGGTTGGTGCCGACGAAACCGGAACCGCCGGTCACCAGCACGCGGCCCAGATCGGTTGTCAGTGTTGGATCACCCATGCGATGAGGATAACTGAAACGTGTTGCAGTTTCGACCTGCCGAGCGTCAGGTGGGTTCGTTCTCAAGCTTCTTCGTCATCGCGGGCGGCCAGCGCCTTCTCCACTTTCTCCCGCGCGCCGGCGAGGTGTTCCTCACACCGTTTGGCCAGCTCTTCGCCCCTTTCCCAGAGCTTGAGAGAGGCATCGAGGTCCAGTCCGCCCTGCTCGAGTTGGCGCACCACCTCGATCAGCTCGTCGCGGGATTCTTCGTACCCCATGTGACTAATGGGCTTCATCTGATCCCTCGCTGATCGTGGTGATGGCGCCGTCGGTGACGCGGATCCGGAGTCGGGTGCCCGCGGGCGCGTCGTTCGTCGACCTGAGCACGGCCCGGTCGCCCGACGCGACCTGGACCACGGCGTACCCCCGCGCCAGCGTGGCCGCCGGTCCCAGTGTCACGAGCCGGGCGGACAGGTGCGCGACGCTACGGCCCTCGGCCTCCACGAGCCGGACGACGTCGCGGCGGGCGGTCGCTCTGGCGCGGTGAATCTCGTCCGCCCGGGCGGCGAGCGCCGCCAGCGGTTGCGCCAACACGGGACGGGTCCGCAGCTGGCTGACTGTGTGCTGTTCCCGGTGCACCCAGTTGCGGAGAGCTCGGGCGCTGCGGCCGCACAGCTCCGCCACCAGCGCCTGCTCCGCCGCGGCGTCCGGCACCACCCGCTTGGCCGCGTCGGTCGGGGTGGCGGCCCGCACGTCGGCGACGAGGTCGCAGAGCGGGTTGTCGGGTTCGTGTCCGATCGCGCTGATCACCGGTGTCGAGCACTTGGCGATCTCGCGGCACAATGTCTCGTCGGAGAAGGGCAGCAGATCCTCGACGCTGCCGCCGCCGCGGGCGAGCACGATGACGTCGACGTCGGGATCTGCGTCGAGCTCGCGGAGTGCGCCGACGATCTGCGCGACCGCGCTGGGTCCCTGCACGATGGTGTTGCGGACGGCGAAACGAACCGCAGGCCAACGTGTTTCGGCGACGGACATGACGTCGCGTTCGGCGGCCGAGGCGCGCCCCGTGATGAGGCCGACGGTGGCGGGCAGGAACGGGATCGGGCGCTTGAGGCGGGGATCGAACAGGCCCTCGGCGTCGAGCAGCTTGCGCAGCCGATCGATGCGGGCCAGCAGTTCGCCGATGCCGACGGCCCGGATCTGATTCACCCGCAGCGAGAAGGACCCGCGACCGACGAAGAAGGTCGGCCTGCCGTGCATGATCACCTGGGTGCCTTCTGCGAGCTTCACCGGCGCGTTGTGCACCAGATCGCGCGGGCAGGTGATCTGCAGCGACATGTCCGCGGCCGGATCACGGAGCGTGATGTAGGCGGTCGAGGAGTTGGGCCTGACGTTCATCTGGGCGATCTGCCCCTCGACCCACACCGTGCCGAGGCGATCGATCCAGTCCTTGACCATCATCGCGACGGAGCGGACCGGCCACGGATTGTCGGGAGACTTGCCCTGGGCGGGTTCGGTCACAGCGGGGTGGTCACTTGGCGGTCGCGCGGGTGATCCTGTTGGCCAGCAGCGTCTGGTAGGGCGCGCGCGACTTGGTGGATTCCTCGAACGCCAGGAGCGCCTCGAGATCGCCGACCTTCAGCGACGGCAACCGGGCCCGCAACTGGGCCAGCGTCAACGACTCGTAGTCCAGCTCGGCCACGACGCCGGGTACGGCCGCCGCTGTGACCTTGCTCGGGGGCCGATCCTCGCGGGTCTCGGGCTCGCCGGTGCTGTACAGCGCGAACCTGCCCTCGGTCAGGCGTTCACCGTTGCGGGGTGACTGATCGTCGTCGACATCGGAGTCTCCGTCGGCGTCGGCGTCGTCCTCGTCGAAGATCGCCCACTCCGGCTGCTCATCCTTCGGTGGGAATAGCTGGTCCAGCGTCTCATCACCCCTGATGACCAGGTCGGCGACGTCCTGCTGCATCTTCATGACGAGGTGCGCGACCTGGCTGACGATGGTCATCGGGTAGGTGATGATGGTCTGCGGCAGCCTGCGCGTTTCATCGAGCGCGGTCACGGCCGCTCCCAGCAGCAGGCGGACTCCATAAGGTGCGGTAGCCATGGGTGCCAGAGTACGGGCGCGCGCCTCGGGTGGTCCCGCAAGTGGTATCGGAAGGCCTCGGGTACGTACCCTGGGAGTCATGCCGCCGACGATCAACATGGGTATGCCGGGCGCCACCCGCACCGTCGTGGCGCCCACCGAGGGCAAGCGGGTCCTGCTCGCCGAGCCGCGTGGCTACTGCGCCGGCGTCGACCGCGCCGTCGAGACCGTGGAGAAGGCCCTCGAGCAACACGGGGCTCCCGTCTACGTCCGGCACGAGATCGTCCACAACCGCTACGTCGTGGAGACGCTGGCCAAGGCGGGCGCCGTGTTCGTCGAGCAGACCGACGAGGTGCCCGAGGGGTCCATCGTCGTGTTCTCCGCCCACGGTGTCGCCCCGACCGTGCACGTCGAGGCTGCCGAGCGGAACCTGACCACCATCGACGCCACCTGCCCACTCGTGACCAAGGTGCACAACGAGGCCAAGCGCTTCGCCCGCGACGACTACGACATCCTGCTCGTCGGCCATGAAGGCCATGAGGAGGTCGTCGGCACCGCGGGTGAGGCCCCCGACCACGTCCAGCTGGTCGACGGCCCCGAGTCGGTCGACAAGGTCGTCGTGCGTGACGAGGACAAGGTCATCTGGCTCTCGCAGACCACGCTGAGCGTCGACGAGACCATGGAGACGGTCAAGCGGCTACGGGAGCGCTTCCCCAAGTTGCAGGATCCGCCCAGCGACGACATCTGCTACGCCACCCAGAACCGGCAGGTCGCCGTCAAGGCGATGGCGCCGGAGTGCGAGCTGGTGATCGTGGTCGGATCGCGCAACTCGTCGAACTCGGTGCGGCTGGTGGAGGTGGCGCTCGGCGCGGGCGCGAACGCTTCGCACCTAGTCGACTACGCCGAGGACATCGATCCGACGTGGCTCGACGGCGTGACGACCGTCGGGGTGACCTCCGGCGCCTCGGTGCCCGAGGTGCTGGTGCGCGGGGTGCTGGATCGGCTCGCCGAGTACGGCTACGGCACGGTGCAGCCCGTGACGACCGCCAACGAGACGTTGGTGTTCACGCTGCCGCGCGCGATCCGCCCCAAGCGCAACGCGTAGACGCCGCCGCTCTAGACGTCGTACTCCCAGGAGTCGGGCGCCGAGTGGCGGGGCCGACGCGGCGTCGTGCGGTGCTCGGTCCGCGACTCGCCTTCGTCTGCCCCGCGGTAACGCACGCGCGACACCGGGTGGTGTGTGCCATTGCTGCCGTTGGTCCGGTTGCTCGGCGGGGGATCGTAGGCTTCGTAGTCCGCTGACCGAGGCCGCCGCGGTGCGCGTTCCGGCCGGTCGTAGCGCTCCTGCGGTCGCTCGCGCGGGCCATTCCTACGGTCGAGCGGAGGCAAGGGCCGACGATCCCGAGGTTCGCGATCACGATCGCGGTCGCGGTCGCGATCGCGGGGGTCACGGTCGCGCGGTTCGCCCGAGCGTGGGCGTGGGCGGCGCCGCGGCTCGGCGGGTGGATCGACCGGAGGGGTGTTGCGCCGTCGCGGCCGGCTGCCCGCGGGCTCGTCGAGTTCGGTCTCCGGTGGACGGGAATGCCGCGAGCGTCGCGAACCCGTACCCGTACCCGTACCCGCTGCCGCGCCCGCCGACCGTTGCGCGCCGGAGCCCGGCGGGCGCGGGTTCCGACGTGGTGCGCGTGGCGACTCGTCGTCCATGGCGCTGGCTGCCGCCTTCCCCGCGGTAGCGGCCGTCGCGGCGGCGCGTGTGGTCGCGGTGCGGCTGCTGCGGCGCGGCTTGGTGCCCGCGCCGCTCTCCTTGGGGGTTGCGGTTGCGGGTACCTCTTCGGGCGCGTCGAGCGTCGCGTCGGTGTCCTTCGGTGTCGCCCGACGCGCCGCGGCGCCCAGGTACCACCGGATCATGCCGATCAGCAGCACCGTCGCGGAGGTGAAGAACATCAGCGGGAACCGCTCGATCAGCGGGTAGCCGCAGTTGATCAGCGTGTCCTTGATGCCGGTGAACGTGCTGCCGGTAATGACGAAGTACGCGAACGGCACGGCCACGAACAGAATCAGCGGCGGCTGAATCACCGCGGTGAAGATTCCCGACTGCCGCACCGCGACGACCGCGGCCACGCAACCGAGGACGTAGCACGTTGCGAACACCGCACCGAGTGCGTCGCTGCCGCTTCCAGCGTCGTAGGCGACGCCCAGGGCGGTGACGACGACTGCCACGATCGCGGCCGCCCACCAGGGGATTCCGGGGACGCGAGGCAGCGCCGATCGATGGTCGGCGGCCACCGCCGACCGTCCGCGCAGTCCTGACACACGTCGACCGTACCGGCAATCGCGCGAAGCGCGGTGACAGCACGCGCCGTCGTGCCCGAGCGAGGCGCCTAGACTATCCAATCCGTGGGCCTCAACCTCGGAATCGTCGGATTACCCAATGTCGGCAAGTCAACGCTCTTCAACGCGTTGACGCGCAATGACGTACTCGCCGCCAACTACCCGTTCGCCACCATCGAGCCGAACGAGGGCGTGGTCGCGCTGCCCGATCCGCGGCTCGACAAGCTGGCCAAGATCTTCTCGTCGGAGAAGACGGTGCCCGCACCGGTGACGTTCGTGGACATCGCGGGCATCGTGAAGGGGGCGTCGGAGGGGGCGGGGCTCGGCAACAAGTTCCTGGCCAATATCCGCGAATGCGACGCCATCTGCCAGGTGGTCCGGGTGTTCGCCGATGACGACGTCGTGCACGTCGACGGCAAGGTCGACCCCAAGTCCGACATCGAGGTCATCGAGACCGAGCTGATCCTGGCTGATCTGCAGACGCTGGAGAAGGCCGTGCCCCGCCTGGAGAAGGAGGCGCGAAACAACAAGGATCGCAAGCCGATTCACGAGGCGGCGGTGGCTGCGCAGGCGACGCTCGACGGGGGCACCACGCTGTTCGCGGCGGGTGTCGACGTCTCGGTGCTGCGCGAGTTGAACCTGATGACCACCAAGCCGTTCCTGTACGTCTTCAACGCCGACGAGTCGGTGCTCACCGACGAGGCCCGCAAGGCCGAACTACGCGATCTGGTCGCGCCCGCCGATGCGGTGTTCCTCGACGCGAAGATCGAAGCCGAGCTTCAGGAACTCGACGACGAGTCGGCGGCCGAGCTGCTGGAGTCGATCGGTCAGACCGAGAAGGGGTTGGATGCGCTGGCGCGGGCCGGCTTCCATACGCTCGCGCTGCAGACCTATCTCACTGCAGGGCCCAAGGAGTCGCGCGCCTGGACCATTCATCGCGGGGACACCGCACCCAAGGCCGCCGGGGTCATCCACACCGACTTCGAGAAGGGCTTCATCAAGGCCGAGATCGTCTCCTTCGACGACCTGGTGGCCGCCGGGTCGATGGCCGCGGCGAAGTCGGCGGGCAAGGTGCGCATGGAGGGCAAGGACTACGTGATGGCCGACGGTGACGTGGTGGAGTTCCGGTTCAACGTCTAGGCGAATTCCCGTTCAACGTCTCGGCGTCACCGGGCGCGCAGGGCGAGAGCGGCGTGCGGTCTGACTTCATCTGTACCTGGTCGTCGTAGGCGATCTACCACTACGAACCCCGCCGCTGACAGCGTCGCTGACATCTCGTCGACGGGCCAGCGATAGGCGGTTGTGACCTTGTGCTCGAAGGGCTCGACGTCCTCGCCTTCGAAGAAGCCGACCACGAGAGTTCCGTTGTCGGACAACGCCGTATGGAATGTGCGGAGAACGTCTCCGACGATGCCGGGTTCACAGTGGATCAGGGAGTACCAAGCGAGGATCCCGCCGAGGGAACCGTCCGGCAGGTCGAGCGAGCACATCGAGCCGACAGAGAACTCGACCTCGGGCCAGTTCGCGCGGGCGCTTTCGATGAACGCAGGTACCAGATCGATCCCGATTGTCTTGAGCCCGAGATCCGTCAAGTATCCGGTCAGGTGGCCAGGTCCGCAGCCGGCATCGAGAATCGTCCCGGCACATCGTCCGAAGTGCCGTTCGAGGAACCGGAGATCGTCAGGATGGACGTGAGTGACGGCGCAGAACATCCGTGTGTACGCGTCGGACACCTCCGTGTAGCGGCGCCTGACGACGGCGTGCGTCATGAAGGCAACCTTAGACGTCGCGTCCGCTCGTGCATGACTGGTGACGTTCATCGACACGGTGACGTAGTGGAGTTCCGCTTCAACGTGTAGGTAGGCCCGTCAGCGCCTGATTCGCTCTCCCCGGTGCGCAAGGGGTACGCGCTGAATTCTGCGTAGAGGTCGCTTGCTGCCTGTCGCGTACGGTCATTGGCGTCGGGCCACGGAACGAGGGCCACGGCCGGTCAAACTGGGCCGCACGGTGGGGGGCCGCGAGGCCACTGCGACGGCGCTACGCGAGCTGGTGGACGCAGGGTGGCGAAGGTCGGATCTTCGACGAGTAACACGTTGACGTTTCCCGAATGTTCAGTGAGGACGCGTCTCGGCGGTCAGGCTAGTTCGGCTCGACGACCGCTTTGATTCGTTCCAAGGTTGTCGTCATGTCGCGGATGTTTCGCCTGCGACGTAGCTCGCCGAGTAAGAACTGGAGGATATGCGGCATCCCAAAGTCCTTGACCCAGAACGACTCCGTGACGTCCGTGCCAGTCGGCGTGGGACTGAATCGGTAGTGCCAGTTGTTGACTGGTTTGTTGCCGAGCAGTACTTGGAAGCCGAACTCTCGCCCTGGCTCGCAGGCGGTCACCCGACAAGTCGTCCAGTACACGGGGCCGATTTCGTTTCGTTTGACGTGTCCTCGAAAACGCGCCCCGACAGCGGGTCCGGTTGCTCCGTCTAGCCATTCGGCCTCGAACGTCTCTGGGGAGAACCGGCCGGTGTTGCGGACATCGGCAACCACATTCCAGATGTCCTCCGCCGGTGCGTCCATGTGCACCGTTACTGATTCTCGCATCGGCGAAGCATAGCCAGCCTAGGTATACTTACCGCCACTGACACCCAGAGTTGGCGCGTCGACTAGCTACCGACTGAGCCGTTGGTGTCGACCGCGTAGGACGGCCCAAGGAACCGCCGCACCATCTGAAACTGGCGTTCACATGACACCTCAGTCGAAGGGCGGCCGAACGGCGGCGATCTCGTAGGCTTGCACGTCGTCCGCAACCATGGGTATCCCGATGTCAGGCGCATGTGCCACTGCTCGCCACGCCTGTACGTGGTCCCACGATTCCCAGCGCTCGTAGTTGTACACCCGGCAGGGGTCCGAGGGGTCGGGGGTGATGGCTACGTCGAGGCAGCCCGGCGCCCGTCGTGCACGTGCAATCAGATCTTGCATTCCGGTTACGAAGGCGTCGCGCTGGCCGCTTGGCACTTCGACGTGGCCTGCGATGATGAGCATGTTCATGTCAGTTCAGACCGGCTGGCGGGCGACATCTCATCGCGGAGTACGCATTGCATCGCGACGTGGTGGAGTACCACTTCGACGTGTAGTCAAGGGCAAGCCGACTGCTCCGCAGCGCGGCAGTCGATGGCCGACATGTCATCCTCGCGCGAGATCTTGGGCGGCCGCCGCGAGGATCTCGTCGGCGTGACTTACGGCAATGAAGTGGCCACCACCGGTGACCGGATGCCAGACGGCTCCCGGCGTCTCGTCCGCCACACGCCGGTTGATGATCTCGGGAACCAGGGTGTCCGCGCTGCCTTGCCAGAAGTGCACCGGGCGCTGCACCACGGTCATGTCGAAAGGCCATGCGGCGTAGAGCATCGTGGCATCGAGCACCAGTCCATCTGCGCCCTGCCGGAAGCACTCTTGGCTCGCCGCCAAGAATGCGTCGAACACCCTCTCGTCGGCCAGCACGTCTCGATCCGAGGCGCTGACGGCTTTCTGGATCGCCTCCGCGTAGCGCCTCCCGAAGTGTTTGGCGCTCATGCCAACAACTTCGTACATGAGACGGAAGCCCGCGTGGAAGTGAAGCGCAAGCCGACCGCCCAGCGCGTCGGCGCCATTCAGGTGCTTCGCGGCCCAGTTCGGGCCAAACGTTCCATAGTTGCCGCCCGCGATGCAGGCGACATGGACTAGGCGCGCGGGCTCCAGATAGGCCGCCGCGGCGAGTGCCCACGGCCCACCCACGGACCACCCGGTCACCGCGAACATTCGCGCTTCGAAGTAGCCGGCCAACACCGCTAGGTCCGCCGCCCACGACTCGAAGGTGCGGTGGGCCCCGCCGGGGGTCCCCGACTTCCAAATAGGCGACCGTCCGGTCGTCGATGCGGGTGCTTCCCTCGGTGGGCGGTCCATGGGGCCCACAGTCGAGCGCATGTGGTCGTCGGCGGGCCGGCTGCCGCGGCGCATCGCCCGACGGAATTCCCCGGAGGCCATTAGTGGCCGAGGTGAGGCTCCGCCGTGACCTCGACGCGACTGCGACGAGGAACGCTCGTCGTTATGGCCGCAATCGAGGTGATCTATCTGTTGGCGGCAACTCTCTGGATCGCCGTGGTGCTGGCCGCCGTGTGCATCGGGTACCGCTTCTTCACGAGGTATCGCGGTAGGCGTCGGCAGATCAGCCGAGTGCTCGACATCATGCTGATGCCCGTCCGGTTGCGCACCTGGCGGGGCCCACGCTCGGGCTTCCGCTGGCACGTCGAGCAGGTATTGGCCGGCGTCTTGCCCGGTGCTCTCGACGCGCCGCCGCGGCGGACCGGGCGCGGGTCCAGGCAGGCCTATCGGTGGCAGCGTCCGTGGTGAGCGGGACCACCCGGGTCGTTGCCTTTCCTGCAATTGAAAGATGAAGTCCCTGGACCGGTGGCCTGGCGAGCGAAGGTCGGTCCGTAGCTAGACGATGGCGAAAGTGCTGCGCGGGTCTCCAAAAGATGGTCCAATGATGCATCCGTCACGGCTGGGGCTGACTACCAAGTCCGCCTTCCGTTGAGATTGCGGAGCCGTTCGACGATGCCCATCGGGGGTATTGCACACCCGTCGGCGGCGACGCCCCGGCTGTGACGGTTCCGCTGCCCGGTCTAGGGGTCTGCTCATCGTCCGGTCACGTCAGCAGCCTTGCCCACGATCCATCGTTGGCTGAATTCAGCATTGGCTGTACTATCCTTCTCGTGCAGAGTTTGGTGGAACGCGACGCGCTGGCGCGCTTCGGTTACGCATTGTCCGATGCGACACGTGCCCTGATCCTGTTGCGACTTCGCGACGGTGGACACTATCCGTCCGAGCTGGCTGAGAGCATGGGTGTCTCGCGGCAAATCGTGTCAAATCACCTTGCCTGCCTTCGTGGTTGCGGTCTCGTCGTGGCGAAGCGCGATGGGCGTCGCAGTCGCTACGAGCTGGCCGATCCGCGCATCCGTCATGCGCTGGACGACCTCGTCGGGCTGGTGCTCGTGGTCGACCCGGCCTGCTGCGTCGAGCAGGGCTGTCCCTGATGGTCGTGAACCTCGGTCCGACGGCTGAGCGACGGCACGTGCTGTCCCGCCGGATCCGCCTGTTGGTCGCCGCGACGATTACCTACAACGTCATCGAGGCCGTCATCGCCCTAGGCGAGGGCACCCGCGTGTCCTCGACGGCGCTGATCGGTTTCGGGCTGGACTCGGTGATCGAGGTGTCGTCCGCGGCGGCGGTGGCATGGCAGTTCTCGGCCAAGGATCCAAAGGCGCGCGAGAAGGTCGCGCTGCGGGTCATCGCGCTGTCGTTCTTCGGACTGGCACTGTTCGTCTCGGTCGAGTCGGTCCGTTCGCTGGCGGGCCTCGGTGAGGCTCGGCACACGGCGGTCGGAATCACCCTTGCCGCAGTCAGTCTGGTGATCATGCCGGTGCTGTCTCTGGCGCAGCGCCGGACCGGTCGCGAACTGAGCTCGCTGTCGGCGGTGGCCGATTCGAGGCAGACCATGCTCTGCACCTACCTGTCGGCGGTGCTGCTGATCGGCCTGTTGCTCAATGGCTTGCTGGGCTGGGCGTGGGCAGACCCGGTTGCAGCCATCGTCATCGCGGGCATCGCCATGCGGGAAGGCGTAGGTGCCTGGCGAGGCGAAACATGTTGTCCGACGCCGCAGGCCGACTGCTGCGACGAATAGGCCGCGGCGACGCCGAGACCCTTGAGTCGCGAGGCCAACTCGACGGTTTGGTGATCTGCGTCACGGGTAGTCACGGACATGACAACCAGTGGAACCCCGGAATCCTTCACCGTCGAGGTCGAGCAGACCGATCGCGGATTCATGGTCGTGCACGTCGTCGACGGCGAGCGCAAGCAGATCGAACCGCCCCACCCCGATCGCGAGTCAGCCGAGGCGGCGGCCGCCATTCACACCGGCGCGAGCGATCGGTGGACGGGCGCAGCCGAAGTGGTATCACCGGATGAACGGCCAGCGGGTACCAGTTAGCGAGTCACTTTGCGTCACCGACGGGCTTGTCGAGATTGCCGTCCTTGCCGCAGAACGCCAAGGTGCGCTGCGCCGTCGCCTGTACTTCGGAGGTCGACGAGTTCAGACCGTTGCGTTCCTTCAGCATTCGGGCAACCGTCGCGGCCCGCTCGTCCTGACTCATGCCGACGAAGTCCCGGCAGGTGGAGGACCCGTCACCGTTTGCGGTGCAGCCGGCGAGCGCGACTGCAATGGCGGCCAACGCCGCAACGGTCCGGTACATGGTTCGACGCTACGGGATGCCCGGCCGTCACAGCACGACGGAGATCTCGTCGCTGAGCCTGTAGCCCGGCGCGAGGGGGAGCGTGTCGCCGCTCCAGAACTTTCCGGGGTCGAACCAGTTCATATCCTTGTCCGTGGCGAGCAGGCCCATCTCCTGATAGGTGACGGCGACGGTCTCGGCACAGTAGGCGGTCTCCAGTCCGACCTCGCGGCGCTCCGCCAGTTTCTTGCGGGCGGCCTTCTTCACCTGGTCGTCCAGGATGGGAATACCGCGCGTCCAGTCGGCCACCGTCGGCACCCGACCGCGAAACCATCGCGCCGTGAGCTTCGCGGTGGTGGGAAACGCGGTGCCGTCCATCCGCGCGATGACGCGCAGTAGCGCGTCCTCCTGTACGCGGCTGGCATACGGGGTCATCTGTCGCAACCAGCACCGCTGCCCGTAGGTGAGCATCCATCGTTCGACCGCTTGGCGCAGATCGTTGAGTTGCACACCTCGGTGGGTGCCACCACTCCAGAGGCACTCCAGCTTGTCGCCGAGCTCTGCGTGCCAAATCAGCGGCGGTAGGTCGTCGATCGCCACGGTCATCCCGACGTGATTGACGGGCGCGTTGGTCATGGTCTGAATGGCCCGGTCCGGTCCCGAGTCGCCGCGGAACAGCCAGATGTCGCCGGTCCGAGTTTCGGCCAGCGCGCGTTCGAGCGTCACCGTGTTCGCATTCACCAGGGCAGCTTAGGCAGACTAGGACCATGCGAGGCATCTGGAAGTGGGTCGGGCTGGCAGGCGTCGCCGGAGTCGTCGCGGGCGGTGCGCTGGTCGCGCGCGATCAACGCAAGCGAAATGCCTACACACCCGACGACATTCGGGCGAAGCTCCATCAGCGGCTGGCGGAGTCCGAGTCGGCCGAGTAGGCCATTCACGAGGTCACGGCATACAGGCGGTGAGTGCCGCTGAAACCCTTGAGCTCGAGGTCGCGGCCCTCGTCGAAGTCGATGTCGTCGCCGACCGCGTCGCGGACGGACTCGCTCACCAGGATCTGGCCGCCGTCGGCTGCTGCGGCGACCCGGGCCGCCATGGCGACATTGCGGCCGAACAGGTCATCGCCGCGACGGACGGACTTGCCCGCATGGATGCCGATCCGCACTCGAATTCCGTTGCGCTGCTTCGTCAGTTCGCGTTGGACGTCGACGCTGCAGTCGATGGCCTGCTCCGGTTGGGCGAAGGCGATCATGAAGCCGTCGCCCTGGCTCTTGACGATGTGGCCGGAATGGCGTCTGACGTGACGGCTGACCATCTTGCCGTGTCGGTCGATCAGTCGGACCCAGGCCCGGTCGCCGATGCGTTCGTTGAGTGCGGTCGACCCCTCGATGTCGGAGAAGACGATGGCGACCCGCCCGTTCGGTGCCAGCCGCGCCAGGTCGGGCCGTTCGACCGCCGCCCAGTCGGCGAGGTCCTCGATGTTCGACCGAACGGCTGCGCCCAACCCCTCCTTGCGCAGGATGTTGGCGGTCTGCCAGACGGTCTTGACGGCCTCACGCCCGCCGGAGATCAAATTGGTGCGCGTGTCGAGCCTGCGCTGAAGTTCGGCCAGCTCGTCGTCGCGCGCGGTGACCCGTCGGCGCATCAGCAGAATGACGACGGCCTCGGTCACGGCTACGGCGATGAGGACGTAGATCGCGATCGTGGTCAACGGCACGGCTCATTATGGCGGCAGGGAATCGGCCTCCGAGCCGGAGATCGAGGCTGAGAGCCCGACGACCGTGCGCAAACTCCGAATTTCATGCGGCGTGTCGGGGACAGACACGCGCGCTCGCGGGGGGAGGGGGACGGGAGGGGGAGGGGGCGGGGGTTACCAGCCCTCGGTGAGTACCCGGTCCAGCGTCGCGACGTAGAAGTCGGCGCCCGCGATGTCCAGGCACAGCGGCGGCTTGGTCTTGAGGATGTTCTGGCGCTCGCCGGTCGGCTGGATGACGACGCCGAGGTCGAGCATGCGGTTGCAGATAGCCGCGGTCTCCTCGGTGGCGGGCTCGAGCGTCACCTGATCGCGGACCATCTCGACGCCGAGGTAGAGGCCCATCCCGTGCACGGTGCCGATGATCGGATGCTTCTCGCGCAGGGCCAGCAGCTCGGCCTTGAGATGTCCGCCCACCCGCGACGCGTTGCCTTGGAGATCTTCGTCGCGCAGCACGTCGAGCACGGTCATGCCGATCGCGCACGACAGCGGACTGCCGCCGGTCGACGAGAAGAAGTACCCCTGCGTGCTGAACGCCTCGGCGATCGCCCGGCTGGTGATCACCGCGCCGAGCGGATAGCCGTTGCCCGTCGACTTGGCGACCGACACGATGTCGGGCACCACCTGCTGCTGGTCGAATCCCCAGAACCATTCGCCGAGACGGCCATAGCCGACCTGGACCTCGTCGGCGACGGCGAAGCCACCGGCCTCGCGGACGGCCGCGTACACCTGCTGCAGATACCCGTCGGGTAGGGCCATGCCACCGGCGTTGCCGTACACCGATTCGCAGATGAACCCCGCAGGTGGCCGACCGGCCGCGACCAGTTCGGCGACCTTGGCCACCGCGTCGGGTGCGTACCGGACCGCGTCGGCGCCCCGGTACGTTCCGCGAAAACTATTGGGCGACTCCACCGTATGGATCCAGTCCGGTCGGGTGCTGAGTGCATTCGGGTTGTCGGCGGTCGACGTCGACACCGCATCGGTCGCGTACGTCCACCCGTGGTACGCCTCGCCGACCGCGATCACATCGCGATGACCGGATACCGCGATCGCCAGGCGCAGCGCGAGATCGCTTGCCTCCGAACCGCTATTGACCAGGAAGACGGTGTCCAACGGGTCGGGCAGCGTGGCCGCGAGACGCTCGCTGTACTCGACGACCGCCTCGTAGTTGAACCTCGAGTTGGTGTTCAGCCTGCGCAGCTGACGGCTGGCGGCCTCGGCTATCCGGGGATGCGCATGGCCGAGCACCGCGACGTTGTTGACCATGTCGAGGTACACCCGGCCTGCGGTGGACATCAGGTAGTGGCGGCGACCGCGCTCGATCTGCGGCGGATCGGCGTAGTAGTGCTCCTGCACCCTGGCGAAGCTTTCATCGCGACGTGCCAACAGATCTCGGGCCGCGGTATCCGCAACCTCCGGCAGACCGAGCAACGGTCGCGGGTCCCGCGACAGCGCCAGCCATCCGGGTGCCAGCTCGGCCGTCGTGAACACGGGTGCCACCGGGGCGCCGACCGGCCGCACGCTCACCGTGCTCCACGTTCCCGCGGCCAGCGTCGTAAGCGGCGCACCCGCCTCGAGTCGATCGGCGTTCGGCGCACCGCTGACGGTCAACTCGTATTCGGCGCCACGCAGCGTGAATCCGTCATCCGAGGGAAGAGACTCTCCCGACCACGGCGCCACCAACGTGACGGCCTCACGTGGCCACAGGGACAGACCGGTCGCGACGACGTCGGGCGAATCCATGCTCAGCAGCGGCGCGCGGGTCAGGTTCGGTTCACCGAAGCGGGTGACGACGAGCGACGCGCCCCCGGCGATCGCCGACCGTGCCAGATCGTCCTGAAACGACGGCACGCCAACACCTTTCACATCGGTGTCGTAGGCGTCGGAGGTGGCGGACAGGTCGAGGGTCCGCACCGACGCCGCATCCAGCCCGGGGATCAGGACACCGCGCACGGGGGCGGCGTCGTCCGGGAAGCCGAGCTCGGCGCGGATGAGGGCCGTCATCACGTCGAGCGGCACCGAGGTGGCCTGCTCGAACATCCGAACCTCGTCATCGGATTGGTCGGTCAGGTACTCGTTGTCGGGATCGAGGACGACCTGCTGCGCTCCGCTGACGATGAGCACGGCGGTGCGCAGCACCAGCAGCGGCCAAAGCGCATCGGCCTCGGCGACACTCAGCGGCCGTACTTCGTGAAAGGCCTTGATACCCGGCAAGATCGACGTCGGTCCGGCACCAGGGTGGCCCAGCACCGACGACAGCGTGATGGCGGCCTCGGAGACCGCCCAGGTGTCCGAGAGGTCGCCGAAGTCGATGATCCCATCCGGGCGCCGCGGCCTACCGGAGGCGACGACGTTGGCATCGGTCAGATCGAGATGCACGGCCTGGCAGGGCAGTTCGTCGGTCAGCGGAGCGATCCGGGCCCAGGCGTCGTCGGCGACGGTGAGAAGCCGGTCGCGTTCAGCTGGGTCCTCGACGTGCGCGACGAGGTGGTGCACGACGTCGTTGCCGTACCGAAGGTCCCATTGTAGTGCGCGGTCCAGGCCCGCATGCCGGAAGTCGGCCAGCGCACGGCTCACCCGGCCAGCCAGCGCGCCCATCCCCGCGACGACCGCGGGCGCCAGGTAGCCCGCGTCGACGAGCGTCCCGCCGGACAGGAACTGCAGCAGCCGGACGTGGACGGTCCCGACCAGCAGATCGTCGACGGCCGTGGACACGTCGCCCGCGAGGTTCGGCAGTGGCACCGCCACCCGCAGCGTCGGGTCCGCCTCGGCGATCGCGACGGCCGCAGCGTCCTGCGCCGCGAGTTCGACCGCGGTGAACGCGGGGTTGGCGATCTTGAGGACGCCGAGCAGTCGCTCCTCGGCGTCGTACACGAGGAAGTTCTTGTCCTGGTTGCTTCCCAGCGATTCCGTCCGCGCGGTGAGGCCGTAGTGCGTCGACAGCAGCTGTTGGGCCTGAGCCTCGGTCACCTGGGGAGCCGGCAGCTCGGGCTGGTCGAGGAAGTTGAATCCCATGGTGCTGCTCAGCGATTCACGAAGCCGACGACGACTTCGGTGAAGGCGTCGTTGTCGTCACCCGCCGCGGTATGACCGGCGTCGGACAGTTCGACGAACTCCGCGCGCGGCACCTTGGAGAGGAAGTCCCGCACGCCTTCTTCGCTCACCACGTCGGACAGCTTGCCGCGGATCAACAGAATCGGGATGTCGAGGTTGATGGCGGCCTGCTCGAGCATGTCCATCCGCACGAACGGATCGTCGGCCGGCTTGGTGAGGAACGCCGGATCCCAGTGCCAGTACCAACGGCCGTCGCGCAGTCGCAGGTTCTTCTTCAGTCCCTCGGGACTACGCGGCTTCGGGCGGTGCGGCAGGTAGGCCGAGACCGCCTCGGCGGCCTGCTCGAGCGATTCGAAGCCGTCGACGCCGCTGAACATGAAGTCGCGGATGCGGGCGCTGCCGTCCTTCTCGAAGCGTGGCACGACGTCGACCAGCACCAGTTTGGTGACCAGCTCGGCGCCGGCCTCGTGCGCGGCCAGGATGCCGGTGAGGCCGCCCATGCTCGCGCCGATCAGCACCGTCCGCTTGCCGATCTGGTAGAGCACCTGTTGGGTGTCGGCGCACAGCGCCTCCACCGAGTAGTTCGCCGTCGGCGAGCGGTCGCTGTCCCCGTGGCCGCGGCTGTCCAGCGCCACGACGTGGAAACCGTCGTCGGCGAGGATCTGGCCGGTGTTCTTCCAGGAGTGCCGGTTCTGGCCGCCGCCGTGCAGCATCAGGATCGCCGGCCGCCCGTCAGCCTCGCCATCACGGTTCCACTCGTCGGCGACCAGCGCGAGGTCGTCCATGCCGCGGAACTCAACGGTCGTCGATGTGCTGTTCGCCTCGCTAATGGACATCACCGCACGTTACCCAGGCCAAGATCGGTCGCCGACGCGGGCCTCGTGATGACGATGAGTTTGGCCGCGACGGCGGGTCTGACCTCTTGACACACCCGATGAAGGAGGCCATGACTCATGCCATCGATCACGCCAGCGCTCTGGTTCGATCACGAACTCGAAGACGCCGCGGAGTTCTACGCGTCGGTGTTCCCCAACTCGTCGATCGAGGGCTACCAGCGCTACTCCGAAGCGGGACCCGGTACGCCCGGTGAGGTGGTCTCCGGCACATTCGTGCTCGACGGCCAGCGCTTCGTCGGCATCAACGGCGGACCGCAGTTCCCGTTCACCGAGGCCGTGGGGTTCATGGTGCGGTGCGTCGACCAGGCCGAGGTCGACTACTACTGGCACCGGCTCGTCGACGGCGGCGTCGAGTCGCAGTGCGGTTGGCTGAAGGACCGCTTCGGGCTCAGCTGGCAGGTCATCCCCGAGCGGTTGTTCGAGCTCATCGGTGATAGCGTTCCCGCCCGTGCCACGGCCGCGACCAAGGCGATGCTCGGCATGCGGCGGATCGTGATCGCTGATTTGGAGGCCGCCGTGCGGGACGCCTGATTTGCGGGGGGCACCCGCGCCGACCCGCGGCCGCCGGAGACCTCCCAGGTGGCGGCACGTACGTTGGACCGCACGATCACGTCCACACCGGGCCCGACCAGGCCGAAGTGCCCCCGAGGAGCAACCATGGCAGACGACGACGCTGCCCCCTCCGCGCCGCTCGAACCGGCGTCGACGGTCGACGAGGTGGATTCCGAGGTCGACGAGAGCGACGAGGTCGATGAGAGCGACGAGTCCGACGAGGGCGCCGTGTTGGAGAGCGATGTCGTCGAAAGCGATGAGGCCGACGAGCCTGCCCCGCCCCGTGCGATCTCGCACGTCCGGCTTGGGCTCATCGCCGGACTGGTCGCCGTGCTGGTGCTGGGCGGACTGACCGGGTGGCTCGGCTACCGGGCCAATGAGTCCAGGCACCTCGAGCAGCAGCGGCTGACGTTCCTCGAAGTCGGACGCCAGGGCGCGATCAACCTGACCACGCTCGACTACGAGAACATCGACGGTGACGTGCAGCGCATCCTGGACTCCGCGACGGGAACGTTCTACGACGACTTCCAGAAGCGCGCACCCGCGTTCGCCGACGTCGTCAGGCAGGTCAGGTCGAAGTCGGTCGGCGAGGTGACCGAGGCGGCGATCGAACTCGGTGACACCGGAACCCAGGCGGAGGTGCTGGTGGCCGTCACCGTGAAGTCGGAGATCGCGGGCCAGCCCGAACAGCAGCCGCGCGCCTGGCGGATGCGCATCTTGGTGCAGAAGGTCCAGGATGACACCAAGGTGTCCAACGTGGAGTTCGTGGCATGACCGATCCCAGCGAAGAGAAGAGCGAAGAGACGACGGACGCGGTGGTCGAGCCGGTCGTCGACGAGCCGGACGTGACCCCGGAGTTGCGCTCGCGAATCGACTGGACCAGGGTCGCGGCGTACGGGCTGCTTCCCGCTCTGGCGCTGATCCTGGCCATGGCCGCGGGATACCTGAAGTACGTGGACAATTCGGTGCGCGAGAGTGCCACGGCCCGCGCCGAGTCCGTGCGCGCGGCGACCGAGGGCACGATCTCGCTGTTGTCCTACACGCCGGACGAGGTCGAGCGGCAACTCAACGACGCACGCGGTCTGCTCACCGGTGAGTTCCTCGAGTCGTACACGTCGCTGATCAACCAGGTCGTGATCCCCGGGGCGAAGCAGCAGCAGATCTCCGCGACGGCAACGGTTCCCAAGGCGGGATCGGTCTCTGCGGACGCCGACGAGGCCGTCGTCCTGGTGTTCGTCAACCAGGCGGTGACTGTCGGTGCGGCTGCGCCGACCAGTTCGGCCTCCAGTGTCCAGGTCACACTGGTGAAGACCGGCGGCAAGTGGCTGATCTCCGAGTTCACTCCGGTCTAGGCGGCGTGCATGAGTGAACCTCGCTGGCTCGACGTCCCCACCCCCGACGTGCACCTGCGAGCACTGTCCTGGGGGCCGGATGACGCGCCGATTGCGTTGTGTCTGCACGGCTTTCCCGACACCGCCCATGGCTGGCGCAAGGTGGCGCCCCGGCTCGTCGACGCGGGCTGGCGGGTCGTCGCGCCGTTCATGCGCGGTTACGCGCCGTCATCGACGTCGACCGACGGCAGCTATCACGTCGGCGCCCTGATGGACGATGCGTTGCGCGTTCTCGAGGCGGCCGGCCCGACCGGTCGCGACGTGCTCATCGGACACGACTGGGGAGCGATCGCGGGGTCGGGTCTGGCGGCGATGCCCGACAGCCCGTTCGCCAAGGCCGTCATCATGTCGGTGCCGCCCGCCGCGACGTTCCGCGGCAAGGTGCCGCACGCCGGCGGTCTGCTTGCGCAACTGCCCCGCCAGCTGCTCCGGAGCTGGTACATCATGTACTTCCAATTGCCAGCGCTCCCAGAGCGTTCCGCGTCGTGGGTGGTGCCGCGACTGTGGCGGCAGTGGTCACCGTCCTACGACGCGGTGGAGGACGTGGCGCTGGTGCTCGATGCGATCGGCGCTCCGGGGAATTGGCGCGCGGCTCTGGGCTACTACCGGGCGACCATCCGCGGTAGCAAACCACCGGTGCGCTACGCCGAGCTACACGAGCACTGGCTCTCGCCGCTGCGGTTGCCCACGCTGTACCTTCACGGTGCCGACGACGGTTGCGCCTCGGCCGCCTACACGCGATGGGTGGAGCCCGGGCTGCCGCCGGGCAGCCGCGCCGAGATCATCGACGGTGCAGGGCATTTCATGCAGCTGGAGCAGCCTGTCGACGTCGCGCGCGCGATCGTCGACTTCATCGGTGGACGGGACTAGCCCTTCTTCAGGGCGGGATGGCTGCGCGCCAGGATGGGCAGCAACAGCCGCCGCGGAAGGATCTTGAAGGCGGCCGCACCGACCCTGTTGAAGACGCCGGGAATGATCACCGTCTTGCCGGCGGCCAGCCCGTCGACCGCCGCCGAGGCGACGTCGGCGGCACTGACCCACATCGGCTTCGGCAGGGCCGCCTCGGCGTCCGCGTCGGAGATCCCCGCCGCCGCACCGAATTCCGTCTTCACCGGGCCTGGGCAGAGCGTCGCGGCGACGACGCCGGTGCCCTGCAGTTCCTGCCCGAGCGACTGGGTGTAGGACAGCACGAATGCCTTCGCCGCGCCGTACGCCGCCTGTCCCGGGACCGGTCCGAACGCCCCGACCGAGGCGACGTTGAGCACGGCGCCACGGCCGCGGGACACCATCCCCGGCACGAAACGACTGCACAGATCGGCCACGGCGGCGACGTCGACCTCGACGAGGTTGAGCTCGGCCACCGGATCCGACGTAGCGACGGGGCCGGACGTGCCCAGCCCCGCGTTGTTGACCAGGACGTCGACGACGAGGCCGAGGTCGGCCACCCGGTCGGGCAGGGCGGCGCGGTCGTCGGCCTTGGAGAGGTCGGCGGCCAGCACGTCGGCTGAGCCGAGCGACGCGGCCAGGGCCTGCAGCTTGTCGGCTCGACGGGCCACCAGCACCACGTGGCGACCGCGCCGATCGAACTCCCTGGCGATCTCCTCGCCGATACCGGATGAGGCGCCGGTGACGAGCACGGTCCCGTTGACACTCGCCGCTGGAAGCATGCCGGCAGCCTAGCCTTGGGCGCATGACGCAGGAGCGACTGACGCCGATCGATGCGCAGACCTTCTGGTTCGCGGACAAGATCCCCAACGACACGTTCCTGATGTTCGGATTCGCCGGCGGTCCGACCGACCTGGCGCAGACACTCGGCGACCTCGAGGCGCGCGCCCGCGGCTGGCCCGACCTGTCGGTGCGCATCGACGATCGGGGCGGGTGGGGATATCCCTCCTGGGTGCGCCGCGACGCCGACCGGTCGCAGTTCGTGGTGCACGACCTCGACGACCGCACGTGGGCGGCCTGCTTAGACGCGGTCTGCACGCTGATCGCCGACCAGGTGGACGCCGGGGACACCGCATGGCGGCTACACGTGTTCACCGGCATCGTCGGGGTGCCGGGCGTCGATGGGTCGGGAACCGTTGCGGTGTTTCAGATCTCTCACGCGCTGGGTGGCGGGGGTCGCACGTTGGCGCTTGCGGCTCTGATGTTCGGCAGGCCCGGTGTCGTGCTGCCCGAGATCCATCCGCCCTCGAACGGACCACTTGCCATGCCGTTGGCGGGCTTTCGCGCCGCCAGGGCTCACCGACGGTTGATGGCCGACGTCGAGGCCGGTGTCGTGCCCGCGCAGGCGGAGCTTCGGCCACTGCAGCGCACCAATGACCGACCGTCGGGACCGCGCCGCCTGCGCACCGTCGTGCGGCGACGGGCGGATCTGTCGGGTGCGACGGTGACGGTGGCGGTGCTGTCCGCCGTGTCGACGGCATTGTCCGGTCGGTTGGCCGCACTCGGCGACGATCCGTCGGCGCTCGGTGCCGAGGTGCCGATGGCCAAGGCGCCACCGCATCTGGCGTACAACCACTTCGGCAACGTCGGCGTGGGCCTGCACCCGGGCTTGCCTGCGGACGTGCGGGCGGCCCGCATCGCCGACGACCTGGCCGCCAGACGGTCGCGGGCCGGGCATCCGGGGCTGCGTGCGGCCGACGTGGCCTTCGCCGTGACGCCGGCACCGCTGTTGCGTTGGGGGATGGACAGATTCGACCCCGGTGTCCGACCCGCGGCGGTCACCGGCAACACGGTGGTCTCCAGCGTGAACTGCGGCGCTGCCGACTTCAGCTTCGGCGGCGCGCCCGTGGTGCTGGCCACGGCGTTCGCGGGACTTTCGCCGATGATGGGCCTGACGCACGTCGTCTTCGGCGTCGGCGGCACGATCTGCCTCGGCGTGCACGCCGCCGATTCGGCGCTCGGTGGGCCGGACGGGATGGATGACTACGTCGCCCGTCTCGAGGCGGCGCTGCCGGGGACCGGAGGGCGTGGGGTGGGCACCGGTTAACAGATGCCCTAGATTCTGTCACGTGACTGCCTACGATTTCGCTCTCCTCGTGTTGCGCCTGGTGCTCGGCCTCACGATGGCTGCACACGGCTACAACAAGTTCTTCGGCAAGGGCGGCATCGCCGGCACCGCCGGGTGGTTCGACAGCATGGGCATGAAGCCCGGCATCTTCCACGCTCGCGTCGCCGCGACCACCGAGATGGGGGCGGGACTGGGGCTGGCGGTCGGACTGCTCACCCCGGTGCCCGCCGCGGGCTTCGTCGCCCTGATGCTGGTGGCCGCCTGGACGGTGCATCGCCACAACGGCTTCTTCATCGTCAAGGAGGGCTGGGAGTACAACCTGATGCTGGCGGTCGCGGCCGTCGCGCTCGCCGGTACGGGCGCGGGCAAGGTCAGCCTGGACTACGTGCTGTTCCACACCAGCGGCCTGTACGACTACCTGCACGGCTGGTATGGCCTGCTCATCGCGGTTGGACTCGGGCTGGCCGGCGGAATCGGCCAGTTGGCGATCTTCTACCGGCCGCCGGCGCCGAAGGAAGCCTGACCCGGCTCCCCGCCGACTGTGCGTCTTCATCCGTCCACGGCGGCGCGTCGCGTATGAAACTGCACGCTCGGCGACGTGCAGGACGGTGAAGCGCGGCTCGCGGAGGGGAAACCCACCCAGCGAAACAGGAACACGTTCTAGTCTTCCCGCATGGCCTTCCTCAAGCCCGACCTACCGGTGGTCGACTTCGCCGAATGGAGCAGGGGCACCCGTGCCGAGCGCATCCGACCGCTGACCCGCCACTGGGCCGAGGTCGGGTTCGGCACACCGGTGGTGCTGCACCTCTTCTACGTCGTGAAGATCTTGCTGTACGTCCTCGGCGGGGCCCTGTTCGCGCTGTCCACCACGGGCATTGATGGGTTCACTGACGTCACCGCCTGGTACGACGAGCCGATCGTCTTCCAGAAGGTCGTGCTCTTCACGATGCTCTTCGAGGTGATCGGCCTGGGATGTGGCTTCGGTCCCTTGAACAACCGCTTCTTCCCGCCGATGGGGTCGATCCTCTACTGGCTGCGCCCCGGGACGATCCGACTGCCGCCGTGGCCGACCCGCGTCCCGCTGACCCGCGGCAGTGCCCGCACGCCGGCGGACGTCCTGCTCTATGCCGCGCTGCTGGTGATTCTGCTGTTCGCTCTCCTGTCAGATGGCACCGGACCCATTGCCGCACTGGGCACGACGGTCGGCATCCTGCCGATGTGGCAGATCTGGACGATCCTCGGCCTGCTCGCCGTCGCGGGCCTGCGCGACAAGGTGATCTTCCTGGCCGCCCGCGGCGAGGTATATGCGTCGTTCACGGTGGCCTTCCTGTTCGGCGGGGTCGACATGATCATCGCCGCGAAGCTGGTGTGCCTGGTCATCTGGATCGGCGCGGCCACCTCGAAACTGAACAAGCACTTCCCGTTCGTGATCTCCACGATGATGTCGAACAGTCCGATGGTGCGGACCAAGGCCTTCAAGCGGGCCTTCTTCGAGAAGTTCCCCGACGATCTGCGACCGGGCCGGGTGTCGCGGGTCGTCGCCCACTTCAGCACGGCGGTCGAGGGTTTGGTGCCGCTCGTGCTGTTCTTCTCCCACGGTGGCTGGCCGACGGCGATCGCCGCCCTCGTGATGCTCGTCTTCCACTTCGGCATCCTCTCGGCGATACCGATGGGGGTGCCGCTGGAGTGGAACGTGTTCATGATGTTCAGCGTGCTGGCACTGTTCGTCGGGCACTCGGGCATCGGGCTGAGCGATCTGACCAGCCCGCTGCCGATCCTGCTGTTCGCCGTCGTCGCGGGCACCGTCGCGCTCGGAAACCTGTTCCCGCGCAAGATCTCCTTCCTCCCCGGCATGCGCTACTACGCGGGCAACTGGGACACCACGCAGTGGTGCATGAAGCCCTCGGCCGAGGCGAAGATCAACGCCGGGCTGGTCGCGATCGCGAGCATGCCGCAGTCGCAGGTGGAGCGCATCTACGGCAGCCCGGAGCAGGCGTTGGTCATGCTGCACTCCGGCTATGCATTCCGGGCGATGAACACCCACGGCCGGGCGCTGTTCACCCTCGTCCACCGCGCCATGGCGGACGGCGACGAAGCCGACTACGTCGTCACCGAGGGCGAGCGACTCTGCAGCACCGCGATCGGATGGAACTTCGGCGACGGCCACATGCACAACGAGCAGCTGATCACCGCGATGCAGGAGCGGTGCCACTTCGACCCGGGCGAGGTGCGGGTGGTGCTGCTCGATGCGCAGCCCATCCACAAACAGCAGCAGGAGTACCGGTTGGTCGACGCCGCGACCGGTGAGTTCGAGCGCGGGTACGTGCGAGTCGCCGACATGGTCACCCGTCAGCCGTGGGCCGACGACGTGCCCGTCCACGTCACCTGGTCGGTCAACGGCACTACTACTGCATGACGTCGCGGACCTTGACGTCCTCGAAGCCCTCCAGCAGTAGGTCCCGCGCGGTATCGAGGTGTTTGCGCCAGTGCGTCTCCGCGCCTGCGCCGTCACCCGCTCGCAGCAGGGTCATCAGTCGCCGGTAGGACCGCGTCAGCTTGTCGTAGTCGGCCTTCGAGACTTCGCGGTTCTGCTTGATGGCGAATGCCGTGTGCCGCACGGTGATCTCGTGCAGCATGCCCGCGACGATCGTCAGGGTGGCGTTGCCCGACAGCTCCACCATCCGGCGGTGGAACTCACCGGTCGCCTCCGCCAGACGACCCGACTGCCAGCCTGCCGGGATGTCGTCGGCCAGCATGGCGTCCAGCTCGTCGAGAGCTGCGGCTGACGCCGTCTCGGCCAGGAGTCGCACGGCAAGCGGCTCGATGCCCGACCGCGCGACGAGGACGTCGGCGATCGTGGCACCGGACAGTTCCAGGAGCAGTCCCGCGGGCCGCGCGACGATCTCCGGGCCCGGCACGCGGACCCTGGCACCCGTGCGGGAACCACGGCGCACCTCGACCAGCCGTTCGGACTCCAGCACGCGGACCGCTTCGCGCAGGGTGGGGCGACTGACGCCGAAGTGCGTCATCAGCTCCGCCTCGTTGGGCAGGAAGTCGCCGTCCTTCAGCTGGCCGTCGACGACCATGCGGCGCAGCGTGCCTGCCACCAGTTCGGCGGTCTTCGGTGAGCGGATCGCCGTGCCGCCCCGCTGCGCGATGGCATCCGCCCCCATCATGGGCGCCAAGGGCGTGGTGCGTGGCAACGGTTCTCCCCGGTCGATCCGGCCGGCTCACGCCGGTTGTTCAACTCAGTAAACCATGTGGAGCCGAGGAGAGCCGTCGATCCTGGGCAGAGCCTACCAAACCACTAGGTTGACCTAGTAAACTTGCTGTTCTAGGTTCGGTGGTAACCATCGTCCGGTTGCTGAACTATCTCAGCGCCGATTCAACCGCACCCAAAGGAGATGTTCCATGGCTGAAGCCGTCATCGTAGAGGCGGTCCGATCGCCGGTCGGCAAGCGCAACGGCGGACTGTCCGGTGTCCACGCCGGCGACCTCTCGGCGCAGGTGCTCAACGGGTTGGTCGAACGAACGGGTCTCGATCCGGCGCTCGTCGACGACGTCATCTGGGGCTGCGTCATGCAGGCCGGCGAGCAGGCCCTCGACATCGCCCGCACCGCCGTCTTGGCGGCCGGTTGGCCCGAGAGCGTGCCCGGTGTGACCGTGGACCGGCAGTGCGGGTCCAGTCAGCAGTCGGTGCACTTCGCCGCCGCGGGTGTCGTTGCGGGCCACTACGACGTCGTCGTCGCCGGTGGCGTCGAGTCGATGTCGCGCACTCCGATGGGCTCCTCGCTGGCCAACGGCGGGCACCCGTACCCGGAGGCCTTCCGCGCCCGCTACACCCAGACTCCGAACCAGGGCGTCGGCGCCGAGATGATCGCCGAGCAGTGGGGCTTCGACCGCACCGCGCTCGACCAGTTCTCCCTCGGATCGCACGAAAAGGCAGCCGCCGCACAGGATTCTGGCGCGTTCGATGACCAGATCGTCGCGATCAAGGATCAGGACGGTACTCCGGTACTCAAGGATGAGGGCATTCGCCGCGGCGGCACGGTCGAGAAGATGGCGGCCATCAAGCCGGCGTTCAAGGAGGACGGTGTGATCCACGCCGGCAATGCCTCCCAGATCTCGGACGGCTCGGCCGCGCTGCTGATCATGTCGGCGGAGAAGGCGAAGTCGTTGGGCCTCAAGCCACTCGCCAGGGTGCACACCGCGGTGCTGGCGGGTGCTGACCCGGTCATCATGCTGACCGCTCCGATCCCGGCCACGCAGAAGGCGCTCAAGCGCTCCGGTCTGTCAGTCGAGGAGATCGGCGTGTTCGAGGTGAACGAGGCGTTCGCGCCAGTCCCGCTGGCGTGGCTCAAGGACATCGGCGCCGACGAGAAGAAGCTGAATCCGAACGGCGGCGCGATCGCGCTGGGCCACCCGCTCGGCGGTTCCGGTGCGCGCATCATGACGACGATGCTGTATCACATGCGGGACAAGGGAATTCAGTACGGCCTGCAGACCATGTGCGAAGGCGGCGGCCAGGCCAACGCCACCATCCTCGAGCTGCTGTGACCGCTGAAGTCCAGACGGATGCCCCGAGCGCCGTTCTCACCGAGCGGCGGGGCAACGTCCTCCTCGTCACGCTGAACCGGCCCGAGGCGCGCAACGCCGTCAACGCTGCCGTGAGCATCGGCGTCGGCAACGCGCTGCACGAAGCCCAGCACGATCCGGACGTCCGCGCGGTAGTCATCACCGGTGCGGGCCAATCCTTCTGTGCAGGAGCTGATCTCAAGGCCATCTCCCGGCGGGAGAACATCTACCATCCCGAACACGGGGAGTGGGGATTCGCCGGCTACGTGCAGCATGTCATCGACAAGCCGACCATCGCGGCCGTGAACGGCACCGCGCTGGGCGGTGGCACCGAACTCGCCTTGGCCAGCGACCTCGTCATCGCCGAGGAGCGCACCAAGTTCGGGCTGCCGGAGGTCAAGCGCGGACTGATCGCGGCCGCAGGCGGGGTGTTCCGCATCGTCGACCAGCTACCACGCAAGGTCGCCATGGAGATGCTGTTCACCGGTGAACCGATGTCGGCCGCAGATGCCCTGAAGTGGGGACTGGCCAATCAGGTCGTACCCGACGGCACCGTCGTCGAGGCCGCCCTGGCTCTGGCCGAGCGGATCACGGTCAACGCGCCGCTGGCGGTGTGGGCGAGCAAGCGCGTAGCCGCCGGCATCGACGACGGCGTCGTCACCGGTGACGTGGCCGGGTGGACCAGGACCACGCGCGAGATGAGCGCCGTGCTGCGCTCGGCGGATGCCAAGGAAGGGCCGCTGGCCTTCGCAGAGAAGAGACAGCCCGTATGGCAAGCGAAGTAGGAGAACGACTGTGAAACGATTGGTCTTCGAAGAAGAGCACGAGCAACTGCGGGAGACGGCCCGGCAGTTCCTGGAGAAGGAATGCGCGCCGTACGCCGAGAAGTGGGAGAGCGATCGCATCGTCGGCCGCGACGCCTACATCGCGGCAGGCAAGTACGGGCTGATCGGGTTCAACCTGCCCGAGAAGTTCGGCGGCGGCGGCGTCGACGACTTCCGGTTCAATGCCGTGATCGTCGAGGAGTTCAGCAAGTACGGGGCCGCCTCACCCGGCCTGAGTCTGCAGAACGACATCGTCGGCCCGTACTTCGCCAACCTGGCCAACGAGGAGCAGCAGGAACGGTGGCTGCCCGGCTACATCACCGGCGAGCTGATTGGCGCGGTCGCCATGACCGAGCCCGGCGCGGGCAGCGACCTCGCGGGCATCAAGACCGCGGCGGTCCGCGACGGTGAGGACTGGATCCTCAACGGCTCCAAGACGTTCATCTCGGCAGGTATCAACTCCGACCTGGTCGTCGTGGTGGCGCGGACCAATGCCGAAGCGGGACACAAGTGTTTCTCGCTCCTGGTCGTCGAGCGTGACATGGCGGGCTTCACCCGCGGGCGCAAGCTGGACAAGATGGGCCAGCACTTCGCCGACACCGCGGAGCTGCACTTCGAGAACGTCCGAGTGCCGAATGCAAACCTGCTCGGGGAGGAGGGCAAGGGCTTCTACCACCTGATGCAGAACCTGCCGTCGGAGCGGTTGTCGATCGCGATCGCCGCGGTCGCGGGCGCCCGCGCCACGTTCAACGACACGCTGCAGTACGTCAAGGACCGCAAGGCCTTTGGGCAACCGATCGGCAGCTTCCAGCACAACCGGTTCGTCATGGCCGAGATGGACACCGAGCTCGAGATCGCCGAACAGTACGTCGACCGTTGCCTGCGGGCGGTCATCGACGGTGAGCTGACGGCGGTCCAGGCGTCCAAGGCCAAGTGGTGGTGCACCGAGCTGGCCAAGCGCGTCGTCGACAACTGCGTGCAGCTGCACGGCGGCTACGGGTACATGAACGAGTACAAGGTGGCGCGTGACTACGTCGACGTCCGCATCCAGACCATCTACGGCGGCACGACCGAGATCATGAAGGAGATCATCGGCAAGGACCTAGGCCTGTAAGCGATTTCGGCGCGTAAACGTTCGGTGAGCGAACGTTTACGCGCCGAAATCGCGAAGAACAGCTAGCCCGCCGGGACCGCCGTGGTGGTGCTCGTCGGCGAGAGCGGCTTGCCGGTGCCGTCGAACGACGTCGTCGGGGTGACCGGCTCCGGCGGCGAGTTCGGGTCGAGCACCGTGTCGAGGATGTAGATCCGGGCGTTGGCGGCCTGGATGCCACCGCAGATGACCTTCGCGGTGTCGTTGACCTTGATGTCGCCATCCTTGCCGGTGACCTTGATGTCCGCGCCTTCCTGCGTCGGCCGCTGACCCGCGACGTCGCCGGGCCCGAGCAGGCCGAGGAACACGTGGTAGTAGTCCAGCTTCGTCAGGGCGTCCGGATCGTTCTTCAGCGCCTCGAGCGCAACCGGATCCAGCTTGGCGAACGCGTCGTTGTTGGGTGCGAAGACGACGTAGGGCCCGTTCTCCAGCACCGGCAGGATGTTCACGGCGGGGTTGAGGCCGCCGTTGACGGCCGAGGTGAACGTGCTCAGCGACGGGATCGCGGCCAGCACCTGCCCGACGGGCAGCTTGCCAAGGGTCTCCTTGGTGGCACCGCTCGGCGCCAGCTCGGCGCGCACCGGATCGCAGTTGCCCTGCCAGTCCGGCAGCGGCTTGACCTCGGCCGTGGTCGTCGGCGTCGGATCCGCCTGGGCGTTGATCGCCATCGGCAGCGATATCGCGATCGCAGCGATCGCGGCGGACATTCCAATGGCTCGACTGGTGCGAGTCTTCACTTTTTGGCTCCCTAACGTGTCTGGTCGCGCCACTCAGAGCCCGACTCTCGCGGCGACGCCGAAGAAAGCGTAAGGGCAAAGATCACGAATCGGCAAAGTCGCGGTCGGCGGAAGGGTCCGTTCGAGTGGCGCCGACCTGCGTACTTCGTACGTTCAGACACAGGATGGCCGCGACGGCGCACAACCCCGAAGCCAGGTAGAACGCCAGGTCGTAACCGCCCTGCAGATCGCGTAACCACCCGGCGCCTGCGGCAGCAACGGCCGCCCCGAGCTGGTGTGACGCGAACACCCAACCGAACACCACCGGCGTGCGGACGCCGAAGTAGCGCCGGCACAGGACGATCGTCGGCGGCACGGTCGCCACCCAGTCCAGCCCATAGAAGATGACGAACACCCACGTACTCGGCTCGGCGTGCGGGGACAGCAGGGACGGCAGGAGCAGCAGTGACACGCCGCGACCGGTGTAGTAGACGGCGAGCAGCAACCGCGGATCCACGCGGTCGGTCAACCACCCCGAGAAGATCGTCCCCGCCACGTCGAGGATGCCGATCGTCGCGAGCAGCCCCGCCGCGACCGTGGTCGGCATGCCGTGGTCGTTGGCCGCGGGGATGAAGTGGGTGCCGATCAGGCCGTTGGTCGTCATCCCGCAGATCGCGAAGCTCCCTGCGAGCAGCCAGAAGGCCGGCATCCGCACGCCGATCCGCAACCCGTCGAACGCCGCGCGGAAGGTGCCCGCTGGCACGACGGCGGGCTCGGCGCTGGTGGCCCCGTACGCCAGGAGCCCCCTGTCCTGTGGGTAGTTGCGCATGAAGAGCAGCACCAGCGGGACGACGTTCAGGGCCGCGGCAGCCACGATCAATGAGGCCCACCGCCACCCGTGGCGCTCGGTGACCGCGGCGATGACCGGCAGGAAGATCAGCTGCCCCGTCGCGCTGGCCGCCGTGAGCACGCCCGTCACCAGGCCGCGGCGCTCCTCGAACCAGCGGGTCGCGATCGTCGCGACGAAACCCATCGAGATGGAGCCCGTACCCACGCCGACCAGCACGCCCCAGAGCAGGACCAGCTGCCAACTACTCGTCATCGTCACCGACAGCGCCGACCCGGCCGAGATCAGAAGCAGCGCGGTGGTCAATACCGGCCGCACGCCGAAGCGGTCCATCAGCGCGGCGGCGAACGGCGCCGTCAGCCCGAAGAGCGTCATGTTGACCGACATCGCCAACCCGACCGTGCCGTGCGTCCAGCCGAACTCGTCGTGCAGCGGGTTCATCATCACGCCGGGCACCGAGCGGAAGCCGGCGGCACCGAGGATCGCCACGAAGCTGGTGGCGGCGACCACCCAGGCCCAGTGGAGGCGGGGACGACGCGTCGTCTCATCGCGGGCAGTAACCGTCACCCGAACACTGTGCGGCTCGGCGGCGACGGATGCCAGTGGCATGAATGCCACCAATCGTCAAGAACATGCCAAGATGGCGGGGTGCCTTCCGTCCACCGCATCGCCGTGCTGCTCTTGCCGCCGGTCGTGGGATTCGACGCGACGATCGCCCCGATGCTGTTCGGCGCTGCCAGCGCCGGCGATGGCGCTCCGCTCTACGACGTCGTGGTGTGCGGCCTTGACGATCGACCCGTCGCGACGACGCACGGTTACGCGATGACGCCCGCCAGGGGCGCGGATGTCCTGGCCACCGCCGACACCGTGGTGATTCCCGGAACGCGATACCCGTCCGCGCGTCACGACGGCGTGTTGACTCTGCGCGCGCAGGCCGCCCTCGACGCAATCCGGCCGGGCACCAGAATGGTGTCGATCTGCACCGGCGCATTCGTGCTTGCTGCCGCGGGCCTCCTCGACGGACGCCCCGCCACGACGCACTGGAAGCACGCCGAGGACCTGCGCAGGCTGTACCCCCGCGTGCTGGTCGACGAGAACGTGCTGTTCGTCGACGACGGTGACGTGCTGACGTCGGCGGGCCTGGCCGCGGGAATCGACCTGTGCCTTCACGTCATTCGCTCCGATCACGGCACTCAGGTCGCCAACGCGGTGGCCCGCCACTGCGTCGTGCCGCCGTGGCGTGAAGGCGGCCAGGCGCAGTTCATCGACCGCGATCCGCCCGCCGCGGACGATGCGTCGACCGCCTCGACCCGGGAGTGGGCGTTGCGCCACCTCGCCGAGGACCTGACCGTCGAACGGTTGGCTCGCCACGCCCACATGAGCCCGCGCACCTTCAACCGCCGGTTCCGCGAGGACACCGGCCAGGCGCCCGGCACCTGGGTCCGGAACCGTCGGGTCGACCACGCGCGGGAACTCCTGGAGTCGCGCGACCTGTCGGTCGACGAGGTGGCCCGCCTCGCCGGTTTGGGTTCGGCGGGCAACTTGCGCCATCACCTCCGCCGCGGGGTCGGCATGTCGCCGTCGAGTTACCGCAAGGTCTACCAAGGTGTCTGACCGGCGCCGCTAGGATTCGGCCATGCCGGAACCGCTGATCCTGTCCGTCAACGGGCACACGCCGCAGTTGCACGCCGAGTCGTGGGTGGCGCCCAATGCCACCGTCATCGGTCCGGTGACCCTCGCCGCCAAGGCCAGCGTCTGGTACGGCGCCGTGCTGCGGGCCGAGCTGGAGCCCATCGAGATCGGCGAAGGGGCCAACCTTCAGGACAACGTGACGGTCCACGTCGATCCGGGCTTCCCGGCGCGCATCGGGGCGGGAGTGACCGTCGGGCACAACGCGGTTCTGCACGGCTGCACGGTCGAGGACGGCTGCCTGATCGGGATGGGCGCGGTCATCCTCAATGGCGCGCGGATCGGCGCCGGGTCACTGGTCGCGGCGGGCGCCGTGGTGGCTCAGGGGCACGTCATCCCGCCGGGATCGTTGGTGGCGGGTGTGCCGGGCAAGGTCCGTCGGGAGCTCAGCGCCGACGAGGTTGCGCACAATCGCCTCAACGCGCAGGTCTATGAACACTTGAGTGACGTGCACCGCACCGCGATGGAATAGCATTCGCGCGGGTACGTACCTACGGTGAAGCCCATGCGCACACTCGTCACGGGAGCGACCGGATACGTCGGTTCACGACTCGTCGGCTCGCTCCTCGCCGGGGGGCACCAGGTGACCGTCGCCAGCCGCAACCCCGAGCGACTCGGTGACTTCGGCTGGCTGGACGACGTCACGCCGGTCATGCTCGACGCCGCCGACCCCGACTCGGTGGCCAGTGCTTTGATCGTCGCCGGTCCCGTCGATGTCCTCTACTACCTGGTGCACGGCATCGGGCAGTCCGGATACCGCGACGCCGACAACATCGCCGCCGCCAACGTCGCCCGCGCCGCCAAGGACGCGGGGGTGAAGCGCATCGTCTACCTGGGCGGTTTCGTGCCCGACGCCGGCGAACTCTCCGAGCACCTCACCAGTCGCGCCGAGGTCGCCGAGGCGTTGACCATCGACGGGGGACCGGACGTGGTGTGGCTGGGCGCAGCCATCATCATTGGCGAGGGGTCGACCTCGTTCGAGATGCTCCGGGCGGTCGGCGACCGGTTCCTCCTGATCCCCATGCCGCCGTGGGCGCACAACCCCCTGGACCCGATCTCCATCAGCGACGTCCTCTACTACCTGGTCGCCGCGGCGGACCAGGAGCGCGTCCCGGCCGGGTCCTACGACATCAAGGGACCCGAGACCACGACCTACGGCGATCTGCTGCTGACCTACGCGCGGCTGGCGGGCAAGTGGCGCGGCGGCGTGCCCGTGCCCGACGTGGACATGGGACTCGTGTCGCAGGTGGCCGCGTTGTTCGTGCCCGTGCCGCACGGCTTGGCGGCGGATCTCGTTCAGTCGCTCGACTATCCGATGACGGCGTCGAACGACGGTCTGCGCGGACTGGTGCCCGAACCGCCGGGCGGCCCGGTGAGCACCGAAGACGCCATCTCGTCGTCGCTGTCCGGTCATCGTCGGCTGCCCGTGGACCAACTGGCCGATCCGCACCACATGGCCGACACCGACCCGGAGTGGGCGGGTGGTGACGTCACGCGGATCCGCAACCTGGCGTCGATGGTCACGCCGTCGGTCGCCCAGCCCGCGCTCGGCCTACTCTGCGCGGTGCCCGGGCCCGTCGCCGGATGGGTGCGAACCGGCCTGGACGCGCTGATCGGTCTGGCGCCCAAGGGGATGCCGTGACCGGGCTTTTCTCCCAGATAAGCGCCATTGTCTCAACCCCTGCCGCGCCGCACCAGGAATCGCCGTCCCTGGTGCGCACGCGCCGCATCATCGTGGCGATCGTCCTCGTCCTCGGCGCGACACTGCTGGGCTTCTCGTTGACCCGGACGCCCGGCAGCACGTCGTTCTACGTGCTGACCGTGGCACTGGCGGCGGTGTGGGCCATCGGGGCGAGGCTCTCTGGACCGCTGCACATCGGGAACGTCGAATTCCGCGGCAGAATACGGCGTCCGATCATCACGGGTATTGCGACCGGGGTGCTGTTGGGCGGGGTGTTCATCGTCGGCGGCCTGGTGGCCCGCGAGATCGGTCCCGTCCGCGACTACATCGTTCAGGTGCTCGACTACGCCAACTACGGTGCGCTGTGGCTGGTCACGCTGATCACCGTGGTGAACGGCCTCGCCGAGGAGATGTTCTTTCGCGGCGCCCTGTTCACGGCATTGGGCAAGTTCCGTCCGGTGCTCGTGTCGACGATCGTCTACGCCCTCGCCGTATCGGCGGCGGGCAACCCAATGCTGGGGTTCGCCGGCCTCATCCTCGGCGGGGTGTGCGCCTACGAGCGCCGGATCACCGGTGGGGTGCTCGCCTCGATGCTGACGCACTTCTTCTGGGGTCTGGTCATGGTGCTGGCCCTGCCACCGATTTTTGGCGTCTGACCTTCTAGCGCAACGGGTTTGCGTCATGTGGCTGACCACCCCCCTCCGCGTCGAACGATTATCAGTCGTCGGTGAACACGGCCGGGCGCCGCTGCTGAAACGCCGTCGTACCCTCGCGGAAGTCGGGCGATGACAGCAGGGACAGCTGGCCCTCCGTCTCGCGTTCGAACGCACCCTCCAGCTCTGTCAGCGTCGCCGCGTTGACGGCGTGCTTGGTCTTGCGGAGCGCGATCGCCGGGCCGGACTGCAACGTGTCGATCACGGCCTTCACCCCGGCTTCGAGGTCATCGTCGGCGTATACGGCGCTGACCAAACCCGCCGCCAAGGCATCGGCGGCCGAAAGCCTCTCGGCGAGCAACGCCATGCGCATGGCCCTGGTGCGTCCGATGGAGGCGGCGACGAGCGCCGATGCCCCACCGTCGGGCATCAGCCCAATCTTGGTGAACGCCAACAGGAAATAGGCCTTCTCGGAGGCCAGGATGATGTCGGCGGCGATCGCGACCGAGACGCCGACGCCGGCGGCCGGGCCCTGCACGACCGAGACCACCGGCTTCGGCAAGGCCACGATGGCGGCGACGGCGCGATTCGCCGCGGCGAGCGTATCGTCCGGCGTGCCGTGGGCGCCCGGATTGGCGTGGTCCTCCGCACCGATGCTGGCGCCCGAGCTGAAACCGCGACCCGCCCCTCCCAGGCGGACCACGCGCACTGCGGGGTCGGCGGCCGCCCGCTCCATGGTGTCGGCCAGCGTGTCGAGCATCGGCGCGGTCAGCGAGTTCAGGCTGTCGGGCCGGTTCAGCATCACCGTGAGCACCCCGTCGCGCAGGGACACGATGAGATCGTCGATACCGGTGTAAGTCTCAATGTTGGTCATGCGCGCCTCTGGTTTCGGCGAGCACTCGGGCCCGCGGTCGGTCGACTTGGTTATACAAGTAAGCTATGTCGCGGTCAACTGGGGTCGATGAGGTGGAGGACGATTGATGGCTGGACCATTGCAGGGACTGAGAGTCGTCGAGTTGGCCGGTATCGGGCCCGGGCCGCACGCGGCGATGATCCTTGGCGATCTCGGCGCCGACGTCGTGCGCATCGAACGCCCGGGCAAGGGTGGCGCGGTGCCCGTCGGCACCCGGGACTCGATGCTGCGCAACCGGCGCTCGGTGGCCGCCGACCTCAAGAGCGACGAGGGTCGCGAGCTGGTGCTGCGGCTGATCGCCAAGGCCGACGTGCTCATCGAGGGCTACCGTCCCGGCGTGACCGAGCGTCTCGGCCTGGGGCCGGAGGACTGCGCGAAGGTGAACGAGCGCCTGATCTACGGGCGCATGACGGGCTGGGGCCAGACCGGCCCGCGCTCGCAGCAAGCCGGTCACGACATCAACTACATCTCCCTCAACGGTCTATTGCACGCCGTCGGCCGCAAGGGTGAGCGGCCGGTGCCGCCGCTGAACCTCGCCGGCGACTTCGGCGGCGGTTCGATGTTCCTCCTCGTCGGCATCCTGTCGGCGCTTTGGGAGCGGCAGACCTCCGGCAAGGGTCAGGTGATCGACGCGGCGATGATCGACGGATCCAGCGTTCTGGTGCAGATGATGTGGAGCTTCCGCGCCAGCGGCATGTGGTCCGACGAGCGGGGTGCCAACATGCTCGACACCGGCGCGCCGTACTACGACACCTACGAGACGTCCGACGGCAAGCACGTTGCCGTCGGCGCCATCGAACCGCAGTTCTACGCGCAGCTGCTGCAGGGGCTCGGGCTCGACGCCGCCGACCTGCCGGGGCAGCACGACGCCGCGCGCGCCGAGGAACTGCGCGCGACGTTCACCGAGGCGTTCGCCGCCCACGATCGCGACCACTGGGCCAAGGTGTTCAACGGCACCGATGCATGTGTCACCCCCGTGTTGAGCTTCGGTGAGGTGGAGACCGAACCGCACATCGTCGAGCGGAATACCTTCTTCCGCGACGGGGACAATCTGGAGCCCGCGCCCGCGCCCCGGTTCTCGCGCAGCGTGCCGCCGACGCCGACGCCACCCGGGACCGGGGGCGTCGACGCCGAGGCCATTCTCGACGATTGGGTATAGTCCCCAACCAACCAGTAGGTCGGCCAGCTGTCGACCGGACGAGAGGATGCATTGGTGCAGATCAAGGACTCCGTGGCAGTGGTGACGGGTGGTGCGTCAGGTCTCGGCCTGGCCACCACCAAGCGATTGTTGGACGCCGGTGCCACCGTGGTGGTCATCGACCTCAGGGGTGAGGAGGCGGTGGCCGCACTCGGCGAGCGGGCGAAGTTCGTCGAGGCCAATGTCACCGACGAGGCAGCCGTCGGCACGGCGCTCGACGTCGCCGAGTCCCTCGGGCCGGTACGGATCAACGTCAACTGCGCGGGCATCGGCAACGCCATCAAGACCCTCGGCAAGGAAGGTCCCTTCCCCCTCGACGGGTTCCGAAAGGTCGTCGAGGTCAACCTGATCGGCACCTTCAACGTGCTGCGGTTGGCCGCGGAGCGGATCGCCAAGACCGAACCGATCGGAGAGGAGCGCGGCGTCATCGTCAACACCGCCTCGGTCGCGGCCTTCGACGGCCAGATCGGGCAGGCCGCCTACTCGGCGTCCAAGGGTGGCGTGGTCGGCATGACGTTGCCGATCGCGCGCGACCTGTCGCGCAACCTGATTCGCGTCGTCACGATCGCGCCCGGCTTGTTCAAGACGCCGCTGCTGGGCTCACTGCCCGAGGAAGCGCAGCGCTCGCTCGGTGCGCAGGTGCCGCATCCCGCCCGTCTCGGCGACCCCGACGAGTACGGCGCCCTGGCCGTGCACATCGTCGAGAATCCGATGCTCAATGGCGAGGTCATCCGCCTGGACGGCGCGATCCGGATGGCACCGCGATGAATCGCTGGCGCGGCGATGAGCGTTTGCGCGAAGAGCAGACGGCGAAGAGCGAGGAGCGCCGATGAGCGCTCGCGCGAAGAGCAAGGAGCACCGATGAGCGCTCGCGCGAAGAGCGAGGAGCACCGATGAGCATCACGACGAAGTTCACCGAGGTCTTCGGTGTCGAACATCCCATCGCGCAGGGTGGCATGCAGTGGGTCGGCCGCGCGGAACTGGTTGCGGCCGTAGCCAATGCGGGCGGGCTCGGCTTCATCACCGCGCTGACCCAACCGACGCCTGCGGATCTGGCCCGCGAGATCGACAAGACGCGCGAGCTGACCGACAAGCCGTTCGGGGTCAACCTGACGATCCTGCCGTCGATCAGCCCGCCGCCGTATGACGAGTACCGCCAGGTCATCGTCGACGCGGGCATCAAGATCGTCGAGACCGCGGGTTCCAACCCGGCGCCCCACCTGCCGATGTTCCACGACAACGGCATCAAGGTGCTGCACAAGTGCACCTCGGTCCGCCATGGTGTGAAGGCGCAGAGCCTGGGCGTCGACGGCATCAGCATCGACGGGTTCGAGTGTGCCGGTCACCCCGGCGAGGACGACGTTCCCGGCCTCGTGTTGATCCCGGCCGCCGCCAAGCAGATCGAGATTCCGATGATCGCGTCGGGCGGCTTCGCCGATGCCCGTGGTCTGGTCGCGGCGCTGGCGTTGGGTGCCGATGGCATCAACATGGGCACGCGGTTCATGTGCACCGTGGAGTCGTGCATCCATCGACGAGTCAAGGAGGCCATCGTGGCCGGCGACGAGCGGGGCACCGAGCTGATATTCCGTTCGCTGCACAACACGGCCCGCGTTGCGAGCAACGTGGTGTCACGTGAGGTGGTGGAGATCCTCGCCGGCGGCGGTCAGTTCGAGGACGTCAGGGAACTGGTGGCTGGGGTGCGCGGTCGGCAGGTGTTCGACGACGGCGACCTGGATGCGGGCATTTGGACCGTGGGCACGGTGATGGGCCTGATCGACGACATTCCCACGTGCGGGGAGCTGATCTCGAGAATCATCAGCGAAGCGGAGGAGTTGATCACCGGACGCCTCGGCGGCATGGTCAGCCCCGGGTCGGTGTCCGCGCATCGGTGAGCGCCAGACGGCGCTCGTCGATCAGACTGCTTGAGCGAGGTCGGGGAACTGCTCGGAGCAGTCACCCTCGACGAGGAAGTCCCCGTGGTAGAAGGCTTCGAAGTCAACCTTGATGACATCTGCACTGGTGTCGTCGATCCACATGTACTGGACAGTAACCATCACCATTAAGAGTTCTTTGAGTCACGGTTCGGAAAACCCTGGCAATTCTTACCTCTGAGTAGGGTTCGCGGCGTCAGCGGCGCTCAGGTGCAGCGGGTTGGTGCCGTTCAGGAAGATCCAGGTGCCGACGGCTGCGGCCACCGCCACCAGGAACAACCCGATGGTCACGACCCCCGGCCACCGCGGACGGCCGAACACCTTCGCGTCCACCGAATAGCGCCCGGCGCCCGTGAAGAGCAACGCCGTCGCGGCAAACGCCACCAGGAACGGCACGTTGAACGGCTGCGACCAAAACGCGCCACCGGAGACGTTGACCGCCCAGGCGCAGATCATCGCCGCGATGACGCCGCACGCTGCCAAGGGCGTCAGGAGGCCTAGCAGCAGGGCGCCGCCGCCGGCGATCTCGGTGGCGGTGACGAGGTACGCCGCGAACGTCGGCATCCGCCAGCCTCCGCTCGCCATGAACTGCGTGGTGGTCGCGAAGTCGAAGGCCTTCATCAGACCTGCCTGCAGCATCGTCGCCGCGACCGCAATCCTGAGGACGAGCAGTCCAAGATCGGTCAGGGGCGACGAGGCCGACGTGGTGCGCCTACCGGTGTCCGTGGTCGACATGGCCATCACCCTAAACGCTGGCAGAGCACTGAACGATTTGGTCGTCACCGTCGTGAACACCCAGTGAAGAGTCTGTTGACGGTCTTGAGTTATCGCTGATAAGTTACCGCCGATACTCTGGAGGCTGCATGCTGAATCACATCGCCCGGCTCGCGATCGCCGCTCCCCGGCGCATCCTTGCGATCGCCGCGCTGATCATGGTTGCCGCCGCGGTGTTCGGCATCCCGGTGGCCAAGAGCCTCTCCGCCGGCGGCTTTCAGGACCCCGGCTCCGAATCCGCCCAAGCCACCCAACTGCTCACCGACGAGTTCGACCAGGGCGATATGCAGCTGCTGTTCACCGTCACCTCGCCCGACGGCGTCAGGAGCCCGGACGCCACCGCCGTGGCCACCGCCATCGTCGACCGGCTCGGACAGTCGCCGCACGTCGCCCAGGTCACCTCCGCATGGACCGCGCCGCCTCGGGCAGCCGTCGAGCTGACCAGTCGGGACGGCACGTCGGGCCTGATCGTCGCCGGCATCACCGGTGGCGAGAACGACGCCCAGAAGTACGCGAAGGCGCTGTCCGACGAGCTGGTCGCAGACCGAGAGGGCGTCACGGTCCGCTCCGGCGGCACGGCGATGGTCTACGCGCAGATCAACGAACAGACGCAGAAGGATCTGCTCCTGATGGAGTCGATCGCGATCCCGCTCAGCTTCGTGGTGCTCGTCTGGGTGTTCGGCGGTCTGATCGCCGCGGCGCTTCCCATGATCGTCGGCGGGCTGGCGATCGTGGGATCCATGGCGGTGCTGCGGCTGATCACGTTCCAGACCGACGTTTCGATCTTCGCGCTCAATCTGTCCACCGCGATGGGCCTGGCACTGGCGATCGACTACACCCTCCTGATCATCAGTCGCTATCGCGACGAGCTGGCGGCCGGAGTGCCACGGGATCGGGCCCTGGCGCGGACCATGTCCACCGCGGGTCGCACCGTCCTGTTCTCGGCGACGACGGTGGCGCTGTCGATGGTCGCGATGCTGCTCTTCCCGATGTACTTCCTGAAGTCGTTCGCCTACGCGGGCGTCGCGACGGTCGGGTTCGCCGCGGCCGCCGCGGTGATCGTCACGCCCGCGGCCATCTGGCTGCTCGGCGACCGGCTCGACGGCCTCGACGTGCGTCGGTTGCTCCGTCGACTGACCGGTCGTCAGGCGCCGGCGCCGAAACCCGTCGAGGAGCTGTTCTGGTACCGCTCGACGAGGGCGATCATGCGTCGGGCCGTTCCGGTCGGGCTGGCCGTGGTGGTGCTGCTGCTGGCCCTCGGCGCGCCGTTCCTCGCCGTCAAGTGGGGCTTTCCCGACGAGCGCGTGTTGCCGAAGTCGGCGTCGGCCCATCAGGTGGGCGATCAGCTGCGCGACGATTACGCCGACAACTCCGCAACCGCCGTCTCGATCGTCGTACCCGACGCAAAGGAGTTGTCCGAGAACGACATCGGGCGGTACGCCGCAGACCTGTCACGGGTGCCCGACGTATCGTCGGTGTCCGCCCCGACGGGCACCTTCGTCGCTGGCCGCGCGGTCGGGCCGCCGTCGGCCGCGACGGGTATCGCCGATGCCAGTGCACTGCTCACCGTGAGCAGCAGCGCGCCGCTGTTCTCCTCCGCGTCGGAGACCCAGCTCGACGGTCTTCACGACGTGGCCGGACCCGACGGTCGCGACGTCCTGTTCGGCGGCATCGCCCAGATCAACCGCGACAGCGTCAGCGCGATCACCACCCGACTGCCATGGGTACTGGGTCTGATCGGCGTGATCAGCTTCGGTCTGCTGTTCCTGCTCACCGGCAGCGTCGTCCTGCCGCTGAAGGCCGTCGTGCTGAACGTCCTGTCGTTGACCGCAGCGTTCGGCGCGCTGGTGTGGGTGTTCCAGGAGGGCCATCTCGGCGCCTTCGGCACCACCTCGACCGGCACCCTGGTCGCCAACATGCCCGTGCTGCTGTTCTGCATCGCGTTCGGGCTGTCGATGGACTACGAGGTGTTCCTGGTCGCTCGCATCCGTGAGTTCTGGCTGAGGCTGCGACCCCCGGCGGGCAGGAGCGCAGCGACTGGGGGGATGTCACCATCGGGCGCCAGTCGCGCAGCGCAACGGGCCGCCAACGACGAGAGCGTGGCCCTCGGCCTGGCGCACACCGGCCGGGTGATCACGGCCGCGGCGCTGGTGATGTCGATTTCGTTCGCCGCGCTGATCGCCGCGCAGGTGTCGTTCATGCGGATGTTCGGCGTCGGGTTGACCCTCGCCGTGCTCGTCGACGCCACCCTCGTTCGGATGATGCTGGTGCCCGCCTTCATGCACGTGCTGGGCGGCTGGAACTGGTGGGCGCCGGCCCCCCTCGCCCGCCTGCATCGGCGGATCGGCATCAGCGAGTCCGGACCCGACGATGGCCCGCCGGCGCCGGGTGCGAGCCACGCAGCCACGTCGCTGACGGACACCCGACGGTGACGACGCACCCGCTCAAGCGCCGTCGTGCCGCGCGCGGTTCGGGTGATCGACTCCGCGACGAGATCGTAGACGCCACAACGGATCTGCTGATGGAGACCGGACACGCCAAGGCCGTCTCCATACGCTCGGTGGCTCAACGCGTCGGGGTCACACCACCGTCGATCTATCTGCACTTCACCGACAAGGACGGGCTGCTGGATGCGGTGTGCGCCCGATACTTCGAGGCGCTCGACGCGGTGATGCAGCAGGTCGAGCGCGATCAACCGTCGACCATCGACCGGCTTCGGGCCCAGGGCCTGGCGTACGTCCGGTTCGCCCTGCAGAACCCCGAGCTGTACCGCATCGCCACGATGGGCGAGGGAAGGCCGGGGAGCGACGTCGACGTCACGCTGAACAGCTCGGCGTTCGTGCACATGCGGGCCACCATCGAGACGCTGATGGACGAGGACGTGTTCCCGCGGGGCGATCCGACCATGGCCGCCCTCGAACTGTGGACGGTCTCCCATGGTGTCGCGGCGTCCCTCATCTCCCGGCCCTACCTGCCGTTTGGCGAGGTCGAGGCGTTCGCCGACCGGGTCTTGCGGTCGGCATGCTGCGGTCTGATCGTCACGGGGATGATGGGACTCGACGTGCCGCCGCAGGAGGCGGTCGCAATGATCAAGGGATTTCGCGATGGCTGACCGTGTGGACAACCCGTTCTTCGCGCGGGTGTGGGTGCGGATATCGACCCACGAGCCCGAGTCGATCAAGGCCCTGCGTCGCGAGAACCTGACCGGATTGTCGGGCCGGGTGCTCGAGGTCGGAGCGGGCACCGGGACCAACTTCGAGTTCTACCCGCCGACGGTCACCGAGGTGGTCGCGGTCGAACCCGAGCGGCGGCTTGCCGACGTCGCGCGTCGCGCTGCGGCCGCGGCCGCCGTACCCGTCACGGTCAGCGCGGACACCGTGGAGGAGTATCGGGCCGGCGAACCGTTCGACGCGGTGGTCTGCTCGCTGGTGCTGTGCTCGGTGGACGACCCCGAAGGCGTTCTGCGACAACTTTTCTCGATACTGCGACCGGGTGGCGAACTGCGCTACCTGGAGCACGTGGCGAGTGTCGGCTCGCGGGGCCGGCTTCAGCGAGTCGCCGACGCGACGGTCTGGCCGCGACTGTTCGGCAACTGCCACACCCACCGGGACACCGAAGCGTCGATCATCGCCGCCGGCTTCGCGGTCGACGAGGCCCGACGGGAGCGGACGCTCCCCGACTGGGTGCCGTTGCCCGTCGCGGAGACCGCCATCGGTCGGGCGGTGCGACCGGCCTAACCGAGCAGGACGGGCAGACGCTGGAGCAGGCTCGGCAGCGCGACCGCCGCGTTCTCGCGCAGTGAGATCGTCGCCCGCTCGGACAGCGGCGTCTCCTCCGGGTTGACCTCGATGACGGGGATTCCGCTGGCCAGAGCCATCTCGGGCAGGCCCGCGGCGGGGTAGACGACTGCGGAGGTGCCGACCACGATCGCCACGTCTGCCCGGCTGACCGCCTCCACCGACCGGTCCCATGCCACCGTCGGCAGTTGCTCGCCGAACCACACCACGTCCGGCCGGATCAGCCCCCCGCACACGCACGTCGGCGGCTCGACGGCCTCGACGGGTTCCGGCATCGTCGGCAGCGGCCCTTCATAAACCAATTCGCAACGGTCACAACGGAAACTGAAGAGACTGCCGTGCAGGTGGTAGACGTCCCTGCTGCCGGCGCGCTCGTGGAGATCGTCGACGTTCTGCGTGACGACGTGCACCTCGGCGCCGTCGTGCCAGGCGGCCACCGCGCGATGACCGTCGTTCGGCGCGACCGCCTTCATCATGTAGTGCCGCCACAGATACCAGGCCCAGACCTTCTCCGGATTCCGGCGCCAACCGTCGGAGCTGGAGATCTCGTAGGGGTCGACCTTCGCCCACAGCCCCGTCTCGACGTGGCGGAACGTCGGGACGCCGCTCTCCGCCGACATGCCCGCTCCGCTGAGCACCGTCACCCGCACGCCACCAAACTAGCCGCATTTTGTGATACTGGGCGCGTGACCGATTTGGGGGAGTGGGTTCGCGTTGACTCGGGCGGGGGCAAGCCGCTGTTCGATCAATTGCGAATACAGATCATTGGGGGCGTTCGCGATGGCAGGTTGGCGCCGGGTACCAGGTTGCCGACCGTGCGTGAGCTCGCCCATCAGCTGGACATGGCGGTGAACACGGTGGCGCGTGCCTACCGCGAGCTCGAGGCGGCGGGGCTACTGGAGACCCGCGGCAGGTTCGGCACGTTCGTCGCAAGGGTCGATCCGGCCGATGCCGCGATGGCGACCGCGGCCCACACCTTCGTCGCGGCGGCGAAGGCGCTGGGCGTCGACAAGGCCGACGCTGTGCACTATGTCGAGGCGGCGTTCGGCTAACCGAATTCGAGCAGCGTCAACGCGGGCCGGAGCGGGTCGAGCAGGGGAATCCGCTGCGCCGTCCACATCATGGCGTTGAGGACGCGACCGCGGCCCGCGGGGTATGGCACGTCGTGGACGGCGCGAATTCCCGGCACGACGTCGACCAGCTTGGCCGCCTCACCGGCCGACAGGCTGAACGGCATGGGTGGCACGCGATAGCGCATCGACGTCCTCATGCCGCGCCGCGCGAGCCCCGCAAACCAGGCAGGCGGCAGGTCGAACATCATCCGGCCGCCGGGGAACCGACGGGCGCATTCGGTGATCACCTTCATCGCGTCCGTCGGCTCCAGGTACATCAGCAGACCCTCGGCGGTGATGAACACGCCCCCATCGGTGTCGACGCGGTCCATCCAGCTGAAGTCCAGCGCCGACTGGGCGCATACCTCCACCCGGTCCGAGGGCGGCAGCAGACGTTCGCGCAACGCCGTGACGGGCGGCAAATCGACTGTGAGCCAACGAAATTGGTCACCGACACCACTGGCGTCGATCCGGTAGAAGCTGGTCTGCAGGCCCTCGGCGAGCGCCACGACCGTCGCCGAGGGATGGTCGCGCAGGAACTTCGCCGTGGCGTCGTCGAACGCCAGTGCCCGCAGCGCCATGTCCTGTCGGCGGGTGTAGCCGAACTTGGCGAAGTCGAACGCGATCGAGTCGACGAGTTGGATCGCCATCGGATCGTCGATGATGCCGTCGGGCCTGCGGGCTTCGTGCGCCCGCACCTGCAGCGTCAGCAATGCCGTCTCGGACACACCGGTCAGGGCGACGTCGACCTTGGGTTGTGAGCTCACTCCCGCGAATGTACCGAAGTCACGTGGCGGTGCTCTTCTGGATGACCTTCTCGACCGTGCGCAGATTGCGGGTGGTGGTCGACGACTTGTACCGCTTCTTGCCCATGGTCTTGCCGATCGTGGTGGTCAGCGTTCCGCTCCTCGGCACCTGCCAGTAGACGACGCCGTCGCCGCGGGCGATCTTCTCGTCTGACCCGGCGCCACGGGCCAGGGCGGCGAGCTCGTCGAGCACGTCGGCGTCGGTGACGAAGGTGACGTAGGAGTGGTGACCGTCGACCTCGCGTTCGAAGGGGAACCGTTCGGAGACGTCGCGCACCGTCTTGACGTCGTAGGTCAGCACCCAGGCGTCGTAGCCGAACGCCTCGCGCAGCGCCTTCTCGGCCGTCGTCCGGACCTTGTCCACCGCGGCGTTGCTCGTCAGCAGGACGTTGCCGCTCGCCAGTACGGTCGTCACGTCGGAGAACCCCGCGTCGGTGAGAGCGGCCGCGACCTCGACCATCTTCAGGTTCACGCCGCCGACGTTCACGCCGCGCAGGAAGGCGACGTAGCACGTCATCCGAACTCCAGGAGGGTGATGCTGGGCCGGTTGCGGCGCACCGGTCCCACGTGGTTCGTCACCGGCGCTGCGCCGAGTCGCCACAGCCCTCGACCCGGTGGCAGCGCGACGTCTCGCGCCAGTCGTACACCCGGGACCGTGCCCGCGAGGGCCAGCGCGTCATCGGCGGACTGACCGAACGGCATCGGCGGCACGAGGTAGCGCTCCGAGAGCGTGAAACCCCTCAGGGTGCGTCGGCTGAACCAGGGCGGGATCGAGTCGAACATCATCTGTCCGCCCGGGAAGCGGGCGGCGCAGTCGGCGATCAGGCCCAGCGCGTCCTTCGGTTCGAGGTACATCAGCAGCCCCTCGGCGGTGACGAACACGCCGTTCGTATCGTCGACCCGCTCCATCCAGGAGCGGTCCAATGCCGACTGGGGCAGTGCGACGATGCGGTCGTCACTGGGCAGCAGCTGGTCCCTGAGTTCCATGACCGGTGCCAAATCGATGGAATACCAAGATGACTCGACCAATACCCCGGTGCGGTCCAGACGCCAGAAGCTGGTCTGCAGTCCCTCCGCTAGCGCGACTACCGAGGCGTTCGGACGAGTCGTCAGATACTGGCGCGCCGCGGCGTCGAAGGCAACGGCCCGTAGGGCGTGGGACTGGTTGGGCTTGCCGAACTTCAGGTAGTCGTAGGAGATCGAGTCGAGGAGGGCCACCGCCCACGGATCCCGGATGACCCCGTCGGACCGCTTGGCCTCGGTGCCGCGGTTGTGCAACGTCCACAGCGTCGTCGCGGAGACACCGTCCAAGGCGGCGCCGTCGATCGTGGTCATCAGCTCATGGTAAAGATCCGGACCGCCGCCCGCGCCGCGGTCGTAGGCTGGCGACCATGACCCGCGACGTGTTCGACGACAAGCTGCTCGCCCTGCTCGCCGGCAATTCGCTGGGAGTTCTCGCGACGCTGAAGCGGGACGGCCGGCCGCAGCTGTCGAACGTCTCCTACTACTTCGATGCCCGCGCGGTCGCGCTCTCGGTGTCGATCACCGAGCCGAGAGCCAAGACGCGGAATCTGCGCCGAGATCCGCGCGCGTCGGTCCACGTCAGCTCCGACGACGGCTGGTCCTATGCGGTCGCCGAGGGTGACGCCATCCTCACCCCGCCCGCGGCGACCGCGGACGACGACACCGTGGAGGGGCTGATTGCCTTGTACCGCAACATCGCAGGCAAGGAGCATCCTGACTGGGACGACTACCGGCGGGCGATGGTCGATGACCGCCGCGTGTTGATGACGTTGCCCGTATCCCACCTCTACGGGATGCCGCCGGGCATGCGCTGACGCGCTAGTCTCAACCCATGGCCGAGGAACCCGAAGACGAGACCAAGCGCAAGTTCCGCGAAGCGCTGGAACGCAAGAAGGCCAATGCCGGCGGCGGCTCCGAGCACAAGGACGGCGGGCGCAAGCACGGTCCGCGCTCGACCGGTCCCGCCGAGGCGCACCGGGAGTTCCGCCGCAAGAGCGGCTAGCCGACCGCAGTCCGCCGCTCCTGAAGAACGATCGCCACCAGGCAGATGGCGGCGAGCACCGCGGTCGCGATCGCGAAGCTGACGCCCGCCGTGCTCAACCCCAGGTGCTGGGACGCGAATCCCTCCGCGACGACTGGCACGGAGATCGCCACGTAGGCCACGACGAAGTACGTCGAGCTGACTTCGGCGCGGCGTTCGGCGGGGACCAGCTCGCCCACTGCGGCAAGGCCGCGACTAAAGCTGATGCCCTGGCCGATGCCCGCCACGACGGCGGCGACGACCAGCAGCGCGAGCGACGAGACGTGCAGTGCGACGGCAAGAGTCGCCATGCCCACGACGAGGATTCCGCAACCGACTGCGATGGCCTTCCGTGGCGGGATGCGGCGACCCGCCAATTGGGCGATCGCCGACGCGATGAAGATCGAGCTGGCAACGAGACCCGCGACGGCGTGGTTGTCGATCCCGATGACCGACTTGACGAAGGCCGGCACCACGGCCATGAAGAGACCGGTGACGGAGAAGCCCGCGAACGCCGCCGTCGCCGCCGTCACGAAGACGGGTCGCACCTCGGCGGGTACTGAGAGTCGTTGCAGTCCAATGCGTCCGGTGCGGGCCGAGGTCTCCGGCGCCATCAGCACCGCGCCGACGGCAAGCACCACCAAGACGATGTGGACGACGAACGACAACTGCAGCGGGTGGGGCGCGTACTGGACGAGCACACCGGCCAGGATCGGGCCCGAGCCCAGGCCGCCGATGTTCGCGATGGTGGCGATCGACGTGGCGCGATCCCGTTGATCGGCGGGAGCGGCCTCGACGATCGCGGCGGTGGCGGTCCCGGTGAAGATACCCGCCGACAACCCCGACAGCACCCGGCCGACCAATAGCAGCGGGACGTCGTCGGCGAACAGGAACACCACCGCACTGGCGAGCGCGAAGCCCGCACCCGCCAGCAGGACCGGTCGCCTGCCAATCGCGTCGGACCACCGGCCGAACAACAACAGCGCGGCGAGGACGCCGACGGCGTAGGTCGAGAAGACGACCGTCGTCGTCAGTACCGAGAAGTTCATCCGCTCGGCGTAGAGCGCGTAGATCGGCGTGGGCAGGGTGGTGCCCAACATGATCGCCGCGAATGCGTAGGCCAGCAACGCGAATCCGAACCGCTGACGGGTCGACGTGATCTGCGGTTCGGACACTGGGGCAATCGTAGGCACAGGTCGGTCAACGCCGGGAAGCCGCAATGGCTTCCCGGCGTCGGCCTCAGGACGCGATCAGTGCGCGATTGCCTTCTCGGCGCCTACGCCGGTGAGCGAGCGGACCTCCATCTCGGCGTTCAGCGTGAGGTCGCCCGGCACCTTCGACGTGACCGTGCCGACGATGCCGAGGATGAACGCCAGCGGGATGGACACGATGCCGGGGTTGGCCAGCGGGAACCAGGCGAAGTCGACGCTGGGGATCATCGACGTCTTCGCCCCCGATACCGCCGGGGAGAAGACGATCAGCACCAGCGTCGAGATGAGCCCGCCGTACATGCTCCACAGTGCGCCGCGGGTGTTGAACCGCTTCCAGTACAGCGAGTACACGATGGTGGGCAGGTTCGCCGCCGCAGCGATCGCGAAGGCCAGCGCGACCAGGAACGCGACGTTCTGGCCGTTCGCCAGGATGCCGAGCCCGATGGCGAAGATGCCGAGCACGACCGCGGTGATCCGCGAGACCCTCACCTGTTCGCTCTCGGTGACGTCACCCTTCTTGATCACACTGGCGTAGATGTCGTGTGCGAACGACGCCGACGCGGTGATGGTCAACCCGGCGACGACGGCCAGGATCGTCGCGAACGCGACCGCGGAGATGACGCCCAGCAGGATGACACCGCCGAGTTCGAACGCGAGCAGCGGCGCCGCGGAGTTGACGCCGCCGGCGGCAGCGAGGATGCGATCGGGTCCGACGAGTGCTGCGGCACCGTAGCCGAGCACCAGGGTGAAGAGGTAGAACGCGCCGATCAGCGCGATCGCCCAGACCACGGAGCGACGGGCTTCCTTCGCGGTGGGGACCGTGTAGAAGCGCATTAGTACGTGCGGCAGGCCCGCGGTGCCGAGAACCAACGCCAGGCCCAGCGACAGCAGGTTGATCTTCGACGTGGTCGACCCGCCGTACTGCGCGCCGGGAGCGAGCACGTCGCGCGCCGCGACGGCCTTGTCCGTCGACCCCGAGACGGCCGCCTGGGCCGAGCCGAGGATCTCCGAGAAGTTGAGCCCGAACTTGGCTAGCACCATCACGGTCATGATCGCCGCACCGGCGATCAGCAGCACCGCCTTGATGATCTGCACCCAGGTGGTGCCCTTCATGCCACCGACCAGGACGTAGACGATCATCAGGATGCCGACGACGGCGATGACGATCGACTGGCCACCGCGGCTCTTGATGTCGAGCAGCAATGCGACCAAGCCGCCCGCGCCTGCCATCTGCGCCAGCAGGTAGAACAGGGACACCGTCAGCGTCGACGTCGCAGCCGCCATCCGGACGGGGCGTTGCTTGAGCCGGAAGCTCAGCACGTCGGCCATCGTGAATCTGCCTGTGTTGCGTAGCAACTCGGCGACCAGCAGCAGCGCGACCAGCCACGCGACGAGGAAGCCGATCGAGTAGAGGAAGCCGTCGTAGCCGTAGACGGCGATGGCGCCCGCAATGCCGAGGAAGCTGGCGGCCGACAGGTAGTCGCCCGCGATGGCGATCCCGTTCTGCGGTCCGGAGAAGGACCGACCGCCGGTGAAGAACTCTTCGGCGGTCGCGTTCTTCTTGCTCGCCCGGATCACCACGATCATGGTGATCACGACGAACAGGGCGAAGATGCCGATGTTGGCCACCGGGTTGCCGACGGTCTCGCTTGCTGCTGCGTAGAAGGTCATCGCGCGGTTCCTTCCATCTCGGCGCGGATGGCGGCGGCCCGCGGGTCCAGTTCGCGATTGGCGAACCGGACGTAGATGCCCGTGATGAGGAAGGTGGTCAGGAACTGCCCCAGCCCGATCAGCAGGCCGAGGTTGACGTTGCCGAACACCTTGGTGGCCATGAAGTCATGGGCGAACGCGCCAAGCAGCACGTAGGTGGCGTACCAGATGAGGAAGAACGCGGTCATCGGGAAGACGAAGCGGCGCAGGCGAGTTCGAAGTTCTTGGAACTCCGGGCTGGCCTGCATGTCGAGGAACTGTTGGCCCGTGTGGGCGGGTGGGCTATCGGTGGTGGACACCCTGATACTCCTGACCTGGTTTGTGAACCGGAACTGTGCGGGAGCTTATTGAGAGCTGGGTCACAGCCCTAGTGTTTTGGCGGGTCAGACGTCGAAGCCGGGACGTCGTGCGGTGAGCGGTTCGCGGGTGACGACGAACGGTTTCCGAGGTCAGCCGTGCGGGAGCCGCTCGATGCCCATGCCGAGACGCTCCGGAACGTGCATCCGGGCGAAGATCCGCGCCACGTCGGGCGGTGTGGACGAGCGGGTCAGCCTGCTGACCACCACCATCACGACGAATGCGAGAGGAACGGAGACCGCGGCGGGATAGCCCACGACGGCCGCGGGCCAGCCGCCGAGCACCCGCTCGTCAAGCCCCCCGGTGATCGCCAACGTCGTCGCCACCCCGGACGCCAGGCCGCCGACGGCCATTCCGCTGGCGGCGCCGACGCTCGTCAGGCCGCGCCACCAGATGCCCAGCACCAGTAGCGGACAGAGGGTGGAGGCGGCCACCGCGAAGGCGAGGCCGACGCTGCGGGAGAGCTCCAGCGACGAGGCGAGCAGCGCCAGCGGAATGGGCACCGTGCCGCCGATCAGCGCCGCGACCCGGAAGTCGCGGACGCGGCCGCGTAGTACGTCGGTCGACAACGCTCCGGCGATGCTGACGAGCAGTCCGGACGACGTCGCGAGGAACGCCGCGATGGCGCCCGCCGCGACCAGGGCCGCCAGCGCCGCACCGACGTTGCCGCCGATCGCCGCGCTGGGCAGAAGGAGCACGGCCGCGTCGGCGGTGCCGGTGATGAGGAGTTGCGGCACGAACTGTCGGGCGAAGACGCCCATCAGCGTGGGGAAGAGGTAGAACAGCGACAGCAGGGCGATCACCGCCAGCGCGGTGCGCCTGGCCGCGGTGCCGTCGGGGTTGGTGTAGAAGCGCACCAGCACGTGAGGCAGTCCCATGGTGCCGAGGAACGTGGCGATGATGATCGAGATGACTTGATAGAGAGGGTGATTGCCGCCCAGGCCCCGACCTGAGGAGAGCCAGTCGTCACCCGAGGTCGGTGCGCCCGCGACGACCGGTGTGGCCGCGCCGGCGGCAAGGTCGAGCGTCGTTCCGCGGGCCAGCGTGTAGCGGCCAGGGGCCGGGAACGGCGCGCCGGAGAACTGGCTGCCGTCGACGTCGCCGGTTACTTGGATGCCTCCCGGTTCGGCGACCTGGACGACGACGTCGGTCTCGATGGTCACGGTGGTGTGGTGCTGGACGACCGGCGGCAACGGCCCGGCCAGATCGTTGCCGCCGTGCACGAACAGGGCGAGCAGGGCGAGTGCGGGGACCGCGATCGCCGTCAGCTTCAGCCAGTACTGGAACGCCTGCACGAACGTGATGGACCGCATGCCGCCGCCGACGACGTTGACGATCACGATGGCGCCGACGGCGACCGGGCCGACCCACACCGGCAGGCCGAGCAGTGTCTTCAGCGCCAGCCCGGCGCCCTGATATTGCGGGACCAGGTAGAACGTGCAGACCACCACCACGACCAGCATCGCCACCCTGCGCATCCGCGCCGAACCCAGTCGGAACTCGGCGAAGTCGGGAACCGTGTAAGCACCGGAGCGGCGCAGCGGCGCGGCGACGAACAACAACAGTCCGAGGTATCCGGCCGTGAAGCCCACCGGGTACCACAGCGCGTCGGCACCGTATTTGGCGATGAGTCCTGCAACGCCGAGAAAGGATGCTGCCGAGAGGTATTCGCCGGAGATGGCGGCGGCATTCCACTGCGGGCCGATGCTGCGCGACGCGACCAGGAAGTCGGACGTGGTGCGGGACAGGCGGATTCCGTAGACGCCGATGCCGATGGTGGCGAGTGCCGCCGCGAGGAGGGCCGCCGCCGTCAACGGTGCGGCCGTCACGGTTCGCCGTCGACGACGCGGACGAAGTCGCGCTCACTCTGTTCGGCCAGCCGCACGTAGAGCCGCCCTACGCCGTACAGCACCGGGTAGACGAGTACGGACAGGATCAGCCAGTTCAGCCGGATGCCGAACACCTCGACGTCGGCGATCTGGGGGAACGCTCCCATCAGCAGGGGGATGACCGCCACCGCGCACACGGCCACCACCGCCAGTCGTAGGGCCAGGCCGAGTTGAGCTCGCATCAACCCGCGCACCAGCGCGTCGCCGACCTGCGTCTGCTCCTGCACCTCGACCCGGGTTCGGATGACCCGCGCGCCCCGGCGATCGGCGAGGACCACGCGTTGGCGCTGCGGTCTAGTCACGAGCGCCTGCCTCTCCAGTCGCTGCGCTCCTACCGTCCGGATCGGCCGGCCGCAGATTTCGCATCGGTTCCCTGATCACCCGATCGCGGAGCTCGCGGGCCTGCCGTCGGCTCACCGGCAGCTCCACCGCGGGTGACGCGCCGTTCGCACGCAGGCGCACCAGCACCGCGCCGTCCGTCGTGCGCACCCCGACGACCAGCCGCAGCGCCACTAGATAGGATCGGTGGATGCGTTGGAAACCTCTTTCCCGCCAACGAGATTCGAGAGTGCTCAGCGGGATCCTCACCAGGTGTGCCCCTGAGCTGGAATGCAGTCGCGCGTAGTCGCCCTCGGCCTCGACCCAACCGATGGTGTCGCGGGGGACGAGGTGGGTGATACCGCCGAGTTCGGCGGGGATGACGTCATCGTCACCTCCGGCACCTGCCTCGTCCCGCGACGCGTCCGTCGGTGCGGCGAGCACCCTGCGGACGGCCTCGTCGAGCCGGCTCTGACGGATGGGCTTGAGCAGGTAGTCCACCGCGCCGACGTCGAACGCCTCGACGGCCTTGTCGTCGTGGGCCGTCACGAAGACCACGGCGGGGCGGTAGGAGAAGTTGGCGAGCACGCCGGCGAGTTCCAGACCGCTCAGACCGGGCATGTTGACGTCGAGGAAGACCGCATCGATGGTGCGCTGGTTCATTTCCCGTAGCGCCGACGTCGCATCGCCGGCGCGGAAGACCTCCGCGATGTCGGGATGCTCGCCGAGGAGGTACACCAGCTCGTCGAGCGCGGGTGCCTCGTCGTCGACCGCGAGCACGCTGAGTCTCCTGCTCACCGCATCGCACCTCCGCCGGCCCGGACGCCCGAGGCGAACTTCGGGACCCGCATGATGACCTTGGTTCCCGCGCCCTCGGCTGTCTCGACGATCAAACCGTAATCGTTGCCGAATGCTGCGCGCAGGCGATGGTCCACATTGGTCAGGCCCACGTGCGCGGAATGGCCTCCGGTGTCGGGCGTTCCGTCAGCCAGTGCGTCGGCCGGGCCCGAGCGCAGCGCCTCGGGGTCCATCCCGACCCCGTCGTCCTCGACCGTGATGACGCAGTCGGTGCCGTCATCGCGCGCGATGATCTCGACGGTGCCGCCGCCGCGGTCGGCCAGACCGTGCCGTACTGCGTTCTCCACCAACGGTTGCAAGGCGAGGAATGGAACGACGACCGCCAGCATCTCGGGGGCGACCTGGAGCCGGACCGCCAGCGACTCCCCGAAGCGGGCGCGTTCCAGCGTCAGGTAGCGGTCGATGTTGCGAAGTTCCTCCGACAGCGTCGTGTACTGGCCCGCCGCGCGAAACGAGTAGCGGGTGAAGTCGGCGAACTCGAGGATCAGCTCGCGGGCTCGGCTGGGATCGGTCCGCACGAACGACGCGATCGTGTTGAGCGCGTTGTAGATGAAGTGCGGACTGATCTGGGCGCGCAGGGCCAGCACCTCGGCCCGGTCCAGCCGCGCGCGCGACGCGTCGAGGTCCGCGAGCTCGAGCTGGCTGGCCGCGTAGCTCGCCACCTCGCCGATCGCCCCGAGCATCCCGGGTCCCGGCTGGCGCGACGTCACTGCGACGAGCACACCGAGCGAATCGCCGTCATCGCTCACCAGCGGTTGAGCGACCATCGCCCCGGCGCGGTGGCTCGACAAGATCCGGCGCTGGCCGGTGAGTGCTTCCGCGGCAGCGGTTTCGGCGGCCGCAAGCGCGTCGTTCGTCCACGTCGCCCGGTCGGACGGGTCATGTGCGAGCTGCTCGCCGGACGCGTCGTAGACCACGACGGCGTCGGCCCCGGTGAGCTCCCTCAGCACCGGCGCGGCACGCTGCGCGGAGTCGGCGTCCAGGCCGTGTCGCAACGCCTGCGCGGCGAGTGAGGCGGTGTGGAGGGCGGCGTGCACGGCCCGTTCGGTGGGGGTGGTGACCACACGCCGGGTGCGCACCGCGATGACGGCGGCGGCGGTGGCCAGGATCAGTGCTGCCGCCAGTGCGATCGCGATCTGGGCAGGCATGTTCGTACCCTAGACCGCGCACCCGGGGCGTCGGGGCTGCTACGGCCGTCTAGTGAATGGTGCTGGCCAGGGCCGAAAGCGTCTCGGCGGCCGAATACTTCGGCCGCCAGCCGAGCTCGTCTCTGGCCTTGGTGGTGTCCATGACGACCGAGGCGCGGCCGGCGTGCAGCCACTCCAGTGCCGACGGGACGAACGGCAGCCGCGCAATGAGCTCAGAGGTGGCCACCGCCGCGAGGTGGGGCACCTTCACCGGGCGCGCACCGAGCGCCTCGCCGACCTCGGACATCGACAGCAGACCGTCACCGGCGATGTTGTAGGCGCCCGGCGGGGCGGTCGTGGTGGTCGCGGCCAACGCGATGGCCGAGGCGACGTCGTCGTGGTGGACCAGCTGCAGGGGTGTGCCCGGATCCGGGAAGGGTGGTTTCAGCAAGGGCAGCGCCGTGGCGATCCGGCGGACCGGGCCGGGAAGCTGGTTCCACGGCATCGCATCGGCCATGGCGGGGGCCTTCGGTCCGGCGACGATGCACGGTCGCAGCACGTACACCTCGAGCGGCGAGCCGGCCGTGACCTCGGCCAGAGTCGCCTCGCACGCCGCCTTCTGCTCGCTGTAGTAGTGCTCGGGCGACCCGCGCGGCGGCACGTCCTCGGTGATCGGAACCGGGTTGTCCCGGTGGTAGCCGTACGCCGCCACCGAGGACGTGTACACCAAACGCCGTGGGCGTTCGGCGGCGACGGTCGCCTCGAAGACGTTGCGCGTGCCGGCCAGGTTGACCCGCGCACTCTCCTCCCGCGAGCCCATGATGATGAAGGCGAGATGGATGACGACGTCGGCGTCGGCCACCAGCTCGTCGACGGCGTTGCGGTCGAGGATGTCGCCCTGGCGGTACACCGTCTTGGACCAGTGGTGCTCGGCAGGATCGAAGGGACGTCGGGCCATGCCGACGATCTCGCCCACGTCCCGATGTGCCTCCAGCGCCGCGATGGTCGAGATGCCGATCTCCCCGGTGGGGCCGGTGACGGCGACGCGCAGCGACATGGTTGGGGGGTTGCCCGGTCCGCCGCGCGACGAAACGCCCGAACATAGACTGGCGCCATGGCGAAACTGCAGCTCGTGCAAGATCCGGCCGCCGACGAACTTTTGGAGTCCAACCCCTTCGCGCTCCTCGTCGGCATGATGCTGGATCAGCAGATCCCGATGGAGGTTGCCTTCGCCGGACCCCAGAAGCTCGCCGAGCGCCTCGGTAGTGTCGATGCCCGCGAGATCGCCGACTACGACCCCGATGAGTTCGTCCGGCTGTTCTCCGAAAAGCCTGCAGTGCACCGCTTTCCGGGCTCGATGGCCAAGCGGCTGCAGGCGTTGGCGCAAGCCGTCGTCGACGAGTACGGCGGTGACGTCGTCGCCGTCTGGACCGCCGGTGACCCCGACGGCGCCGAGGTGCTGGGGCGGCTCAAGGCGCTGCCCGGCTTCGGTGAACAGAAGGCGAAGATCTTCCTGGCGCTCCTCGGCAAGCAGTACGGCGTGACGCCGGAGGGCTGGCGTGAGGCCGCGGGCGACTACGGCAAATCGGGCGTGCACATGTCGGTCGCCGACGTCGTCGATCAGGGATCGCTGGACGAGGTGCGGTCCTACAAGAAGGTGGCCAAGGCCAAGGCGAAGGTGAAGGCCTAGAACGGGTCGCCGTCGAAGCGCTCGCGGGTGACGAATTCCGTGACGGCGCGTCGGGTGAGCCTGCGGACCTGGTGCTCGGGCTTGCCCAGCGGCAGCAGCGCAGCAACGGCGTAGTCGTCGGGGATGCCCAGGAGTTCCCTCACCAAGGGTTCCTGCGCCACGACCATCGTCGTCAACACGCCGCCGTACCCCTCGTTGCGGGCGGCGAGCAGCACGTTCCAGACGAAGGGGTAGACCGACGCGCCGCTGATGACGCCGATGCGGTCGAGGTCCTGATCCACGGCCGCCACCACGCCGAGGTCGACGCAGACGACCAGCACCACATCGGAGTCCAGCAGCGTGCCCGCCCCGCCGCGCGGCACCTCGGTGGCCTCGATCGTCGCATCGTCGACGCCGCAGGGGTGCAACGGATTCCATGGCGCCTCACCGTTGACGATCTGGGCGGTGTACCTCTGTGCGCCGGGTCGGGATAGCTCGGCGAGACGCTCGCGAGTCGGCATGTCGCGCACGGCGATCACCCGCACCCCCTGGCGGTTGCCACCGCTGGGGGCGAAGCGGGCGTTGTCCAGGATGCGTCCGAGCACGTCGTCGGGAAGCGGGTCGCCGGTGAACTGCCGGACGGCCCCGGTCGTGCGCATAACGTCGTACAACTCCATGCCGACATCATCCTCGTGGGATCGTGTGGCATGGCGAAAACACACTTGAGCTGTCCCTGCGGCGAGGCCATCACCGGCACCGACGAGGACGACCTCGTCGAGAAGGCTCAGGCGCATCTCTCCGAGGCGCATCCGGGCCGGGAATACGACCGGGAGATGATCCTCTTCATGGCCTACTGACCCCGGCTGCTCGCCGAAACCGCATTCCCTGTCGTCACGCGGACGCGTTGACGACAGGGAATGCGGTTTCGCGACAGAGGAGGGTCAGGGGACGACGGTCGACCCGATCGTCGGCATGAACTGGCACTGCTTCTCGGTCGTGGTGACCTGACCGAAGATGGTCGACATGATGCTGCCCGACCCGGTGTCGGCGATCACGGTCAGCGTCGTCGGGCCTGCGGGGTTGATGTCGGCCTGCGGCTTGAGCGTGGCGGTGCCGGACTTGCCGGTCGTCAGGTTGACCCAGGTGACGTTCAGCGGCAGCTTCTGCTCGGCGGCGGGTCCCGGTGTACCCATCGCCGTGAACACGTAGGCCGTCTGACCCGCCGCGGGGCCGGGCTTCGGGATCGACGCGGGTCCGGCGACCGAAATCGCCGTTGCCAGAACGTTTCCGCCGTCCGCCAGGCACCCGTTGCTGATCGACGGATACATGAAGTCCTGCGTCGTCGGAGCATCCGGGCCGAAGCCGGGGGCAGGCACGGGCGCGCCGTCCGGACCGGGGACGGCAGCTGCCGCGGGGGCGGCCTCCGGTGCGGGTGCCGGGATCGCGTCCGGTGCCGGGGCCACGTCGGGCGCCGGGACCGCCGCCTCGGGTGCGGGTGCGACGGCCGCTAGCGGCGCCGCCTCCGCCGGACCGGCCGCATGTGCCGGGTCCACCCCCAGCGGCAGGTGCGCCTCGGCGCCGGGGACCGCACCCACCGGGGGAACGTGCGCCACCTGGGGATCGGCGACGAATTGGTTGACCGCCGCCGCGACGTTCCTCGAATTCGACGGCGCCGCGCCGTTGCCCGCGAACGCCGCCGCCGCGGCCATCAGCATCGACGCGGCGTTCGACGGGTCACCAGCCGCCTGTTGAATCGCCGGCCCCAGACTCTCCATCGCGGGCAGCCCCGGTGCCTGAAGGCCGGTGATCGGCATGGGCAGCGGCGGCGCGGGCTCCGCATGGGCGACCGGTTGGGCGCCCAGCGTCAGCGCGGCAGACGCACCGAGTGCGATCAGCAGCGTTCTCTTCGATGGCATGACTCTCCCCGTGATAAGTAGGTTCTGGGACCGGTTGGGCGGACGATCAGGGCAGCGCGGCGACGGGGAACATCAGCGGTGACAACCCGGCCAGCGGGTTGGCTGCGGCGGGCAGGGCGGGTGCGGTCGCGGCGGCCACGGGCGCGGCGGCAGCGACGGCAGGTGCCGCAGCGATCGGTGCCTTCGGCAGCAGGTTCGCCAACGGTGTGCCGGCGGGCATCAGCGACACCAGATCACCGGGGAAGCTGAGCTCGGGCGGCAGCGGCAGCGGGTTGCCCGGCACCTGCGGGATGTTCAGGTCCGCCGTCGGGATGAGACCCGTGGCGGGTGATGCCGCCGCCGGAGCTGCGGCGGGCGCGGCGGCCGCAGCGGCAGGCGCCTGCGGCAGCGTGACCGAGGCGGTGGCAGCCGGTGCCGGTGCCGTGGCGGGGGTTGCGGCCGGTGCACCGGCCGCGCCCGTGAATGCCGACGCGAGGCCCTGCAGCATCGCGGGCGCGTTGGCCGGCGTGAGCTGGCTCAGGAACGGGATGCCCGACATGTTCGGGATGGCCGGCGCTGGCACGGGAACGGGGTCCGCCGACGCGGTGGCACTGAGCAACAGCGCGCCCGGAACCGTGCACGCGGCGGCGATCACGCTGGTGGCAAGGGCTTTTCTGGTGAAGCGCATGGTTCTCCCAATCGGTTGTCGGCACGTCTTCAACCGAAGCTACGGAGTTACTGGTGGTACTCAAGTGACACGTGTGGCATTTATCCAACCGTTACTGACACGACGGCCGATGGTGACTAAACGGCCTCCGCGGCGGCCGGTTATCTAGAGTCGGTGGGATAGCCAGACAATCCGAGGCCGCGCTCGCAGGCGGCGCCGCGCCGCCGCGGACACGCATCGCCGTGCTCGCGCCCTATCTGCTCGCGCTGTGCCTCGCCCTCCGATTCGGGATCACCTACCTGGTGCCCAACGGCACCAACTTCATCGACCTCCACGTCTACGTCGACGGCGCCGCCGCCATGGACCGTGGCGGCCTGTACGACTTCGTCTATCGCCCGGTGATTCCGCCGTTGCCGTTGCAGTTCACCTATCCGCCGTTCGCCGGCCTGGTGTTCTACCCGCTGCACTTCTTGCCGTTTGCGCTCGTCGCGCTGGGCTGGCAGCTGGGCATCGTCGCGGCGCTGTACGGCTCGGCGGTGCTCGCGCTCAAGCTGCTGGGTAGGCCGGATGCCCGTATGGCGTTGGCCTGGACCGCGCTGGCGATCTGGTTCGAGCCGGTCCGCCATCTCTTCGAACTCGGCCAGGTGGGTGCGTTGTTGATGGTCGCCGTGCTGTGGGCGGTGTACAGCCAGCGGTGGTGGCTCTCCGGGCTGCTCGTCGGTCTGGCGGCGGGGCTCAAGCTGACGCCCGCCGTCGCGGGGCTGTACTTCCTCGGCGCCCGGCGCTGGCGGGTGGTCGCGTTCTCCGCCGCGGTGTTCGCCGCCACCGTGGCGACGTCGATCGCGGTCGGCGGCGCGCAGGCGCGGTTCTACTTCACCGATCTGCTCGGCAACGCCGACCGGGTGGGCGTGGTGGAGTCGCCGATGAACCAGTCGCTACGCGGTGTCATCGGATTGTTGACGGGGCACGACGCCGGATACGGCCCGCTCGTGATCGTCGCGGTCGGGGTCACGGCGTTGCTGAGCGCGGCCGCATGGTGGCGGATCGGCGCCGAAGATCCCCTTGGTCGGATCGTGGTGGTGATGCTCTTCGGGCTGCTCGTCTCGCCGATCAGCTGGACGCACCACTGGGTGTGGATGTTGCCGCTAACCATGTGGCTGGTGCTCGGGTCGATGCGCACGCGGACGCGCGCCGTCGGCTGGGCGTGGGTGGCGCTGGCGTATCTCGGCCCACCGTGGGTGGTGACGTTCACGAGCCACGGCGACAGACCTTGGTACGCGTTGGTCGGCGGCTCGCTCTACGTCGTGGCGACGCTGGCGACGCTGGCGTATGTCGCGGCGGTCAGCCGACGATCCGATTGATGTCGCCCGCCATCGCCACGTCCTTGTCGGTGATTCCGCCCTCGGAATGCGTGACGAGTGCGAAAGTGACTGTCCGCCAACGGATGTCGATATCTGGGTGATGGTCCTCTCGCTCGGCGTGTTCACCGACGCGGCGGACGGCGTCGATGCCGTCGAGGAACGCGGGGAACTCGACCGACCGCCGCAGGGCGCCGGCCGAACGTTCCCAGCCGTCGAGCCCGGGCAGTGCGGCATCCACTTCGTCGTCGGTCAACACAGCCATGACTCGACGGTATACCGTCGCTGCGTGCCGAACCAGGTCGTCGTCGCGGGCGCGCTGATCTCCGGCACAACCCTGCTCGTGGCCCAACGCGAACGGCCCCCGGAACTGGCGGGGCTGTGGGAGCTGCCCGGCGGGAAGGTGGCGGCGGGGGAGAGTGACGCCGAGGCACTGGTCCGCGAACTCGACGAGGAACTCGGCGTCGCCGTTGCGGTGGGGAAGCGGCTGGGGGCCGACGTCGCCCTGGCCGGGGCCATGACGTTGCGCGCGTACCTCGTCACTCGGATCGGCGGCAGCGTACGGCCGCGCGACCACCGTGCGTTGCGCTGGGTGACGGCCGACGAGCTCGACGCGCTCGCCTGGGTGCCCGCCGACCGCGGCTGGCTGCCGGACCTCGTCGCCGTCCTGCGCTCTGGCCGACCCGTGTAGCGAAAGTGGTTGCGGTGCAACACCCTTTCGCCACACGGTGTCAATACCTCAGGTGGTCGCCGACGACGCGTACCCCGGACGCCCGATGTCGGACTGCATACACCGGGTGTAACAGCGTGGGGTGCCGACAGTGGGGGCACGACCCCCGCGCGCTATTGACCGACGACCCGGTCAAGTGGTGACATGCCGCACACCGCACGACGTAGTAACCACCCATCCAGTTCAGCAGGCCAAGGTAAATGGCCGCAGTCGCGGCGCTGGCCACGACGATGACCAGGGCAATTGTCGCCACTTCGAAAACCGTCATAGTCGTTACCTCCAACCAGCGACGGACTCCTCCACCCTACGCCGATGTTCACCGAGGTAGTCAGGCTTTTCTGGCCCGCTTGACGACCTTGTCCAGCAGCTTGCCGCGCAGGCCGGACAGCTCCGCCTCGTCGACCTCGTGGAGCACCAGCGGACAGCGTCCAGAGCGTGGTCTTCTCCCGCAGCACGTCTTCTTCGCTTTGAGTGACGAGCGAACTCGGACGCCTTCACTTCCGCCCCTCAGTACCGACGAGCCGACGCTCGTTTTCGCGAATGCCCACTCACGCTGCGACAATCTGGGGGTGGATGCTCTCCCCGATTTTCGCAATGTCGCCATCGTCGCTCACGTCGACCACGGTAAGACCACCCTCGTCGACGCCATGCTGCGCCAGTCCGGCGCGCTGACCCACCGCGGGGATGACTCCGTCGAACGCCTGATGGACTCCGGTGACCTGGAGAAGGAAAAGGGCATCACGATCCTGGCGAAGAACACCGCCGTGCATCGCAAGAACCCCGACGGCAGCATGACCGTCATCAACGTGATCGACACCCCTGGCCACGCCGACTTCGGCGGCGAGGTGGAGCGCGGTCTGTCGATGGTGGACGGCGTGCTGCTGCTGGTGGACGCCTCGGAGGGGCCGCTACCGCAGACCCGCTTCGTTCTGCGCAAGGCGCTGACGGCGCACCTACCGGTGATCCTGTGCGTCAACAAGACCGACCGCCCCGACGCCCGCATCGCCGAAGTGGTCTCCGAGAGCCACGACCTGCTGCTCGACGTGGCTTCGGATCTGGACGAGGACGCGCAGAAGGCGGCCGAGTTCGCGCTTGGACTACCGACGCTGTACGCGTCGGGTCGCGCGGGCATCGCGAGCACCAACCAACCGGCCAACGGTGAGAACCCCGACGGCGAGAATCTCGACGTGCTCTTCGACGTGCTGCTCGAGCACATCCCGCCGCCGCAGGGCGATCCAGAGGCGCCACTGCAGGCGCTGGTGACCAACCTCGACGCGTCGGCCTTCCTCGGCAGGCTCGCACTGGTCCGCATCTACAAGGGCCGGCTGCGCAAGGGCCAGCAGGTGGCGTGGATGCGCGAGGTGGACGGGCACCCGGTCATCACCAACTCCAAGATCACCGAACTGCTGGTCACCGAGGGCGTCGAGCGCACCAGCACCACCGAGGCCGTCGCGGGCGACATCGTCGCCGTCGCGGGCATGCCCGAGATCATGATCGGCGACACGCTGGCCGACACCGAGCACGCGCACGCGCTGCCGCGTATCACCGTCGACGAGCCGGCCATCTCGGTGACGATCGGCACCAACACCTCACCGCTCGCCGGCAAGGTATCCGGCCACAAACTGACCGCCCGAATGGTCAAGTCGCGCTTGGACTCCGAACTCGTCGGCAACGTATCGATCAAGGTCGTCGACATCGACCGGCCCGACGCGTGGGAGGTTCAGGGCCGAGGCGAGCTGGCGCTGGCCGTGCTGGTCGAACAGATGCGCCGCGAGGGCTTCGAGCTGACGGTCGGCAAACCGCAGGTGGTCACCAGGACCATCGACGGCAAGCTGCACGAGCCGTTCGAGGCAATGACCATCGACTGTCCCGACGAGTTCGTCGGCGCCATCACGCAGCTGATGGCCGCCCGCAAGGGACGCATGGAGGAGATGGCCAACCACGCCGCCGGGTGGGTCCGGATGGACTTCATCGTGCCCAGCCGCGGACTGATCGGCTTCCGCACCGACTTCCTGACCCTGACCCGTGGCACGGGCATCGCCAACGCGGTGTTCGACGGCTACCGGCCGTGGGCTGGCGAGATCAGGGCCCGGCACACGGGTTCGCTGGTCTCCGACCGAACCGGCAAGATCACGCCGTTCGCCATGACCCAGCTGTCGGATCGCGGCCAGTTCTTCGTCGAGCCGGGTCAGGAGACCTACGAAGGTCAAGTCGTCGGCATCAACCCGCGCGCCGAGGACCTCGACATCAACGCGACGCGCGAGAAGAAGCTGACCAACATGCGGTCCGCGACGGCCGACGTCTTCGAGACACTGGCCCGGCCGCTGGAGATGGGCCTGGAGCTGGCCATGGAGTTCTGCGCCGAGGATGAATGCGTCGAGGTCACGCCGGAGATCGTGCGGGTGCGCAAGGTCGAGCTGAACGCCAGCCTGCGGGCGCGCAGCAAGGCAAGGGCCAAGACCCGCGGCTGAGCCCCGGCGTCGTCGAACGGCTCGCGTCGTTGCGGTTAGCCTGACAGGTGTGCCGACGAATCTTCGACGACTCAGCTACGTCGTCGGCGCAGTGACTTCCACCGTGTTGCTCTTCGCGGGTTGCACGGTCAGCCCACCGCCTGCACCGCAAAGTACCGAGACCCCGGTGAGCACGCCCCCGCCACCGCTGAAGGCAACGCAGATCATCATGGCGATCGACTCGATCGGTCCCGGTTTCAATCCCCATCTCCTGTCGGATCAGTCGCCGGTGAACGCCGCCATCTCGTCGCTGGTCCTGCCGAGTTCGTTCCGGCCGATCCCGGATCCGACGTCCGCGACCGGCTCGCGCTGGGAACTCGATCCGACCCTGCTCGACTCCGCGGAGGTGACGAGCGAGGACCCGTTCACCGTCACCTACAAGATCCGGCCAGAGGCGCAGTGGACGGACAACGCGCCGATCGCCGCGGACGATTACTGGTATCTGTGGCGGCAGATGGTCAGTCAGCCCGGTGTCGTCGATCCCGCAGGCTACGACCTGATCACCGGGGTGCAATCGGTCGAGGGCGGCAAGACCGCGGTGGTGACCTTCTCGCAGCCGTACCCGGCGTGGCGGGAGTTGTTCAACGACATCCTGCCCGCCCACATCGTCAAGGACGTCCCGGGCGGGTTCGCCGCCGGGCTCCTGCGGGCGCTGCCGGTGACCGGTGGCCAGTTCCGCGTCGACGACATCGATCCGCAACGTGACGAGATCCTCCTGGCGCGCAACGACCGCTACTGGGGCGAACCCGCCAAACCCGACCAGATCCTGTTCCGACGCGGTGGGGCACCCGCCGTCCTCGCCGACTCCATCCGCAACGGCGACACGCAGGTCGCCCAGGTGCACGGCGGGCAGTCCGCCTTCGTCCAACTCGGGGCGATCCCGAACGTCCGCACCGCGCGGATCGTCACGCCGAGGGTGATGCAGGTGACCCTGCGCGCGCAACAGCCGAACCTGCAGGACGCACAAGTGCGCAAGGCCCTCCTGGGGTTGCTCGACGTCGATCTGCTCGCCGCGGTCGGCGCGGGCAGCGACAACACGGTGACCCTGGCGCAAGCGCAGGTGCGATCGCCGTCGGACCCCGGTTACGTACCCACGTCGCCGCCCGCCCTCTCCCGGGAGGCGGCCCTGGACCTGCTGAAGGCGAGTGGTTACACCGTCGAGCAGGAGGTGTCCTCGACCAGCGCGATGCCGCCGCCGACACCGGGTTCACCACCGCCCACCCGGGGCCGCATCAGCAGAGACGGGAGTCAGCTGACGTTCGTGATCGGCGTCGCCGCCAACGACCCGACGTCGGTCGCCGTGGCCAACACGGCCGCCGATCAGCTTCGCAGCGTGGGCATCTCGGCCTCAGTACTCGCGCTCGATCCGCCGGCGCTGTACGGGGACGCGCTCGCGCAGAACCGTGTCGACGCCCTCGTCGGGTGGCATCAGGCGGGGGGTGACCTGGCAACGGCGCTGGCGTCACGCTTCGGCTGCACGGCCCTCGAGGCGACCCCGGTGCCGACGGCGCCGTCCAGTGAAACCCCTACGGCGACAACGGAAACGACGACTGCGGCGCCATCCAAGCCGCCCACGGTGAGCACCACCCCCACGGCGACGACGCCACCGTCACCGCTGCCGCCGTCGGAGTCCGATCAGCTCGTCCAGGCCCCCAGCAACTTGACCGGTATCTGCGACCGCAGCATCCAACCGAACATCGAGGCCGCGCTCGACGGCAGCCAGTCCATCGCAGACGTGCTCACGGCGGTCGAACCGCGGCTGTGGAACATGGCCACCGTCCTCCCGATCCTCCAAGACACCACCATCGTCGCCGCGGGTCCCAATGTGCAGAACGTGAGTCTCTCGGGAGCCGTGCCCGTCGGCATCGTCGGCGATGCGGGCAAGTGGGTCAAGAAGGGCCCCTAGCGCGTCAGCGCTTGGTCGGGTTGTGCTCGCGGAGGAGTCGGATGCCGTGCGCGGTGAACGCTGCCGCGGCGAACACCAGGATCAACCACAGGGGCGGTCGCGCGAGCTCCCAGACGAACAGCGCGGCGAAGGCGGGCGCGCGCTGGGTGATGGCCAGCACGCCCGCGGCGCAGGCGAGCGATACCGCGGAGACCTGAAAGTCGGTGCCCGCCAAGTGGTTCAGTAGGAGGGTGGCCACCGAGCCCGCCGCGGCGCCGGTAGCCAGGGCAGGTGTGATCATGCCGCCGACGGCGCCTGAGCGCAGGAACAGCGCGGTGAGCAACGGCTTGAGGACGAGGATCACCGCCGCGCCGCCGAGGGTCAGCCCGGCATCGACACTGACGGTCAGGATGCTGCGGCCGTTGCCGGGCAACTCCGGCCACCAGATCGAGCCGACACCGGTGGCCAGGCCGGCGAGGGCGACCGCGGGAATCAGCATCCAGGACCGGATCTGCGGCTTGGGGCGCGCCAGCGACATCAGCTTGTCGAAGGCGAACCCCACCGCGACCGCCAGCGGCGCGATGGCGCACCCGAAGAACACGAACAGATACGAGAGGTTCGGATCGGGCCACACCAGCGCATGTTCGAGATGGGTGACAGGCGCGGACACCGCGACCGCCAGGCTCGAGGTGATCAGCGCCGTGCCCACTGCGCGGGGATGCCAGGTGCCCAGCACGATGCGGACCGCGAACAGTGCGCCGCCCAGCGGGACGCTGTAGACCGCGCCGAGGCCGGCTCCCGCCGCACAGGCGAGCAGGATCTCGCGGTCCCTCGGAGTCAGCGACCACCGCGAGGTCCCGAGGTCACCGAGCGCGGCGGCCAGTTGGCGGGGTGCGCCCTCCCGCCCCAGTGACGCGCCCGAGCCGACGAGGAGCACCTGCAATCCGGCGTCGATCGACATGCGCCAGCGGGGAATCGGTCGGTGCTCGGCAATCGTCGCCGTCAGGCTGGGCACGTCACCGCGGCGCCGCAGCAGCCACCAGCCGAAGCCGGCCAGCGCGCCGCCGATCATCGGTCCAATGGCACGCCGGACCGGGCTGCTGTGGCCGACGCCGCTCAACAGCGTGCCGAACGAGTAGTTGTAGACGAGGTGTTCGACCCAGTGCAGCACGAGTGTGGTGGCCGCGCCTGCCACGCCGGCGAGGAGTCCGATGACGACGACCGCGCATCCGTACTCAACGGTGCGCCGCGTCACGGGGTGAATCTATCTTGTGCCCATGGAGAATCCACGCCTGTTGTTCGTCCACGCGCATCCCGATGACGAGACGTTGACCACCGGTGCCACCATCGCGCACTACGTCGCCAGGGGTGCCACGGTTCGCGTCGTCACCTGCACCCTCGGGGAGGAGGGTGAGGTCATCGGCGAGCGCTTTGCGCAGTTGGCCGTCGATGAGGCCGACCAACTCGGCGGCTACCGCATCGGCGAGTTGTCCTCGGCCCTCGCGCATCTTGGCGTCGACGGGCCCATCTTCCTGGGCGGCGCCGGCCGTTGGCGAGACTCGGGCATGCCGGGCACGGCCAGCCGACACCGACAGAGATTCGTCGACGCCGAACCGCGGGAGGCAGTCGACGCACTCGTCGCGATCATCCGCGAGCTGCGCCCCCACGTCGTCGTCACCTACGACCCGAATGGGGGTTACGGGCATCCCGACCACGTCCACGCCCACGAGGTGACGACGGCCGCCGTCGCAGCTTCGGCGGATCCCGCCCGTCCCGGTAAGCCCTGGCGGGTGCCCAAGTTCTACTGGACGGTCACGGCGCACAGCGCGCTCGAGGTCGGTTTTCGCGAGCTGGCCGCGGTGGCACTCCCGGCCGACTGGACCCTGGTGTCGGCCGACGACGTCCCCTTCGCCTACGCCGATGCCGACATCGACGCCGTCGTGCACGCACCCGAGAGCCATGACGCGAAGGTCGCCGCCCTGCGGGCACACGCCACACAGGTGACCGTGGAACCGGGCGGCCGTGCCTGCGCACTGTCCAATTTCATCGCGCTGCCGATTCCGGCCAGCGAACACTTCGTCCTCGCCGAGGGGGTGGCCGGAGAACGGGACGGCCGGGGCTGGGAAACCGATCTCCTCGCCGGCGTGAACCTGTGATGGCCATGGCGATACGGGGTACGCTGCGATCACTCAGCGGCCCCGTGGAAGGGATGGCGATGGACCCGGATCTGGATCCCAACCTGCAGCACTGGCAAGACCGCTTGGACAGTCTCCAGTGGGTGGTTGGTTCATTGGTCGGGCTGATCGACAGCGTCCCCACCTGACCGCACGGTCTCCCGGCTCGCAGCGGTTCGCCGTCCTTGCCGTCCTGACACTCGACGGCATTCTGTCGGCGATCGCGGGTGCCTTCCTGCTACCCCTCTACGTCGGAGCGGTTCCACTGCCCATAAGCGGGCTCCTCAGCGGTCTGGTGAACGCCGCGCTGGTGTGGGCTGCCTTGCAGTGGGCGCCGACGCCGCGGCTGGCGGCCCTGCCGCTGTGGGCGTGGCTGGTGACCGCGCTGGCATTGACGCTCGGCGGGCCCGGTGACGACATCGTCCTCAGCGGAGCGGGTGTCATGCAGTTGGCGCCGCTGGTGTTCGTCGTCCTCGGTGGCGGGCCGCCGGCCTACGTGTTGTGGCGGTCCACGACGAGGGTTGACGCCTAAGGCGCGTCGGCGGACGGGCTGGACTCGTCGGCACCCGTATCGGCCGGCTCCGGCGAAGCAGTCGGCGCGTCGACCTCTGACTCGTTGACTGCCTCGTCCGACCCGCCGGTGGTCGTCGCCGTCGTCGAGGGTGCGGTCGAGGGGGGCGAGGTGGTCTCGGTACCGCCGCGGACCTCGCCCTGGGCTTGCACTCCGCCGGCCGACGTCGTCGTCGGGGGTTTCGGTGTCTCCGTGGGTTTGGGTGTCTCGGTGGGTTTGGGTGTCTCGGTGGGTTCTTGCGACGTCGACGTCTCCGCGGGCTCGGCGGGTTCCGACGTAGTCGGCGTCTCGGCGACGGTTGCCTCCGGAACGGCGGATGCCTCGGTGACGACTCCGGCGGTCTCCGCCGATCGGAGTCGTTCCGCAGGTGGGCTGCTCGTCGGCACATCGGTCTCGGCCGCCAACACCGAGACCGGTTCGTCGGGCAGCGTCGCCGCAGCCGCAGCCGCAGCGAACGGGAGCGGCGGTAGCGGCGGGATCAGCCAGCCGAAGAAGTAGTTGAACTCCGCGATCCCGGTATTGATCAGTGCATTGACCGTGGTCTGGCCGACGGTGATCAGTCCGTTGACGTAGGACGCCGGGTTCAGTGGATCGTTCACCACGGGCACGAGCAGTCCATAGACGATGCTGTCCGAGATCGGGACGATGAGGGTGTAGTAGACGATGTTGATCTGCCCGGAGATCAGGTACCCGGACGGGATGAACTGCAGGGCATAGTCGGCGAGTTGCACGCCGTAGGTGACCCACGACTGGATGAACTGATAGCTGGAGACGATCCAGTCCGAGGCCGCATTCAGCGGCACTGGAGCAGCGAGCAGGCTGGCACCGGCCGCGGGATCGATCCTGGTGATGGCGGCCTCCGCCGCGGCGAAGTGCTCCGGATTCGGAGGCGTCGCGAACACCGTGCGGACCGACGCCGCCAAGTCGACGCGCACGCTGTGAGTTGGCTCGGCGGCCGTCGCCATCGTCGCTGGAACGGACGTCGGGATGGCGATGAGGGCCGCGGCAATTGCCGACACCGCCGCGAGGTGGGGACGGACTGACATGCGATCAACTTACGCTGACGTCAGTGACGTCGGAGCAGACTCCGGCCGACCCGATGGCGGGGTCCGGCGTCGGACTGCTGGGGCTACTGTGGCCCGTATGCCAGGGGCAGTGGTTTCAGATGGTGAGACGTGCGGATGATTCTCGTCGACCGCGGGGTTACAGAGGAGTGGCTCTGAACCCCCAAGGCGGCGCCGATCTGCCCAGCCCCGTGATCCCTTCCAAGTCCTCGACATCGGATCCGAGCGCGCCGAGTCCTGCCGCCGTGCGCCGCGTGTTGCGGAGAGCGCGCGACGGCGTCGCCCTCAACGTCGACGAAGCGGCGATCGCAATGACCGCCCGAGGCGCCGACCTCGAGGATTTGATGGCCAGCGCGGCGAGGGTGCGCGACGCCGGCCTGGAGGCCGCGGGTCGTCGCGGTGCGACCGGCCGGCTGCCGGTGAGTTACTCCCGCAAGGTGTTCATCCCGATCACCCACCTGTGTCGCGACACGTGCCACTACTGCACGTTCGTCACCGTCCCTGGCCGCCTGCGCGCCGAGGGCAAGGGCATGTACATGGAGCCCGACGAGATCCTCGACGTCGCCCGCCGGGGCGCCGAATTGGGTTGCAAGGAAGCGCTCTTCACCCTCGGCGACCGTCCCGAGGAGCGGTGGGACGAAGCCCGCCAGTGGCTCGACGAACGGGGTTACGACTCGACGCTGGACTACGTCCGCGCGATGTCCATCCGGGTGCTCGAGGAGACGGGTTTGCTTCCGCACCTAAACCCCGGCGTCATGAGCTGGTCGGAGTTGTCGCGGCTCAAGCCCGTCGCGCCGTCGATGGGCATGATGCTGGAGACCACGTCGCGACGGTTGTACGAGACCAAGGGGCTGGCCCACTACGGCAGCCCCGACAAGGATCCCGCCGTGCGCCTGCGCACGCTGGACGACGCGGGCCGACTGTCGGTGCCGTTCACCACCGGGCTGCTGGTCGGCATCGGTGAGAACCTCGTCGAGCGCGCCGAGACGATGCACGCGATTCGCAAGTCGGCCAAGGAATTCGGGCACGTGCAGGAAGTGATCGTGCAGAACTTCCGGGCCAAGGATCACACGGCGATGGCAAGCGTCCCCGACGCCGGGATCGACGACTTCCTGGCGACCGTCGCCGTCACCCGCCTGGTGCTCGGCCCGAAGATGCGCATCCAGGCGCCGCCGAATCTGGTGTCGCGGGACGAGTGCCTCGCGCTGATCGGCGCGGGCGTCGACGACTGGGGCGGCGTGTCACCGCTGACCCCCGACCACGTCAACCCCGAACGGCCGTGGCCCGCGCTCGACGAACTCGCCGCCGTCACCGCCGAGGCGGGCTTCGACCTGGTGCAGCGGCTGACGGCGCAGCCGCAGTACGTGCAGGCGGGCGCGGCGTGGATCGACCCGCGCGTGCAGGGCCACGTCGCCGCACTTGCCGACCCCGAGACCGGTTTCGCGCGCGACCTGAACCCGGTCGGCATGCCGTGGCAGGAACCCGACGAGGCGACCGAGTCGCTGGGACGCACCGATCTGCACACCGCGATCGACGCCGAGGGCAGGCTCACCGAGACGCGCAGCGACCTGGGTAGCGCGTTCGGTGACTGGGAGTCGATTCGGGACAAGGTCGCGGAGTTGGCCGCCCGCGCACCGGAGCGAATCGACACCGACGTGCTCGCCGCGCTACGCGCCGCGGAGGCCGATCCCGCCGGGCTCAGTGATGACGCCTACCACGCACTCGCCACCGCTGATGGACCGGCGTTGGATGCCGTTGCGGCCCTTGCCGATTCGTTGCGCCGCGACGTCGTCGGCGATGACGTCACGTTCGTGGTGAACCGCAACATCAACTTCACCAACATCTGCTACACCGGCTGCCGCTTCTGCGCGTTCGCCCAGCGCAAGGGTGATGCCGACGCCTTCTCGCTGTCCACCGGTGACGTCGCCGACCGGGCGTGGGAAGCGCACGTCGCCGGGGCCACCGAGGTGTGCATGCAGGGCGGCATCGATCCCGAGCTGCCCGTCACCGGGTATGCCGACCTGGTGCGGGCGGTCAAGGCGCGCGTGCCCGAGATGCACGTCCACGCGTTCTCCCCGATGGAGATCTCCAACGGTGTCACCAAGAGCGGCACCTCGATTCGCGAGTGGTTGACCGACCTGCGCGAGGCCGGCCTGGGCTCCATCCCCGGCACGGCCGCCGAGATCCTCGACGACGAGGTCCGCTGGGTCCTGACCAAGGGCAAGCTGCCCACGTCGGCGTGGGTAGAGGTCATCACCACGGCTCACGAAGTCGGTCTGCGCTCGAGTTCGACGATGATGTACGGCCACGTCGACACCCCGCGGCACTGGGTCGGGCACCTCAACGTGCTGCGTGACATCCAGGACCGCACGGGCGGTTTCACCGAGTTCGTGCCGCTACCGTTCGTGCACCAGTCCAGCCCGCTGTACCTGGCCGGCGGCGCCCGGCCCGGTCCGACGCACCGCGACAACCGCGCCGTCCACGCCCTGGCGCGAATCATGTTGCACGGCAGGATCGATCACATCCAGACCAGCTGGGTGAAGCTCGGTGTCGAGCGCACGCAGGTGATGCTGAACGGCGGTGCCAATGATCTGGGCGGCACGCTGATGGAGGAGACGATCTCCCGGATGGCCGGCTCGGAGAACGGCTCGGCCAAGTCCGCCGCGGAGTTGACGGCAATCGCGGAGGGCATCGGCCGCCCGGCCCGTCAGCGCACCACCACCTACGCGCCGATGGCCGCCTGAGGCCCGCTCCCGCCTGCCGCCCCCTTGCGCGAGCGTGCGTGTCCGTTGGTCGACACGCCGCTTTGCGACGCGACGACACGCACGCTCGCCGCGGCGATTTCAGCTTCTCGAACGCATCGCCGGGTCCGGCCCGTATACATAGGACGGCTCGTCGTTCGACAGCCCCGAATCGAGGAGCGCCCTTGACCACCATTGCCGGTATCCCCGCACACGCCCTGCTCGTCCACGCGATCGTGGTACTCGTCCCACTGGTCGCGTTGCTCGAGATCCTTTGCGGGTTCTGGACCGCTGCCCGTCGCCGGCTGGTCTGGCTGATCCTGGCGTTGGCTGCCGCGAACTTGGTGTTGACGCCCATCACCACCGAGGCTGGCGAGTGGCTCCTGAACAGCGGTGGTCAGCCGCGCCCGATCCTCCTCGAGCATGCCGAGCGTGGCGAGTGGATGATCTACTTCTCCGTCGCGCTGGTGGTGGTCGCCGTGGCCCTTGCGGTGCTGCACGTGCGGGAGACTCGGTCCGACGCGCCGAGGAAGCTCGCGGCCGTCGTCGTCGCCGCCGTCGCCCTCGTCGTCGGCGTCTCGTCGATCGTGACGGTGGTCCGGATCGGTGACGCGGGTGCTCAAGCCGTGTGGGGCGAGCGCGGCTGACCGCGCGCGCGTGGGCGCCGACGTGTCTACTCAGAGCGTGACTTCACCTCAGACCCACACTGCCGACGGACGACCGCGGGCCCGCGGGCTCGCCATCTCCCTGCTCGGTGATCCCGGCCCGCTCAACGCGATCACCGACGTGCCCGGTGTCGAAGTCGGCGAAGTCACCCTCATCGAGGGCGACGGCGCGCTCCAGGTGGGGCGCGGGCCGGTGCGCACCGGCGTCACCGCGATCCTGCCGCGCGGACGCGACGGTCTGGGGCGGCCGTGCGCCGCCGGCTGGCATTCGCTCAACGGCAACGGCGAGATGACCGGCACCACGTGGATCGAAGAAGTCGGGGCGTTCAATCTGCCTGTGGTGCTGTCCAATACCCATGCCATCGGCGCCTGTCACACCGGCGTGGTGAGCTGGGTCAACCGGGTGAATCCCCAGCTCGCGCGGCAGTGGCTGCTGCCCGTGTGCGGGGAGACCTGGGACGGCTACCTGAACGACATCAACGGTGCCCACGTTCGGCCCGAACACGTCGAAGCCGCGCTCGACGCGGCAACGTCCGGCCCGGTGGCGGAGGGTTCGGTCGGGGGCGGCACGGGGATGAACTGCTACGAGTTCAAGGGCGGGAACGGGACGTCGTCGCGGGTGGTCCAGTACGGCGCTCACGCCTTCACCGTCGCGGCGTTCGTTCAGGCGAACTTCGGCTCCCGCCACGAGCTGACCGTGGCCGGCAGGCACCTCGGTCCGCTACTCGCCGAGGACAATCCGATGGACTCCGACTGGTTTGCCGAGGATCTCGGGCTGCGGGCACCTCCCGGCGCGGGCTCGGTGATCGCCATCATCGCGACCGACGCGCCCCTTCTGCCGGGACAGTGCAAGGCGCTCGCCCGACGGGTGCCGCTCGGGCTGGCGCGGACGGGTACGACGGGCAGCCATTTCTCCGGCGACATCTTCCTGGCGTTCTCGACGGCGGATGCGGACGGGCTGCAGAGCGGATTCCCGGTCGACCCGCCCGGCGACGACGAGTTCGGCGCGATGAGGTTCATCCCGTGGGGTCGGATGGACGCCTTCTACGCCGCCGTCGTCCAGTCCGTCGAGGAAGCGGTGCTGAACGCTCTGGTGGTCAACGACGACATGGTCGGCCGGGACGGGCACCGTTCGCCCCGGTTGCCGATCGATCGACTGTTGTCTGAGCTGGAGCCGTGGGCCGGAACAAATTCGGACCGCGGTCCGTTTAAGCTCGATGAGGTGCCGGAGACGCCGGCCCCGAGTCAAGGAGATCCAGACATGACCGCATCCGTAGCGAGCCAGTTGAGCACCGGGACCTGGGCCATCGACCCCGTCCACTCGTCGATCGGCTTCTCCGTGCGCCACCTGATGGTGAGCAAGGTGCGTGGCAGCTTCGGGACGTTCAGCGGCGCGATCGTCGTCGCGGAGGACGGCACCCCGTCGGTGTCTGCCGAGATCGCCGTGGACTCGCTCAACACCGGCAACGAGCAGCGCGATGGACACGTCAAGTCAGCCGACTTCTTCGACGTGGAGAAGTACCCGACCGCGACGTTCGTCTCGACCGGCGTGCGGGCCGACGGTGGCGACTACGTCGTCGACGGTGACTTCACCCTCAAGGGCGTGACCAAGCCGATCGAGCTCAAGCTCGAGTTCAACGGCGTCAACCCGGGCATGGGCCATGGTGAGGTCGCGGGCTTCGATGCGTCAGTCGTGCTCAACCGCAAGGACTTCGGCATCGACATCGACATGCCGCTGGAGACCGGTGGCGCCGTCGTCGGCGACAAGATCACCATCACCCTCGAGATCGAGGCCCTCAAGCAGGCGTAGTTCAGACGCCCCCTTGCGTCGCGAGCGTGCGTGTTCTCGGATCGCGCCTCGGCGTGTTGCCCGCAGACGCGCACGCTCGCGCAAGGGAAGGGGCGCGGGGCGAGTGGGCGACTAGGCGGGTTGTATGTGCAACGTTTAGTATCAGTAACCGCGTGGCACCCCCAACGGTGGCGCGTGAAGTTAGGACACACTGAGACAGGCGTGCAGGTATCGGCAACGCATACTTGCTTCGGCTTCTCGGGGTTCCTCGCTTACCCCACCCGACGAGCAGCCCCCGCGGACAGGAGAGACATCAGTGACGTACACCATTGCCGAACCCTGTGTCGACATCAAAGACAAGGCATGTATCGAAGAGTGCCCCGTCGACTGCATCTACGAGGGCGCACGCATGCTGTACATCCACCCCGACGAGTGCGTGGATTGTGGTGCCTGCGAGCCGGTCTGCCCGGTGGAGGCCATCTACTACGAGGACGACGTCCCGGACCAGTGGAGCGGCTACACGCAGTACAACGCCGACTTCTTCGTCGAGTTGGGATCCCCCGGTGGCGCGTCGAAGGTCGGACAAACCGATAACGACCCGCAGGTGATCAAGGACATGCCCCCTCAGGGCGAGGAGAGCTGAGCGAAGCGAAGCCGACCTCAGGGCGAGGAGAGCTGAGCGAAGCGAAGCCGACCTCAGGGCGAGGAGAGCTGAGCGAAGCGAAGCCGACCACGGGGCGAGGAGAGCTGAGCGAAGCGAAGCCGACCACGGGGCGAGGAGAGCTGAGCGAAGCGAAGCCGAGCAGCCCGCCGGGCCTGAGTCCGGCCGGGCCGCTATCGGCGGCACTGCCGGTCTTCCCCTGGGACACGCTGGCCGAGGCCACGGCCACCGCCAGGGCGCACCCCGACGGGATCGTCGATCTGTCGGTCGGCACGCCCGTCGACCCCGTAGCGCCGATCATCCGCGAGGCGCTGGCGACTGCCAGCTCCGCGCCCGGCTACCCGACGACGGCGGGCACGCCGGCGCTGCGGGACGCCGCGGTGAATGCCCTTCGCCGTCGTTACGGCATCACCGACCTCGCCGCTGATGCCGTGCTGCCGGTCATCGGCACCAAGGAACTCATTGCCTGGCTTCCGACACTGCTGAACCTCGGATCCGGCGACCTCGTCGTGGTGCCCGAGTTGGCCTACCCGACCTACGACGTCGGAGCGCGGCTGGCCCGTGCCGAGGTCGTCGCCGCCGACTCGTTGACGCAGCTCGGGCCGCGGGCTCCCAAACTCGTATACGTCAACTCGCCGAGCAACCCGACGGGCGCGGTCCTCGGCGTCGAGCATCTCCGCAAGGTCGTCGAGTGGGCCCGCAGGAGGGGCGCGCTGGTGGCCTCCGACGAGTGCTACCTCGGCCTCGGCTGGGACCCCGATGCGGCGCCGGTCTCGGTGCTGCACCCATCGGTCTGCGACGGCGACCACACCGGCCTGCTCGCCATCCACTCGCTGTCGAAGAGCTCGTCGCTGGCCGGCTACCGCGCCGGTTTCGTCGCGGGCGACCCCGCGGTGGTGGCCGAACTGCTCGCGGTGCGCAAGCACGCCGGCATGATGGTGCCGACGCCGATCCAGGCGGCCATGGTCGCCGCTCTCGACGACGACGCCCACGAGCACGTGCAGCGGGGGCTCTACGCGCGTCGGCGGGACGTCCTGCTGGCGGCGGTGCGTGGCGCGGGGTTCACCGTCGACCACTCCGAGGCCGGTCTCTATCTGTGGGCGACGCGCGGCGAGCCGTGCCGCGACACCGTGGCCTCGCTGGCCGAACTGGGCATCCTGGTCGCGCCGGGAGAGTTCTACGGCGCGCGCGGCGCGCGACACGTGCGGATGGCGCTGACGGCTACCGACGAGCGGATCGACGCGGCGGTCCGACGGCTCGCCTGAGCTCCGTCGTCCACTGTGCGTCCCGATCCGCCGACGGCGGCGTGTCGCGGAGGAATCCGCACACTCGCGGCGAGAGGGTGAGGCGGGTGCCTAGGGCACTCGCAGGCTCAGCGAAAGCAGCAGGCGCACATCGGGATCGGCGAGCGACGTGCCCAACTCCTCCTCGATCCGTCGCACCCGGTAGCGGACGGTGTTCGGGTGCACGTGCAGCCACGCCGCGGCCGTCGCGACGTCACCGAAGCAATCGAGATAGGCCCGCAGCGTGTCCACCAGCGTCGGGTCCTTCGCGCGCAGTTGGTCGACGCGCGGATCGACGAGGCGGTCGTCGGCCCCGACCATCGTGACGATCTCGTCGAGCAGGACGGTCGTGCGCGATTCGGCGAGTGACGTCACCTGGCTGATGGCGCCCGGGTGTCGTTCGGCGCTGGCTAGCACGCGGTCCACCTCGGCCCGTGCCGCCGCCACACCCGTCAGACCCGTTGCGGGATGGGCGATCACGGCCCGCAGCTCCAACCCCAGCTCGGTGCGCAGGGCGCCGATGGTACCGCGGATCCACGACATCACCGCCGACGCACTGCCGGTGTGCGGGAACAGTACGTAGACGCGCGACGGCCCAGCTGCCACCTGCGCATCCCGCCGAAAGGCGCTGGCGCTCAACGCAAGTACATCGGCAAGTCGCGTCGGCGCACCCGATGCGCCGTCGAAGCCGATCACCGCGACGCGCCCGTCCGTCACGATGCCGAGTTCGCGCGCGGCCTCCAACACGTCGCCTTCGTCGAAGGCGACGTCGCGCAGCCCGAGCAACTCCTGCACCCGAACCGCGTGCGTCGACGGCGTGGCTGCCAACCGCGAGATGATCCTGGCCGCCAGAACGCCGGCGCCGCGCAGTACGTCATCGGCGTCCTCGGCCAGGGGCCGGGCGCCCTCCTGCAGCCAGATGGTGCCTGCGAACACGGGGCCACGCCCGCGGTCTGGCGCGGCGTGGTGAATGCCGACCGCGCGACGGGGTCGCAGCCCCAGTTCGGGCCGGGCGTCGACGCGGACCACGTCACCGGTGGCACGCAGGGCGTCGAAGATGCCCGCCCGGCCGATCCATTCGAGGTGCTCGGGCGGGCCGGCACGGCCGAGGATCGACAGCCGCCGCAGCTCGTCGGCCTCGTCGTTGGACGCCGAATACGCCAGTACGTGCGACTGGACGTCCTCGATGCTGACCATGCCGTGCGTGCGGTCGGCGATCGACTGGGCCAGCCCGAACAGGTCGGTGCTCGAGTCGTACAACGGGTCGGCGCGGTCGCCGTGGTGTTCGAAGACGTGGTCGACCAGACGGTACAGCCGCTCCCAACGGGCCCTGGGGTCGACGGCGACGACGGCCGTACCCACGGCTGCCGCCCGGGCCACCACGGCGTCGGAGGGCTCCTTGACGAAGATGGCCGCAGGTATCCGACGCGCCGCCTGGTGCACCAGCCACGCGAGGACGTCGTCGTCTCCGACGCCGAGGATGAAGAACACGTCGGCCGACCCCGACCCGACCGCCAACCCGAGGCGGACGTCGTCGGCGTCGATCAAGGCCGCCGACGCCACCGGGAGGTCCAGACCGCGCGGCGCCTCCACCAGCCGCACCATCGTCGCGTCGAGGGCGAGGAGCAGCTGACCGAGTCCGATGCGGGCGGCCTCCATGTTGGCTGATCCTACCGACGACACCCACGATGTTTGGCCGATCGGCCAATGGGTCAAGCGGTCGCACGAGAGACGCTAATCACATGAGTGCATTCACGGCCGTCACCCACGTACCGGTCCCCGCCAACGAGCCCGTCCACGAGTACGCGCCCGGCAGTCCGGAGCGCGCCAGGCTCGTCACCGAACTCGCCGCGCTGGACACCGCCGCACCCATCGACCTGCCGCACGTGATCGCCGGCAGGCACGCGATGGGCGGCGGCGAGCGCATCGACGTCGTCCAGCCGCACCGCCACAGCTCGGTGCTGGGCACCCTGACCAACGCGAATCACGCCGAGGCATCCGCCGCCGTCGACGCCGCGGTCGCCGCCAAGCGGGCGTGGGAGGCGACGCCGTTCGACGAGCGGGCCGCGGTGTTCCTGCGTGCCGCGGATCTGCTCGCGGGGCCGTGGCGGGAGAAGCTCGTCGCCGCCACCATGCTCGGCCAGTCGAAGACGGCGTACCAGGGCGAGATCGATGCGTCCTGCGAGCTGGCCGACTTCTGGCGTTTCAACGTGGCGTTCGCCAGGGAGATCATGGCGCAACAGCCGATCAGTGCGCGTGGGGTGTGGAATCGCACGGACTACCGCCCGCTCGAGGGCTTCGTCTATGCGGTCACCCCGTTCAACTTCACCGCGATCGCGGGCAATCTTCCCACCGCACCCGCCCTGATGGGCAACACCGTGGTGTGGAAACCATCTGTCACGCAAACGTTCTCGGCGTATCTGACGATGCAGCTCCTCGAAGCGGCCGGCCTGCCGCCAGGGGTGATCAACATGGTGACCGGCGACGGGTACGCCGTATCCGACGTCGTGCTGGCCGACCCACGGCTGGCGGGCATCCACTTCACCGGCTCCACCGCGACGTTCCAGCACCTGTGGCGTGAGGTCGGCACCCACATCGACCGCTACGACACCTACCCGCGACTGGTCGGCGAGACCGGCGGCAAGGACTTCGTCGTCGCCCACCCCTCGGCGCGTCCCGACGTCCTGCGCACCGCGCTCATCCGAGGCGCGTTCGACTATCAGGGCCAGAAGTGTTCGGCAGCGTCGCGGGCGTTCGTGCCGCGGTCGGTATGGCAGCAGATGGGTGACGACTTCCTCGGAGCCACCGAGCAACTCGCCTTCGGCGACGTGACGGACCTGTCCAACTACGGTGGCGCCCTGATCGACGAACGCGCCTTCACCAAGAACGTCAAGGCCATCGAGCGGGCGAAGGGCGCGGCGGGTGTGACGATCGCCGTCGGCGGCGAGTACGACGACGCCGAGGGGTTCTTCGTCCGGCCCACGGTGCTGTTGTCCGACGACGCACGCGACGAGGCGTTCTCCGACGAGTACTTCGGCCCGATCCTGGCGCTGCACGTCTATGACGACGACCGCTGGGACGACGTCCTCGACATCGTCGACGCCGGTTCGAAGTACGCCCTCACCGGCGCCGTGATCGCCGACGACCGGGCAGCCGTGCTGGCCGCCGAGGACCGGTTGCGCCACGCCGCAGGCAACTTCTACGTCAACGACAAACCCACCGGTGCCGTGGTCGGTCAGCAGCCGTTCGGCGGAGCGCGCGCGTCGGGCACCAACGACAAGGCCGGCTCGGCATTGAACCTGCTGCGGTGGACCTCGGCACGGTCGATCAAGGAGACGTTCGTGCCCCCGGTGAATCACGACTACCCGCACATGGAGGGATGACGATGGGCGTCTTCCAAAGGGTGGCGCGACCCGCCATCCTGTCCGCCGCGAGGTCCGATGGCCTCCGTCGCACAGCCGAACGGATGCCCCTGACCCGTCGGGTCGTGCACCGCTTCGTGCCCGGTGAGACGGTCGAGCACGCGTTGACCTCGGTTGCGGCGCTGCGGGATTCGCACCGCTTCGTGTCGATCGACTACCTGGGCGAGGACGTCACCGACGCGGAGGCAGCCGACGCCACCGTGCGCGCCTACGTCGACCTGCTCGATGCCCTCGGCCAGCGTGAGGAGGGTCTCGACGGGCCGCGACCGCTCGAGGTGTCGCTGAAGCTCTCGGCGCTGGGCCAGGCGCTGCCGCGCGACGGCGAGAAGATCGCGCTCGAGAACGCGCACGCGGTCTGCACCACGGCGCGCGAGCGCGGCGTGTGGGTCACCGTCGACGCCGAGGACCACGCCACCACGGACTCGACACTGTCCATCGTGCGTGAACTCCGCGACGACTTTCCCTGGCTCGGAACGGTTCTGCAGGCGTACCTGAAGCGGACTGAGGGCGACTGCGCGGAGTTCGCGGCATCCGGAGCCAGGATCCGGCTGTGCAAGGGTGCCTACGACGAGCCCGCTTCCGTGGCCTACCGCGACGCCGACGAGGTAACCGACTCCTACCTGCGGTGCCTGCGCGTGCTGATGGCGGGGGAGGGGTACCCGATGGTGGCCTCGCACGACCCGGCGATCATCGACGCGGTTCCCGCCATGGCTCGCGAATTCAATAGGAGTGTCAGCGATTTCGAGTATCAGATGCTCTACGGCATTCGCGATGCCGAGCAGCTCAGGCTTGCCGAGGCGGGCAACCACGTCAGGGTGTACGTGCCGTTCGGCACCCAGTGGTACGGCTACTTCGTGCGCCGGCTCGCGGAGCGGCCCGCGAACCTGACGTTCTTCCTGCGGGCGCTGGCCGAGCGGCGGCGCTGACCGGCCGCGCTCAGCACTGGTCGTACGCGTACCCGTCGGTGCCACGGTCGACGAGATCGCGGTCACGCAGGATCGTCAGGGGAGCCCGGTCCGGCGACGCGCACACCTCGCGGAACGGGGCGGGCAGGTTGTCGGTGTACTCGATCTGCAGGACGTGTGCTCCGTACACCCGGGCGTAGCGATCGCACTCCCGGTATGCGGCGCATTCCTCGGCGACGGCGAAGTCGAAGCCGACCTCGCGGCGGGCCCGCTCGGCCGATTCGGCGGCGTTCTTCTGCCCGATCGCCAGGCCCTGCCCGTGGGCCAGCTCGGCGTAGGAGCGCGCGAGGGCGATCGCTGCGGCTTCGTTGATACGGCCGGCGAACCGGGTGAAGGTGTCTAGGTTGTCGATCTCGACGGCATCGAAACCCTTTGCCGCGCAGTCGGTCAGCAACGGTCCCAGTACGTCGAGGATGGTCGCGCGCTGACTCTCGGTCGAGGGGTCGAGCACGTACTCGTCGGGCCAGTCGGGGTCGGTGACGGGCGCTCCGTCTGCGTCGCGCAGCACGGCCGCGCGATGGCTCCCGAGCCAAAGGTCGCCGTCGCCCGGCTGGGATTGAAAGCCGTTCACGTAACAGACGTTGTACGCCCCCGCCATGGGCGGAGCGCCCGCGTCCCGGACGACCACGGCCAACGGGGTGCCGTCGTCGACCCCACCCAGCTGGTAGTCGAAAGCCCCGGCCGTGGGCGGCAATCGGATCTCGGCGGTGTCGGTGGCGGCGGAGCAGGCGGTCAGCAGGGCCGTCGCGATCAGCAAGGCCGGCAGTGACCGTGCCCCGCCCGTCCCGGTCATGTCGACACGGGGGTCTGCTCGCGGAGGCGCAACAGCATCCAGGCCGCGATGGATTGGGCGTCGGTGATGGTGCCGTCCACGATCATCCCGTCGATCTCCGCGCCGGCGAACCACTCGCTACGCATATCCTGCTCCTCCGGCTCGCGTTCGTGCTCACCCTCGGTGATGTCGGTGGCCAGGAACACCCAGCCGCGCTGGCTGCTCATCCCCGGCGCGACGTCGAGTTGGCCCAGCAGCGACATCGATCCGGCCCGCAAGCCCGTCTCTTCCCGCAACTCGTCGGCGGCGAGGGCGGCGGGTGGCGGCTCGTCGCCGTCGAGCGACCCGGGTGCGGTGCCCTGCGGAAACTCCCAACGCCGCAACCCGATCGGATAGCGGAACTGCTCCACCAGCCGGAACCGGTCGCCCTCCGTGGCGATCACCAGGGCATAGGTCGGTTTGTCGATGACGCCGTAGATGCCGGCGCTGCCGTCCGCTCGGCGCACGTCGTCTTCCCGAACGATCATCCAGGCATTCCGGTACACGACACGGGAGTCGACCTGCTCGATGGGATCCACGCGTCCAGTATCGCGGGTTCGATGAGGCGGTAGCGTGGCCGTCGTGCTGCTCGCCTCGCTGAACCCCTCCGCCGTCGCTGCCGGCCACGACGTCGGGGACGCGGTGCGCATCGGCGGTGCGACGCTCAGCCGGAGTGATCTCGTCGGTGCGGCGACCTCGGTGGCCGAGCGCGTCGCCGGCGCCGGCCGGGTCGCCGTCCTCGCCACTCCCACGGCCGCCACGGTGCTCGCCGTGACCGGCTGTCTGATCGCGGGTGTCCCCGTCGTCCCGGTTCCGGCGGACGTCGGGGTCGCCGAGCGCCGCCACATCCTCGACGACTCCGGTGCGGTGGCGTGGTTGGGCGACGTGCCCGCCGAACCCGAGGGGCTGCCACACGTGCCGGTGCGGCTGCACGCGCGGTCGTGGCATCGCTACGCCGAACCCGCGCCGGACGCGACCGCGATGGTCATCTACACCTCCGGTACGACGGGGCCGCCCAAGGGCGTGGTGATCAGCCGGCGGGCGATCGCCGCGGACATCGACGCGCTGGCCGCCGCGTGGGCGTGGACGCCCGACGACGTCCTGGTGCACGGTCTTCCGCTGTTCCACGTGCATGGGCTGGTCCTCGGTCTACTCGGGTCGCTGCGCATCGGAAACCGCTTCGTGCACACCGGGAAGCCGACGCCCGCCGCCTACGCCGCGGCAGGCGGATCGCTGTACTTCGGTGTCCCGACGGTGTGGTCGCGGATCGTCGGCGACCTCGACGCGGCGCTCGCGCTGTCGTCGGCACGGCTCCTGGTATCGGGTAGTGCTCCGCTACCGGTTCCGGTGTTCGACGACCTCGTCCGCCTGACCGGTCACGCCCCCGTGGAGCGGTACGGCAGCACCGAATCCCTGATCACGCTCAGCACCCTGGCGGGTGGCGAACGGCGCCCGGGCTGGGTCGGGGTTCCGCTCGACGAAGTGCAGACACGGCTGATGGCCGATGATGGCACCCCCGCTCCGCACGACGGGGAAACCATTGGGCGACTGGAGGTTCGCGCCCCGACCATGTTCGACGGTTACCTCAATCGGCCCGACGCCACGGCCGACGTCCTCGGCGCCGACGGGTGGTACCGCACCGGTGACGTGGCCGTGATCGACGCCGGTGGCATGCACCGCATCGTCGGTCGGGAGTCGGTCGACCTCATCAAGTCCGGTGGCTACCGCATCGGCGCTGGCGAGATCGAAGCGGTGCTTTTGGCGCACGGTGGCGTCGCCGAGGCGGCGGTCGTCGGGCTGCCCGACGCCGACCTGGGCCAGCGGATCGTGGCTTTCGTCGTCGGCTCGGCTGCTGCAGAGGAGTTGATCGAGCATGTCGCACAACAGCTTTCGGTCCACAAGCGGCCGCGTGAAGTGCGGATCGTGGCGGCCCTGCCCCGGAATGCCATGGGTAAGGTTCTGAAGAAGGAGTTGTTGACATGACATTGCGTTTCAGTGACGTATGCATCGACGCGGCAGACGTTCACGCGCTCGGCCAGTGGTGGTCCGACGCGCTCGGGTGGCCCGCCGAGACCACCGACGACGGTGACGTCCAGCTTCGCGCGACTGCTGGTCCGAACTTGTTGTTCCTCGCCGTTCCCGAGGGAAAGACGATCAAGAACCGCATCCACTTCGACTTCACGCCCGACGATCAACAGGCCGAGGTCGACCGCCTCGTAGGGTTGGGCGCCCGCCACGTCGACGTCGGGCAGGGCGAGCAGTCCTGGGTGGTACTGGCCGATCCCGAGGGTAACGAGTTCTGCGTGTTGTCGGGTAAGGGCTGACGTCTCACAGGAGACTCGATACGCACCCACAGATCTCGGTGCCAAGATGTCCGCGTGCGTCGACTGTGGGTCTTGCTGGTCTGCGTCGGCGTGCTGGCCGCGTGCGGATCGCCCGCCGTGCTACCGCGCTCGGCGCAGACCCCGCCTATGGGGTGGAACTCCTGGAACTCCGGTGTGCCCCTGACTGAACGGGCCATCGAGGACGTCATCGATGCGATGGTGTCCTCCGGCCTGCGCGACGCCGGATACCACTACGTCAATCTGGACGCGGGGTGGGCGGCGCCGACACGTGATGCCGACGGCAACTTGCGCGCCGATCCCGACCGCTTCCCCCACGGCATCGCCACCGTCGCGGCCTATGCGCATGACCGCAGCATGTACCTCGGCATTTATCACAGCCCGTTCAATCAGGGGTGCGGCCAGGATCCGCACATCGGCGGGGCCGGCCACGAGCAGGCGGACGCGCGGAGTTTCGCGGCCTGGGGCGTCGACTACCTCAAGTACGACTGGTGCCGACTGGACGCCGGCCACAGCGAACAGGTGAAGTACTTCGCGGCGATGCGAGATGCGTTGCGCGCCAGCGGCCGTCGCATCGTCTACAGCATCAACCCCAACAGTTCGGGGGACCCCGACGCGGGATCCGAATACGACTGGTCCCGCATCGCCGACGTCAGCCGCGACGCGATGGACCTGGTGCCGGCCTGGGGTGACGAGCGCCTGGGGGCGGAGGGACTGGCCGGTGTCAGCCAGGCGTTCGCCGCGGCTGGTCCGGTCGCCGCGTACGACGGCCCGATGCACGTCAACGACCCAGACATGTTGGTGGTCGGCATCCGGTGGGCGGACTTCGCCCGAACTCACCCGACGATGTCACTGGGACCGCAGCGGGCCGATCTAACGGATGTCGAACAGCGCGCCCACTTCTCGTTATGGGCGATGCTGGCCGCGCCACTGCTGGCGGGCAACGACGTGCGGTCGATGGACGAGGCGACGCGCGACATCCTCACCAATCGGGACGTCATCGCGGTCGACCAGGACGGGTTGGGACTGCAGGGGCTGCCCCTGCTCGAGGATCGGCGGGTGATCGTGAAACCGCTCGCCGACGGTGCGGTGGCGGTCGCGTTGTTCAACAGCGGCGATGCGCCGGTGGACCTCCACACCGATGCGCACGCGATCGGTCTGTCGGGTACCGACTGCTACACCGTGCGCGACCTCTGGTGCCACACCGAGACGGGGACCAACGGCCCCGTCGGACAGACGGTCCCGGCCCACGGCGTCGCGATGATGCGGGTATCCCGATGCCGATAGGCCTCAGTTGGCGTGCAGCGCCTCGTTCAAGGTGATGCCGGTGCCGTCGCGCGAGACCACCTCGACCGCCCCGGACACCGAATTGCGGCGGAACAGAAGGCTGTTCGCGCCGGACAGCTCCTTGGCCTTGACGGTCTGCCCGTCTGACGTGGTGACCTTGGTGCCACCGGTCACGTACAGACCCGCCTCGATGACGCAGTCGTCACCGAGGGAGATCCCGAGCCCGGAGTTCGCGCCAAGCAGGCAACGACTACCCACTGAGATGACCTCCTTGCCGCCGCCGGACAGGGTGCCCATGATCGATGCGCCGCCGCCGACATCGGTACCGTCGCCGACGACCACGCCCGCCGAGATGCGGCCCTCGACCATCGAGGTGCCCAGGGTTCCGGCGTTGAAGTTGACGAAGCCCTCGTGCATGACGGTCGTGCCCTGCGCTAGGTGCGCGCCGAGCCGGACCCGGTCGGCGTCGGCGATCCGCACGCCAGTGGGCACCACGTAGTCGACCATCCTGGGGAACTTGTCGATGCCGTAGACGGTCACCGGGCCACGCCGCCGCAGCCGGGCGCGGGTCAACTCGAACCCGTCGACCGGGCAGGGGCCGAAGTTGGTCCACACCACGTTGGCCAGCACCCCGAACACGCCGTCCATGTTGGCGCCGTGGGGGGCGATCAGTCGGTGCGAGAGCAGATGCAGGCGCAGGTAGGCGTCGAACGCATCGGCGGGCTTGTCGTCGAGCGATGCGATCGTGGTGCGCACGATGACCGTCTCGACGTCGCGCTCGTCGTCGCGGCCCTCGAGCGCGCCGATTGCCTCGGGTACCTCGGCCACGGAGAGGCGGTTCGTGCCGGACGCAAGGTCCGGCTCGTCACCACCGAGCTCCGGCTCGGGGTACCACGTGTCGAGAACAGTCCCGTCGGCCGCGATGGTGGCCACGCCGACGCCTGATGCGGAAGTCACGATGGTCGAGGTTACTGGACTAGCCTCGAGGACTGTGGCCCTAGACTTGCGCGCCGATCCCATCGCGCTGACGGCGGCGTTGGTGGACATCCCCAGCGAGTCGCGGAACGAACAGCGGATCGCCGACGAGGTCGAGGCCGCGCTACGCACCCAGACCAGCGGATACGAGATCGTCCGCAACGGCCACGCCGTGCTGGCGCGCACCAATTTGGGTCGACCGTCGCGCGTCATGCTCGCCGGTCACCTCGATACCGTTCCCGCCGCGGACAACGTGCCCAGCCACCTCGTCGGCGACGAGTTGTTCGGCTGCGGCACGTCGGACATGAAGTCCGGTGACGCGGTGTTCCTGCACCTGGCGGCGACGATCGCCGAGCCGTCGCACGACATCACTTTGGTCATGTACGACTGCGAGGAGATCGAGTCCACGGCCAACGGTCTGGGTCGCATCGAACGCGAGCTGCCCGACTGGCTCGAGGCTGACGTCGCCATCCTCGGTGAGCCCTCGGGCGGTCTCATCGAGGCGGGGTGTCAGGGCACGATTCGGATGGTCGTCCGCGCCAAGGGTACCCGCGCGCATTCCGCTCGATCGTGGTTGGGGGACAACGCCATTCACAAGATCGGTGCCGTGCTCGACCGGCTGTCGAGCTACGATGCCAGAAACGTCGACATCGACGGCTGCACCTACCGCGAGGGGTTGTCCGCCGTCCGCATCGACGGTGGCATCGCGGGCAACGTCATCCCCGACGCCGCGTCGGTCACGGTGAACTTCCGGTTCGCCCCCGACCGCAGCGTCGAGCAGGCCGCCGCGCACGTGCACGAGGTGCTCGACGGACTCGACGTCGACGCCGAGCTGACCGACGCCGCGGCGGGAGCACTGCCCGGGTTGACGAAGCCGGCGGCGGCCGCACTCGTCCGGGCCGCCGGGGGACGGGTGCGCGCCAAGTACGGGTGGACCGACGTCGCCCGCTTCGCGGCCCTCGGCATCCCCGCGGTCAACTACGGCCCCGGCGATCCGAACATGGCGCACCGCATCGACGAACGGGTGGACGTCACGCAGATCACCGCGGTCGCCGCGATGCTGCGCCAATATCTCGTTGACTGATGTCGGTAGCATGGTCGGAGAACGTCGAATCGACACGAGGCGGGCCGTAAGCATGGTGGGCGAAGACATCTCCGCGTAGCCGGAGCACGTCTGCACCGTCCCCTCACCGAGAGTCCCCTCGCATGTCCGATGTCTTCGTCGTCTGTTCGCAGCTGTCGTACCGCTGGGCCGACGACACCCCGCTCTTCGAAAACCTGTCCTTCACCGTGCCTGGCGGCCGCACCGGCCTCGTCGCGCCCAATGGCGCCGGCAAGAGCACGCTGCTCAAGCTGATCGCGGGGGACCTCGTCCCCGCCGGCGGTTCGATCTCGATCGACGGCACCCTGGGCCATCTACCCCAGACGCTGCCCTTCTCGACGGTCGGCGCCGACCGCACCGTCGCCGAAGTCCTCGGCGTCGCACCGATCGTCGCTGCCCTCGACGCGTTGGCGGGCGGCGACGCGTCCGAGGCGGTGTTCGCCGCCATCGGTGACGACTGGGACGTCGAGGAGCGGCTGCACGCGCAACTCGACCGCCTGGGCCTCGCTCATCTCGCGATGGAGCGGCCACTGGCCTCGCTCAGCGGTGGGGAAGTGGTCTCGCTGGGTTTGGCGGCACGACTGCTACGACGGCCCGACGTGCTGTTGCTCGACGAGCCGACCAACAACCTCGACGTCGACGCCAGGCAGCGGCTGTACGCCGCGATCGACGAGTTCGCCGGCACCCTGCTCGTCGTCAGTCACGACCGGGTGCTGCTCGACCGGATGGACCGCATCGCCGAGTTGCACAGCGGCGAAATCACCTTCCACGGAGGCAATTTCACCGACTACGAAAACGCCGTCGATGCGGCTCAGCGCAATGCCGAGGCCGACATTCGCAACGCCGAACAGCACCTGAAACGCGAGAAGCGCCAGATGCAGCAGGCGCGTGAACGCGCCGCCAGACGGTCGAGCACCGCCGCCCGCAACGTCAAGGATGCCGGCCTGCCCAAGATCGTGGCAGGCAAGTTGAAGCGGAACGCCCAGGAGTCGGCCGCCAAGTCTGACGACGTGCACGCCAAGCGCGTCGACCACGCGAGGACCCGACTCGATCAGGCGGAGCGGGCGCTTCGTGACGACGACGCGATGGTGCTCGACCTGCCGGACACCGAGGTGCCCGCGGGCCGCACGGTCCTGGCCGCTCGCGGGCTGAAGCTTCGCATCGGTGACCGAGAGCTGTTCGTGGACGACGGAATCGATCTGGACATCCGGGGACCGGAACGCATTGCGTTGACCGGGGCCAACGGAGCGGGCAAGTCGACGTTGTTGCAGACGATCAGCGGTGACGTGCAGCCCACGGGCGGGGACGTCCAACGAGGCGACGGTCGGATCGCGTACTTGTCGCAGCGGCTGGACCTGCTCGATCCGGACCGCACGGTCGCGGAGTGTCTGGCGGAGTCCGCGCCGGGCCTGTCACATACCCGCCGCATGCATCTGTTGGCGCAGTTCCTGTTTCGTGGCGATCACCTCGAGGTGCCGGTCGGCTCGCTGTCGGGTGGGGAGCGGTTGCGCGCGACGCTGGTGTGCGTGCTGAACGCCGAACCGGCGCCAAGACTCTTGCTCCTCGACGAGCCGACCAACAACCTGGATCTGGTCAGCGTGCGCCAGTTGGAGTCGGCGCTGATTGCGTACCGGGGTGCGTTCGTGGTGGTCAGCCACGACGAGCGTTTCCTGGACGCGATCGGAGTCGAATGTCGGCTCCGCCTCGCCGAGGGCGTGCTGCGCTAGAGCGGGGACTGCTGCGGACGAGTCTGCGCCGGCTGCGGCGGTTCCGGGGTGGGCGTGGGAACGGGAGCGCGGCCAGCATCGGCGGACTGGCCCGGCCGGGCGCTCTCGTTCTGGGCGGGCGGCGTATCACGTTGCGCACGTTGCTCTTCGGCGCGCTTCTCGGCGTCCTCGCGGTCGCGGTCGGCGGCCTTCTCGTCGTCTGACTTGGCATCATCGTTCTTGGCCGCGTCCGATTCGGCACCCTTGGAAGCGGAATCCACGATGCCCTGCACGCCCTGCATGACTTGCTGCGGCAGCTGGGCGAGGCCCTGCGCGAGGCCCTGTACCGATTGCGCCATGCCCTGGGCGAACTGCCCTAGCTGTTGCCCGACCTGACTGGCCAGCTGACCAGCCATCTCCGCGCCTCCGTCGGCGGCGGTACCGGTGGCTCCGGTTCCGCCCCTGCTCGTCGCGCCCGCGGTGCCCCCGGCACCCCCGGCGCCAGGCGTGCCCTCGAGCGCTTCGGCTGCGGCCCTGAGCTTCTCGGCCCCTTGCTGGTCACCTTGCTGGTACATCTGGTGGGCCTTGGCGAGCAACTCGGCGATGGTGTCGCTCGAACCCTTGGTGGCCTGGAACGTGCCGGCGCGGCTTTGCGTCACGCCGTCGAGTGCCGTGTTCACCGCGAACGCGATGTTGCCGAACGATTCCGCGACGCCAGATGTTTGAGGGGCACCCGCGCCAGTGAGTTCGGACAACCCGTTGGCGACCTGCGAGTAAATGTCGGCCAGCGGCGTCAGGCCGGCACCGTCGAGGGAGAACTCGCCTGCCATGGTCATCCTCTCTGCGTGGTGCTGTTCAGGCCATTCTATGGCCGGTGACACGGGTCAATTGGCGGCACTTCGTCACTTCGCCTCGGCCGGCCAGCCGGGGATGGGGTCACCGTGCGGCGGTGGTTGGTCATGGAATCCGGTGTACATCGCCTTGCGTGCCGCGGCGTCATCGGGCATGTTGTCCGCGCACTGTTGTTGCAGCTCCGGCGGACCCACGTCACGCGCCTTTCCCATGTCGCCCCACAACGTGTAACTCGCCGCCGTCACGAACCACGGACCAAACACGTCGTCAGTGGGTGCGGGCGCGGGTCCGCTCTGCGGCGCAGACACTGCCGGAGGGTGATTCGGTGGGAGCCGTGGATCTGTGTCCGTGAACTCGACCCGCCAAACGATGATTCCGTAGCGATCCTTGTTGGGCGGCTCACTGGAGTCGGATGGCATGATGATCGACCTGAACTTGGAAGCGTCCTGGGTGTCTCGTTTGAATACGGAGTACTCACTTGCGCATACGAATGCACGGTAAGCGTCGCCGACTGGCTCGAGACTCGAGATGTAGAACGGCGCGTAGCCGTAGAGATCAGGATGCACCAGGGGATCTGCTGTCGACCCGGCAGGCGTCTCGGGTCGGATGCTGCCGAGTTCGATCGGGTAGCCGAGGGTGTCCTTCGGTCCGTTCTCTGGAGTTGCCCGCAGGAACCCCGGGTAGGCGGCAGACGTGTTTCCCGTGAAATCCACGATGTCGTACGACTCGAGATATGCCCGCAACAAAACGGCCGGTCCTGTGTCAAGGTCGATTCCTGGTGCCGCCGCCCAGTGGAAACGAAGATTGCTCAACGAGGCCGGCCAGTTGACGGGAGTGGAAGTCGCCTGCGGTGACGGGGGCGGGGATGGCGACGGCTGTGATGTGCATCCGGCGACGATGGCTACAGCGGCAGTGAAAGATACTGTCGCACAACAATTACGGAATGATCGCATCATAGGCACCGTCGTAAGCGTCGAAAGCGGTGATGACGGGGCCGCCCATGTTGGACAGGTAGTTAATGAGGGCCGTCACGTACTGATCGTCTAACTTGCCATTTGTATCCGCTGCTACTGGATTGATGTGGCCATCTGAGTAGTAGTCGTTCATGAGTCGCTGAACATCCTCGGGCATCCCCAAATTGCGATGGAGGAATTCGTTGGCCACCACCGTCTTCACGTCGATCGAACTGTGTTTGGCGATCTCGTCATAGGGCACCAATTCAGGGGAGGGTCCGACGATGGCTTCCTTCATTAGGTCTGATTGCATCCCCACGATTGTTCCCACGAGCGGATTGTCGATTAGTCCGGTGCCCGTCGAGGCGACGCGATCGTAGGCATCGGAAAGTTTCTGGTGGGCGTCGATTCGAGCCTGGTTCGCGTCGACCTGGAGGTCATGAAGGGCATTGAACGTCCCAAGCTCGGTGATGCCCTTGAGTCGTCCCGCGTACTCCATACCCGTGGTGATCTCCGGATGCAGCGGATTGTCGGCCACCGAATTCGCGAACTGGCTGACGAAGCTCGACTGGACACCGACCGATCGCTCGGTCAGTATTCGTCCCGCTTCGTCATTCGACTCCAATACTGAGAACACGCCAACTGCCCTCGGTGCCTTCATGTTGTCACCATCTAGCCCCCCGAAACCTGATGAGCTGTCCAAGTTCTGCCCAGCCATGTCATCGACGTACGGCGTCATGGCGAGTGCCAAACTCTTGGCCAATTCGGGGTTGAGCTGGCCCAGCGACACGTTCTTCTCAGATCCCGTGTCGATATTGAGCAAATCTGGGTGATGATCCCCGATGTAGGCGGCGAGAGCATGAGCCGTCTCTCCCGCCCGACTGCTGACATCAGGATTCGCCGAGTAGGCGTCGTTGTCGATCCAATCGGTGAGCGTGCTCGCCGCACGGCCGTCATCCTGCCAGGGATGAGTGAGCACGTTCTTGGTGAAATCACTGTCACGCGCGAACATCTCGTGGTCGACGACTGTGTCGCGACCAGCTGTCTCGAAGACCCGACCGACGACGTCGTCGCCCCAAGTCTGGTTGCCCTCGGCGGCAAGCCACTCCTTGCCACGGGCCATCATCTCGTGGTCCAGCACTGACCCCTGCTGGAACTTGGAGTCACCGTCGCCCACGATGTCGGCCAGCGCCGTCAAATTCCGGGCGGCATCACCACGGGTGCCCGCTTCGAGATCAGTGCCCGCACCCGACCCCGGGTAACCGACCGACGGGTCGGACGGGCCCAGGAAGTCGCCGTTTACGCTCAGCGCCTCTCTTACGCCGCTTGGCAGATCCGATCCGCCACCAGGGAGCCAACCGTCCCGTCCGGGAACAAGCAATCCGGCGCCGCTCTGGTGGGGGTACTTCACGTCAGGGTCGCTCATCACCTGCATGGCGTCACCCAGGATGCCCTTGTCGTCACCGAGCTTGACCTGGAGTCCGGTGAGATCGGACATCGACATGTCCTTCATCTGGTTCTGCATCTGTCCGATCAATTCGGACTGCAAGCCGTCGAGCGGCTTGGGTGGGATCGTTTGACCGGGATGAGCCGGATCCGAACTGCCCTCCAACTGATCGGAATTGATGGTTCCCATGATGGAGTGAACCTTGGCCGCCGCGTCTTGATCACCGTCCAGCGCTTTGCGAACGAGCTCCTGCATGTCCTCCGGGTAGGGCTTCCACTTCCCGTCCTCACCCACTGCGCCGAGAACATCACCCGGGCCTTCCTTCGGCGCGAACTTCTGATTGCCCAGTGCGGCGTATTCGCCACCGAGACTTCGGATTTGGCTGCCGATCGTCGATAGGTCGCCGTTGGACGTGGTGACGATCTGGCTGAGCTGGCCAAGGCCCTTCTGCACGATGGGCATCAGCAGCTGTTCGCGGTTCTTGCCCGCTGGTACCGACCCCGCGGCGTCGAGCACCCACTTGCGAACCGCATCGAGATCCTGGCGGCCGGCGGTGACCACGTGAGCCGACGCGGTGACCTGCGCGCCCAGCCGCTGATCCAGTGCAGCCAACTGTGCGAACACCTTGCCGTGGTCCTGGTTGGCGGTGTCGTAGGCCGCGGCCGCGGTGCCCGTCCATCGTGACCCTGGTGCGGCCGACTCCACCGTGGTCTGCAGCTGCTGCAAGGTGCCACTCTGGTCGAATCGCTCGCCCGTCGGGGGCACACCCTGCCCGAACGTCTCCCGTGCCGAGGACCACGTCGACATGAACGCATCCAGCACGCCCACGAAAGCCCCCTCGATCGCCGTTGGTGACCCAATCGTAAGGCCGCCCAGCTACCCCCGATTGCGGGAATCGCGAGCACGACTCAGCCGCGCACCGCCGCCGCTTGCCGCGCAGCGTCCGCAGCCACGCCCGTCATGCCGACGGCCATCCTGCCCCCCGGTTAGCGTAAGGGTCATGTGGCTCTCGACCTTGAAGATCGTGCTCATCGTGTTCCTTGTGGTGGGCCTTTGGATCCTGGCGGTCGCGTTCGTTCGAAAGTCGCGAGCGAAGGGCTTTCCCACGCCAGAGTCGTCAAGTCAGTTCTGGCAGATGAATGGTGCGATGCCGCCGACGCCGAAACCGTCGTGGTCCGACGCCGACGAGGATCCCGACAGACCCTAGACTTGACCTCGATCACGCGGGGCAGACGGCAACCAATTCTGCGAGTTCAGTCTTGAACTGTGAGTTCAGGTCGGCGTACTTCTGCACCCATGCCGGCGGCCCGGGGACCGGCGCTTGGTTTGCGTCGTCTCGTGATTCGACGACCACCCCAACGGTCTGATCGGCCAGTTCCGCGACCTTCTCGGCATGCCGCGCCAAGCCCGGATCGGCGATCTCGTCGGCGAAACCCTTCAGCTGGGTCGCCCAGGCGCGATAGTCCGAGACCGGTGTCTCCGACGGGTTGTCAGGGTCCGACTGGGCAATGATTGCCTGGTCGTGAGCCGCGTTCGAATCGAGTAACTGCCTCACGGCGGCACAGTCCGAGTCCGACCGGCCCGGCACTACCCAGATGAAGACAGCAGCCGCAATCGCCGCGAGCACAGTCACGGTGACCGCCCCTGTAATCCACCACCTGCGTGTCGTCATCATCGTGGGCGAGTCATGATTGGAGTCTGGGGAGTGCCGTTGTTCACCGGAACGCCACCGACGAAGTCGACCGATCCGCCGCACCCATCGGGCAGATAATACGTCGTTGTCACGTTACTCGCCGAGAGCGTGGCGATCTGCTGTAGCGCTATCGGTTTCCAGGTGTGGTCTACGTTCTGGATGGGCGGCAGGCCGACGAGGTCACCACCTGCACTCGTTGACGTATTACGTTGGTACTCATAGACGTTACCCACCCATCGCTGCACCTGAGGCTCACCGTTGACGTTCACCACGCGGGTGGTGTCGGTTGCCTCGGTTCCTGCGATGCGGAAGCGGTAACCCTCCCTGTACTGCACGATGGGCGCGTCCTCATCGGCGATCCAGGTCTGCCCCGGCACGTACATGCCCGTTGTCGGGCCAACTTTGAGCGGAGTGTCCTCGGCAAACGGTCGGTACTCGGGCTTCAGCGGCGCATACGGCCCGCGGGGCGACGCTGAAACCGCTTCCCACTGGCCGAAGTTCGGATTGCCGACGAACGGATCAGCGGGGTCCGCCGTTCGGCCTGGGGTTAGGGGATTTCGCGGCACCTCCGTCTCCTCGTCCGTGTCGAATACATCCGGGCCCTGCTTCGGCGCGAACTTCTGATTGCCCAGTACGGCGTATTCGCCACCGAGACTTCGGATTTGGCTGCCGATCGTCGATAGGTCGCCGTTGGACGTGGTGACGATCTGGCTGAGCTGGCCAAGGCCCTTCTGCACGATGGGCATCAGCAGCTGTTCGCGGTTCTTGCCCGCTGGTACCGACCCCGCGGCGTCGAGCACCCACTTGCGAACCGCATCGAGATCCTGGCGGCCGGCGGTGACCACGTGAGCCGACGCGGTGACCTGCGCGCCCAGCCGCTGATCCAGTGCAGCCAACTGTGCGAACACCTTGCCGTGGTCCTGGTTGGCGGTGTCGTAGGCCGCGGCCGCGGTGCCCGTCCATCGTGACCCTGGTGCGGCCGACTCCACCGTGGTCTGCAGCTGCTGCAAGGTGCCACTCTGGTCGAATCGCTCGCCCGTCGGGGGCACACCCTGCCCGAACGTCTCCCGTGCCGAGGACCACGTCGACATGAACGCATCCAGCACGCCCACGAAAGCCCCCTCGATCGCCGTTGGTGACCCAATCGTAAGGCCGCCCAGCTACCCCCGATTGCGGGAATCGCGAGCACGACTCAGCCGCGCACCGCCGCCGCTTGCCGCGCGGCGTCCGCAGCCACGCCCGTCATGCCGATCTCGTCGAACGCCCCGGCAGCCTCGATCAACGCCAACGCATCACCGGCGGTGAACGCCCGCGCATAGGACAGAGCGAGGGGCCGGACGACGCAGTCCACGTCCAGGCGGTCGATGGCCTCGGCGGCGCGCATGTCGCCGAGGCGCACCGCGTCGATGAGGGCGCGCAGGGCGACCGCCGACTGGCCGCCACGCTCCGCGGCGCGGGCCGACTCGCGGGCGGCGTTGACCGCCCCTGGCCCATCGCGACGCGCAGCCGCAGTCCACGCCCGCGCCAGCGAGAGCTCGGGTGCGAAGAGCATCGACTTGAGACCATGGCGCGCTTCGGCTTTCGCGAGCATCCGGCCCGCGTCCGCGATGCGTCCCGACTGGCCGAGCGCCTGCGCCAACAACATCCACGCCAAGGGGCCCCACGAGTAACCCGTCGGTGCCAGTGCCGCCGCCGCCGTCTCCAGCAGACCGATCGACCCGGCGGCGTCACCGCGCGCGAGCAGCACGTCGGCCACCAGGAGTTGGCCGATCGCGTGGCTCGGCTGCGGGGGCGGAGAGCCGTCGAGCAGGTCTTGCGCCAGCCGTTGCGCACGGTCGAGTTCCCCCGACATCACCAGCGCGGTGGTCTGCCCGAAGGCGCTGGTGAAGCGCAGCAGCCCGGGGCTTCCCGCGGCGATGGCACGCGCGGCCAGGTCGTCGACGTCGTCGAAGGTGCCCATCCTGGCGTGACACAGCGCCGCTGCCGCCGCAGCCCAGCCGACGGCCTGCTGGTCGGCATGCGGTGAGTCGAGCACCTCGTGGGAGATCTGCATCGCGCGCGCCGGGCTGCCCGCGTTCATCGTGAACGTGCCGAGCAGCGCGTCGAGCGTCGCCCCCATCCCCTCGGACGTCACCTTGCCCCGGACCGTCTGCAGGAACGCCGTGGCCCGCTCCGGTTGATCCAGCATCCAGAACTGGTTGGCGGCCCGCGGTAGTGCCCACGCCATCAAGTCGGATTCGCTGAGCGTGGATTCGTCGACCTCGGCCATCACCGCGTCGGCGTCCCGGCCGCGGCCCTGCCACGCCAACGCCTGCGCGAGGGTCAGTCGCGCCGCGAGCGATTCTCGGTCCAGCAGCGCCGCACGGCCCAGGTCCTCGGCGGTGGCCAGGTCACCCCGTCCCAATGCCTCTTCGGCGGCAGCGATTCGGTCGGGCATCGCCGCAGTGTATGGCGGTTGTACCCGCATCCACTGGCGAACTCGTTCGTTCGCGCGGACCCGGGTACCTTGCACCCGTGCCCGCCGAATCAGATGCCACCGAAGTCCGCGGCCCATGGGCGGTCTGCGTGTACTGCGCGTCCGGCCCGACTCATCGCGAGTTGCTCGAGATGGCCGCCGACGTGGGTGCCGCCATCGCCAATCGCGGTTGGACGCTGGTATCCGGCGGGGGAATCGTCTCGGCGATGGGTGCGGTGGCGGGGGCCGCGCGGGCGCACGCCGGCCACACCGTCGGTGTGATCCCCAAGGCTCTCGTTCATCGCGAGCTCGCCGACGTCGAGGCCGACGAGCTCATCGTCACCGACACCATGCGGCAGCGGAAGCAGGTCATGGAGGATCGCGCCGACGCGTTCCTCGTCCTCCCCGGTGGCATTGGCACGCTGGAGGAATTCTTCGAGGCCTGGACCGCGGGCTACCTCGGCATGCACGACAAGCCGCTGGTCATGCTCGATCCCCATGGTCACTACGACGGGCTAATGACCTGGTTGCGTGGGCTCGCGGACACCGGGTACGTGGGCGCGGCAGCACTCGACCGGCTGCTCATCTGCACCGACGTCGAGGCGGCGCTGCAGGCATGCGCACCACTCGCGTGATGCTCGCCACGCTCACCGCTAGGGTTGCCTCGTGAGCGACGCAGATTCAGGTACCCGCGGCCACGTCGGGCTTTTGGACATCGCCCCTCGGTTGCCAGGATTGCTGAAGGACGCGCCGGTGATCGCCCGCGGCGTGGTGACCGGCTTCCTGGCCCGCCCGACGGCCAAGACGTCCATCGGCAAGGTGTTCCAGGAACGCGCCGCGCGGTACGGCGACAAGCCCTTCATCAGGTTCGAAGACCAGCAACTGACCTATCGCGAGGCGAACGAAACGGTCAACCGCTATGCGGCCGTGCTCGCCGCGCGTGGCGTCGGCCACGGTGACGTCGTCGGCGTCATGTTGCGCAACTCGCCGCACTCGGTGTTGCTGATGCTGGCGGTGGTGAAGTGCGGGGCCGTCGCCGGAATGCTCAACTTCCACCAGCGCGGCAAGGTGCTCGCACACAGCATCGGCCTGCTCGGCGCCAAGGCCGTCGTCGCCGAGACCGACCTCATCGAGCCGATCGGGGAGAGTGGTGCCGACACCGACGGCCTGATGACGCTCGACGAACTGATTCAGCTGGCCACCACCGCACCCACCTCCAACCCGGCCACGACCGGTGCGGTGCTCGCCAAGGACAAGGCGTTCTACATCTTCACCTCGGGAACCACGGGGATGCCGAAGGCCAGCGTCATGACCCACTACCGCTGGCTTCGCGCCCTCGCCGGATTTGGCGGTCTCGGCATGCGGTTGACCACCGACGACACGCTGTACTGCGCCCTGCCGCTCTACCACAACAATGCACTGACGGTCGCGCTGTCCTCGGTGCTCAACTCGGGTTCGACTCTGGCGCTTGGTAAGTCGTTCTCGGCGTCGAAGTTCTGGGACGACGTCATCGGCTACGACGCGACGGCGTTCGTCTACATCGGCGAGATCTGCTCCTACCTCCTCAACCAGCCGCCCAAGCCGACCGACCGCAAGCACCGGGTGCGCGTCATTGCGGGCAACGGGTTGCGGCCGGCGATCTGGGACGACTTCACCAAGCGGTTCGGCATCTCGCGGGTCTGCGAGTTCTACGCCGCCAGCGAGGGCAACACCGCCTTCCTCAACGTGTTCAACGTCGACAAGACGACGGGTATCTGCCCGTCGCCGATCGCCTTCGTCGAGTACGACGAGGAGAGCGGCGGGCCGGCGCGCGGCGAGGACGGCCGCGTCCGCAAGGTCAAGACCGGGGAGCCGGGTCTGCTTCTGTCCAAGGTGAGCAACTTCCAGCCGTTCGACGGTTACACCGACCGGGAAGCCACCGAGAAGAAGCTCGTCCGCGACGCGTTCAAGGATGGCGACGTCTGGTTCAACACGGGCGACCTGATGCGCTCCCAGGGATTCGGACATGCGGCGTTCACCGATCGCCTCGGTGACACCTTCCGGTGGAAGGGCGAGAACGTCGCGACCACTGAGGTCGAGGCGGCGGTGGCGACGGACTCGCAGGTCGAGGAGTGCACGGTGTTCGGCGTCGAGGTCGAGGGCGCAGGCGGCAGGGCGGGCATGGTCGCCATCCAGCTCAAGGAGGGCCAGGATTTCGACGGCAAGGCGCTGGCGAAGTCCGTTTACCAGCACCTGCCCGCGTACGCGGTGCCGTTGTTCGTCCGGACCACCGAGACATTGGCGCACACGTTGACCTTCAAGAGCCAGAAGGTCGACCTGCGCAAGGAGGGCTACGGCGGCGACGACCAGAACGTCGACGACCCGGTGTACGTGCTCGCCGGCCGCGAGGAGGGCTACGTGCCCTTCTACGACGACTACCTCGCCGAGGTCGTCGACGGCAAACGCCCCAAGTCCTGAGCCCCCGGCGATTTGTGCACGCCCTGCCGCGCTCACCGCGGCCGCGGGTGCACAAATCGCGAGAGCCGTAGCCTGGGAACATGCAGGCGACGTTCGTGGGCCGTCCCGTGGCGGCCGATCGCGCCATGATCATGGCGATCGTCAACCGGACGCCGGACTCGTTCTACGACCGCGGTGCCACCTTCACCGACGAGGCGGCCATGGCGGCCGCGCACAGAGTCATCGCCGAGGGCGCCGACGTGGTCGACGTCGGCGGCGTGAAGGCCGGGCCCGGCGTGGTGGTGGACACCGAGGAGGAGGTCGCCCGCGTCGTGCCGTTCATCGAGTGGCTTCGCGACGCCTATCCCGACCAGCTGATCAGCGTCGACACGTGGCGGGCGGCGGTCGCCAAGCAGGCCTGCGCGGCCGGCGCCGACATCATCAACGACACCTGGGGAGGGTCCGATCCAGGGCTTCCCGAAGTCGCCGCAGAGTTCGGCGCTGGGCTGGTGTGTTCGCATACGGGTGGCGCGATACCGCGGACGCGACCGTTCCGGGTCAACTACGGGTTGACCGAGCGGGGTGTCGTCGACGACGTCATCGCGGAGGTGACGTCCGCGGCCGAGCGCGCCGTCGCCGCGGGGGTCGCGCGGGACGCCGTGCTGATCGATCCGACCCATGATTTCGGTAAGAACACTCACCATGGTCTTAGTTTGTTGCGCCACGTAAACGACCTTGTAAACACTGGATGGCCGGTCCTGATGGCCCTCAGCAACAAGGATTTCGTCGGGGAGACTCTAGGGGTGGGCTTGACCGAACGCCTCGAGGGAACTCTGGCCGCGACCGCGCTCGCCGCGCAGGCGGGGGCGGCGATGTTCCGGGTTCACGAGGTGGGGCCCACGCGACGCGTGCTCGAAATGGTCGCGTCGATCCAGGGCGTGCGTCCACCGGCGCGGACCGTAAGGGGACTGGCATGAGCATGACACCCGAACTCGACGCCGCTGAGGCCATCGCGGGACACCGCTGGTTGACCGACCACACGTGGCGTAGGCCCACGTGGACGGTCGCCGAATTGGAGGCGGCCAAGGCCGGGCGGACCGTGTCCGTCGTCCTGCCCGCGCTGAACGAGGAGGAGACCGTCGCCTCGGTGGTCGACACCATCACCCCGCTGCTGGGCGGGCTCGTCGACGAGATCATCGTGCTGGACTCCGGGTCGACCGACGACACCGAGATTCGCGCGGTCGCCGCAGGCGCCAGGGTGGTCAGCCGGGAGGCCGCGCTACCGGAGGTCGAGCCGCAGCCCGGCAAGGGTGAGGTGCTGTGGCGTTCGCTCGCCGCGACCACCGGGGACCTCGTGGTGTTCGTGGACTCCGATCTGATCGATCCCGACCCGATGTTCGTCCCCAAGTTGCTCGGACCCCTGCTGACGGCCGACGGGGTACACCTGGTCAAGGGCTTCTACCGCCGCCCACTGAAGGTCAGCGGTAGCGAAGACGCCAATGGCGGCGGCCGGGTCACCGAACTGGTCGCGCGGCCGCTGCTGGCCGCGCTGCGCCCGGAGCTGACGTGTCTGCTGCAACCGCTGGGCGGCGAGTACGCCGGCACCCGCGAGCTGCTGACGACGCTGCCATTCGCGCCGGCGTACGGCGTCGAGATCGGGCTGCTGATCGACACGTACGACCGTCTGGGCCTGGACGCCATCGCCCAGGTGAACCTCGGCGTCCGGACACACCGCAACCGGCCGCTGACGGAACTGGCCGCGATGAGCCGTCAGGTGATCGCCACGCTGCTGTCCCGCTGCGGGGTGCCCGACTCGGGCATGGGCCTGACGCAGTTCTTCGCCGACGGCGAGGACTACGCCGCCCGCACCTCGACGGTGTCGCTGGCCGACCGGCCGCCGATGGTCACCCTGCGCCCTCGCTGACCGTGGGGTCATAGGCTTGCGGCCGTGACGTTGATCCTTGTCTATCTGGTCGTGCTGATTCTGGTCGCGACCGTTCTGTTCGGCGTCGGCAGCGTGCTGTTCGGTCGCGGTGAGAGATTGCCACCGCTGCCCCGCGCCACCACCGCCACCGTGCTGCCCGCGTCGCAGGTCACCGGGGCCGACGTCGACGCCCTCAAGTTCAGCCAGACGTTGCGCGGCTACAAGGCCAGCGAAGTCGACTGGGTGCTCGAGCGGCTGGGCCAGGAACTCGACCAGTTGCGGGGCCAGGTCGCCGCGCTGCGCGCTGCCTACGGGGTCGACGACTTCGTCCCCGACTCGGACGCGGTACCCGCGGAGGGGCGCGACGAGCAGTGACCGACGGTCGAACCCGTTGCAGCTGGGCTGAATCCACGCCTGAGCGGTGGGCGACGGCCGACGCCGTGCTCTACCGCGAGTACCACGACACCGAGTGGGGTCAACCGCTGCGGACCAGTCGCGAGCTGTTCGAGCGGATGACGCTGGAGGCCTTTCAGAGCGGGCTGTCGTGGCTGATCATCCTGCGCAAGCGGGACAACTTCCGGCGGGCCTTCGACCACTTCGACGTTGCCCGGATCGTCCGTTACGACGACGGTGACGTGGAGCGTTTGATGGCCGACGTCGGGATCGTGCGCAATCGCGCCAAGATCGACGCGACGATCGCCAACGCGCGTGCGGCGGAAGGGCTCGACGTCGACCTGAGCGAGTTGCTGTGGTCGTTCGCTCCCGAGCCGCGACCTCGGCATGCCGAGATGTCCCTGGTGCCCGCAGTCACGCCGGAGTCGACGGCGATGGCCAAGGAGCTGAAGCGGCGCGGCTTCAAATTCGTCGGCCCGACGACGGCATATGCGCTGATGCAGGCGACCGGGATGGTCGACGATCATGTGGCTGCATGTTGGGTTCCGACCGTTCGAGGCGGCGTCTAAGTCGGGTCTTTGCACACCGCAGGGCCCGGATAGGGAACAATGGCCAGAGATAGTTCAGAGCCGAGTGCTGTCGCCGGGTGGGCAGTCTCGGCCCAGAGCCGTTCCGCGTGCGCGGACCGGAGCATGCGGAAGGAGCGCTCGATGGCGGCGATGAAGCCCCGGACCGGCGACGGTCCACTGGAAGCAACCAAAGAGGGGCGGGGCATCGTGATGCGAGTACCACTCGAGGGCGGCGGGCGCCTCGTCGTCGAGCTGACACCCGACGAGGCCGCCGCACTCGGCGATGAACTGAAGAACGTCACCGCCCCCACCAGCTGATCGTCGATCCCCAACCGCTAGCGGGAGACCTCTTGATAGATCTCCAGGGTCTGCTCTGCGATACGCGCCCAGGAGAACTCGTCGATACACCGTTGGCGCCCTGCGCGCCCGTATCGTTCCGCCCGGTCGGGATCGGCCACCATGGCGTTGACCGCATTGGCCAGCCGCACCTCGAAACCCTCCGCGTCGGCGGGGTCGTAGTGCACTAGCACCCCGGTCTCGCCGTCTGCGACGACCTCGGGTATGCCGCCCACGTCGGAGGCGACCACGGCCGTCGAGCACGCCATTGCCTCGAGGTTGACGATGCCGAGCGGTTCATAGACCGACGGGCAGACGAAAACGGTTGCGGCCGAGAGTATTTCGCGGATCTGATCGCCGGGCAGCATTTCCTGTACCCAGAAGATGCCACTGCGTGAGTCGGCGAGCTCCTTCACCGCGCCTCCCACCTCGGCGGCGATCTCGGGGGTATCGGGCGCGCCGGCGCACAGCACCAACTGCACCTCCGGTGCGAAACGGTGCGCTGCGGCCACCAGGTGTGCCACCCCCTTCTGGCGGGTGATGCGGCCGACGAACGCCACGATCGGCCGGTTCGGGTCGACGCCGATCCGGGCCAGCGTGCCGGCCGCTCCGTTCCTGTCGGGGTACCACTTCTCGGTGTCGATGCCGTTGCGCACCACGTGCACGCGGTTCGGGTCGAGGGCGGGGTAGGTGGCCAGCACGTCGTCCCGCATGCCCGAGCTGACCGCGATCACCGCGTCGGCCGCCTCGACCGCGGTGCGTTCCACCCATGACGACACGCGGTATCCGCCGCCGAGTTGTTCTGCCTTCCATGGCCGCATCGGTTCCAGGGAGTGCGCCGTCAGCACGTGGGGGATGCCGTACAGCATGGCGGCGAGGTGCCCGGCCAGCCCGGCGTACCAGGTGTGAGAGTGCGCGACGGTCGCGCCCGCGGCGGAGTTGACCATGACCAGGTCGGCGGACAGGGTCGTCAGCGTCGGGTTGGCGCCACTGAGCGCGGGGTCCGGGGCAGCGACGAAGACGTCGGGCTCACCCGGCCGCGGCGCACCCATGCAATGCACGTCGACCTCGCACATGGTCTTCAGTTGCGCAACGAGTTCGGTGACGTGGACGCCCGCTCCTCCGTATACCTCCGGTGGGTATTCCCGCGTCATCATCGCTACTCGCATGGCTACGACGGTAGTGGCCCTCCGTGGCGGGCGCACCCAATTGTCTTGACCGACAGCCCGTCAGCTCGTCCGCTCGGCGGCGAAGCCCCCCAAATCGTCTCCAAAAGTGCCAATGGCTAGCCGCGGCTCCTGAGGGCCGATAGGTTTGACCCATGAAGGAACTGCCGACAGTCTTGGGCATCGTCCTGGCGGGCGGTGAGGGTAAGCGCTTGTACCCGTTGACCGCCGACCGTGCCAAACCCGCGGTTCCCTTCGGTGGGGCCTACCGCCTGATCGATTTCGTGTTGTCGAATCTGGTCAACGCCCGCTATCTCAAGATCTGCGTTCTCACGCAGTACAAATCGCATTCGCTGGATCGCCACATCTCGCAGAACTGGCGCTTGTCCGGGCTTGCCGGCGAGTACATCACCCCGGTGCCTGCCCAGCAGCGCCTCGGGCCGCGGTGGTACACCGGTTCGGGCGATGCGATCCTGCAGTCGCTCAACCTCATCTACGACGAGGACCCCGACTACGTGGTCGTGTTCGGTGCCGATCACATCTATCGGATGGACCCCGAACAGATGCTCCAGTTCCACATCGAGAGTGGAGCGGGGGCCACGGTGGCCGGGATCAGGGTGCCGCGCGCCGAGGCGACCGCCTTCGGCTGCATCGACGCCGACGAGTCCGGCATGATCCGGGAGTTCATCGAGAAGCCGGCCGATCCGCCGGGTACCCCCGATGACCCGGAGCAGACGTTCGCGTCGATGGGCAACTACATCTTCTCCACGAAGGTGCTCATCGACGCCATCCGCGCCGACGCCGACGATGACCACTCCGACCACGACATGGGTGGCGACATCATCCCGCGTCTGGTCGCCGACGGGATGGCCGCCGTCTACGACTTCAAGGACAACGAGGTGCCCGGCTCGACCGAGCGCGATCACGGCTACTGGCGCGACGTCGGGACGCTCGACGCCTTCTACGACGCGCACATGGATCTCGTGTCCGTGCACCCCGTCTTCAATCTGTACAACCGGCGTTGGCCGATCCGGGGCGAACCGGAGAACCTCGCCCCGGCGAAGTTCGTCAACGGCGGGTCGGCCCAGGAGTCGGTCGTCGGGGCGGGCAGCATCGTGTCCGCGGCGTCGGTGCGCAACTCGGTGCTGTCGTCGAACGTCGTCATCGACGACGGGGCGATCGTCGAGGGCAGCGTCATCATGCCGGGTGTGCGCATCGGGCGGGGTGCCGTTGTGCGCCACGCGATTCTGGACAAGAACGTCGTCGTCGGTCCGGGCGAACACGTCGGGGTCGATCTCGAGCGCGATCGCGACCGATTCGCGATCAGTGCCGGTGGCGTGGTCGCAGTCGGTAAGGGCGTCTGGATCTAGCGCCGGCGCCGGCGGCGCCACAGGGCGAATGCAGCCCAGGCGATCACGGCCAACGCGACCAACACCAGCACGGGCAGCAGGATCGCCGCGAATACCAACCCGATGCTGGTGACGTCCTCGACGGTGCTCAACACGGGTGCCGCCACGCCTGCCGTCGCCACGTTGGCCACGGGTCGCACCGCCGTCTTGGTCAGGTGCATGACCAGTGCCACGACCACGCCGATCGCGATCGGAATCCACTGACCCGTGGAGGCGAACGCTCCCGGATCGGTGATCGCCGCGGTCTGCGATGCGGTGCCCGCGCCGAAGACGATGCCACCCGACGTGGGGCGCACCACCGTCTGGATGACGTCGTTGATGCTGTCCAGGGCAGGAATCTTGTCCGCTACGACTTCCACTGCCAGCAGCACCGCGACGATCACCAACACCCAGCCGTTCTCGAGCCAGGCCCAGCCCGGCGGCAGGTTGATCACATCGGTGAAACGGCCGAGGAGACCCATCGCCAACAGCGGGATGTAGGCATTCAGCCCGGCGGCACTCGCGAGTCCCACACCGGTGAGCAGCTCCATCTCGTCAGCGCTGGCGTCGCGCAGGTCGCTCGTGCGTGGGCACCTTGGGAGTGTTCGTGATCGAACGGCCCTTGCCCGCAACGGTCGACAGCGCACGACGACAGCGCGGACATATCGGCTTGCCCGCGATGTCGACCGCCCATGGCTTGCCGCTACCGACGCATGTCTTGTCGCTCACGTGATCAGTATGAGGCGCGGCCCGTGGGGTTCGTGGCCCGGATCAGGCGGCGTCTTTCCACGCCAACACATCGGCGAAGACGATTTCCACGCTGCTCGACCGGCGGCCCCGCCAGCCGGGGAGTGGCGGAGCGTTGGAGCGGTGGCGTGCGCCGGTGGGGGTGATGACTTCACAGGTGTGGGTGCCGTCGTCCTCGCGCCGGGTAGTGGCACGCCAGCCGTCGGCCTGTTTGGTGTAGTTGCACGCCTCGCAGGTGCCGCGCCCATTGGGCTCATTGGTGGGCCCGCGCGCAACGTGATCGACGGTGTGGTCGGTGTGGCGGATCGGGGCATCGCAGTACGGGGTGCGGCAGGTGTCGTCGCGCACGGCGATGTAGCGAGCCAACCCCTTGGGGAACAACCGGGCCCGGGACTCCATCGCCACCAGTGCGCCCGATCCGGGATGACGGTACAGGCGGCGCAAAGTGGCCTTCGACCGTTCGTCGCCGGCAGCGTCAGCGGCCAGACGACAGGCGATCGCCGCCGGGATGGGCCCGTATCCAGCCACCCGGGCCGCCGATTGGTCACCGCCGAGCAGGGTCTCGTCGCTGATGACCAGCTCGACCGCGACCGGCACCGGCACCTCGGCGGGGCGCCCGGTGACCCGTTCGACCAGGGTGTCGGCCATCACCTGCCCGCGGCCGCGGCCGTCGCCGCAGGTGTCAGCGGCCCGGCGCAGGGCGGCATAGACCGCCACCCCTTGGGGCATCGGCAACAGCGCGGTCACGTAGGCCATGTCGTCGGGGGCGGGTCGGCTGGTCACGGTGCGCTCGGATTCCGCGCGCACCGCCCGGTCCACGACGGCATGCGGGTCCAGCTCGTAGGCGATGGCCTTGGCGTCGGCTTCGATCCGCCGGTCACCCTTGCCGTGCAGGGACGCCTGGTCGGCGCACATCCGGGCGTCGAGGGTGTGCCGGTCCTCGAGGTCCAGGCACGCCGACTCCCGCACGATCAGCGTGGCCCGCCACTCCGAGAGCGCCCCGGCCGCCAACGCCGCCAAGGTATGGGGCATCTCGTGCACCAGCGCCCGGGCGAACCCGAGATGTCGGCCACCCCGGTTCGGCGAATCACGCCGCGCCAGGGCGATCTCACTGGCCAGACCCTTACCGCGCTTGGCCGCTGGCACCCCCGCCGCCGCCTCCCGCGCCCGGCGTGCGACATCGAGCTCGGCGGTGAGTATCGCCTGCTCGGCGGCTGCGGCGGACTTCTCCCGTTCCAGCTCGGCGATGCGGTCGACCAGCGTGGCCTCAGCGGCGACGGTGGAGCATCCTTCGAACATACGTGCGACCATACGCCGCGGCTCCGACAACTGCGTCACCAGACGCCAGGCACCAATCGGTAGCGCACCCGGCGGGTGTACTGGTCGTAGCCGGCCAGCTCTGCGGTCAGCATCTTCTCCTCGTCGACGATCCTGGCCGCCAACGCGCCGAACGCCGGCACCAGCACGACGAAGCCCCACAGGGAGCCCAGCGCCAACGGCGTGCCGAGCATCATGATCAGGGCGCCGACGTACATCGGGTGGCGCACGACGCCGTACAACCCGGTCGTGACCAGCTCTTGGCCCGCCTCGACGGTGATGGTGGCGGCGGCATAGGCGTTCTGGATGACGACGAACTGCGACAGGAGCAGGCCGACACCGACCATCACGTCGCCCAGGATGACGACCGACAGGGGCACCGACGACCAGCCGTAGCGATGGTCGAGGGCGCTGAGCACCAGCAGGCCGGCGACCGCCAGACCGGTCGCCGCCATCACGATGCGTTGCACCGGGCGGGTCTCCGCCGTCGGGCCCGCCTTCAACCGGCGTTGCAGCGCATCCGGATGCTTCAGAGCGAGGTAGGTGGTCGGGATGATCGTCGCCAGCGTGAACACCGCGATGAAGACCCACGCCTGCCAGTAGTCGAAGGTCCAGGCTGGCAGGAACAGCGCGACGCCAAAGAAGAGGACTCCGAACACCATCGACACGAGGGTTTGACCGATGAGCTTCATGGCCGCCGCCTCAGCGCAGATCGCGACGACGAAAGGCGATGGCGCCCAGTGCGATCAAGGCGGCGTCGAGTCCAAGGAGCCACCAGAGTGGGGTCGAGTCGACGCGACCGAGGCCGACGTGCGGGACATGTGCGAACGGCTCGAGGTCCAGCAGCCACTGCGGCGAGTTCGACAACGAGCCCAGCAGATACACCGCGATGAACGCAACGAGGACACCCCACGCGGCGGGTGTGAAGCGGGGGAGGAGCCCGAACAGGGCCACCGTGATGGCGACCAGCAGCCAGACGGCGGGCAGCTGCACGGCGGCCGTTACCAGTACGACCGCGAGCTTGCCCGTGACGTCGCCTGCGGCTGCGCCGTAGGTCAGTCCGGCCACCAGGCCGGCAAGCAGCATCGCGAAGGCCGTGCCACCGATGGCGAACGCCAGATGACTTGCCAGCCAACGACTTCGACTGACCGCACCGGCAAGTAGCGTCTCGGCCCGTTGGCTCGTCTCCTCCTGGAAGAGTCGCAGCGTCAACGAGATGGCGAACGCCGCCGCCACCATGCCCAACATCCCGAAGGCAATCGCGATGAAGGCCTGCTCCAGCTGATCGGTACCGCCCAGCCTCGCCACCATGTCCAGGGCCGACTGGCTGTCGCCGATCTGACCTCCGACACCGTTGACCACGCTGCCGATCAGCAGGCCGTAGAGACTCAGGCCCACCGTCCAGAGCAGCAGCGAACCACGGTCCAGCCGCCACGCCAACGTCATCACCCCGCGCAGCGTCGATCCGGCCCGCGGCGCACCCGGGCGCTCGGCGAACATGCCTGCCCCGACGTCGCGGCGGGCCAACAACCGATAGGCGACGACGAGCAGGACCGCCGTCAAGGCGACGTGCAGCAGCACTACCCAGAACCTGTCGCCAGCGTACGGTCGCACCTGCAGCGACCACCCCAACGGTGACGACCACGACAGAAGCTCGGCTCTCGAGCCGGCATCCCCGACGGCACGCAGCGTGAATGCCGTTGCCAGCGCACCGAATGCGGCACCGCGGGCGAATCGCGCGCTGGGCGACAGCTGAGCGGTCACGGCGGCGACTGCGGTGAACACCAGGCCCGTGCCCGCCAGTGCGAGACCGAACGCCAATGATCCAGAGGCTGGCACGTCCAGAGGGAGCAGGCTGGCGGTGCCGATGAGTCCGGTTGCGATCGACGCACCACCGGCGAGCAGTATCGCCGCAGTCAGGCTGGCATAGCGGCCGACCGCCGTCGAGTCGATCAGCTCCGTGCGACCGGATTCCTCGTCGGCCCTGGTGTGCCGGATGACGGTCAGGATCACGGCCACGGCGATCAGCACGTGGAACATGCCGGCCTTCCAGATGCCAGTGGCGCCGAGACTGTCGCCGTAGACATTTCCGTACAGCGCGCGCTGGGCGGGGCTGGCCATGATCGTCGCGGCGAACGACGCCCGGTCCGCCTCGGTGGGATAGACGGCGGCGATGCTGCCGACGTACACCGTTCCCAGCGGGATGGACAGCAGCAGCACCCACGCGGGGAGGACGATTCGGTCTCGCCTGAGGTCGAGGCGAAGCAGCCCAACGGTTCCCGACAAGACGGAGCCGCGTGGCGGAGCCTGGTGCGCGGGGTGGCGGGGGCGGTCCAGAACGGTCATGCCGTCACCCGCGCAGTGGGTTCGCCGACGTCGTAGTGGCGGAGGAACAGGTCCTCCAGGGTGGGCGGTTGGCTGACCAGACTTCGGACACCGGCGTCGCCGAGTGCCTTGATGACCTCGCCCAGGCTCTCGCCGTCGACCTGCGCACGCAGGGTATGGCCCTCGAGGCTGACGTCCGCGACACCCCGGATCCTGGTGAGATCGCCTGGATCGCCGATCATCTCGGCCTTGATCGACGTGCGGGACAGATGGCGCATGGACTCCAGCGTTCCGCTCTCGACGGTCCGACCCGCGCGGATGATGGTCACCCGCTGGCACAGCGCCTCCGTCTCGGCCAGGATGTGACTTGACAGCAGCACCGTGGCGCCACGCTCGCGGGCCTCGGTGACGCACTGCTGGAAGACGTTCTCCATCAACGGGTCCAGGCCACTACTTGGCTCGTCGAGCAGCAACAACCTGGCATGTGAGGCGAATGCCGAGACGAGGGAGACCTTCTGGCGGTTGCCCTTCGAGTAGGTACGGGTCTTCTTCGCCGGGTCGAGGTCGAACCGCTCGATCAATTGCGCCCGGCGCTTCTCGTCGATACCACCTCGCATGCGGCCCAACAGGTCGATGGTCTCACCGCCGGTGAGCGACGGCCACAGGGTGACATCGCCAGGTACGTAGGCGATCTGGCGGTGCAGTGCGACGGCGTCGGCCCACGGGTCGCCGCCGAGCAGCCGGACGGTACCGGCATCTGCGCGCACCAGTCCGAGCAGGACGCGGATGGTCGTCGACTTGCCCGCTCCGTTGGGGCCCAGGAAGCCGTGCACCTCGCCCTCGGTCACCGTCAAATCCAACCCGTCGAGTGCCCGCACCGAGCCGAAGTCCTTGGTCAGGCCGTGGACTTCGATCGCTGGTGTACCTCCGTGATTGGTCGTCATCGATCACTCCTCCGTGGACGTAGCGATGGGGATGTCGTGAGCCCGTTGCGCCGTGAACGCGTCGTACATCGTCGAATCGGTCATCAGGCCGTGGGTGTAGAGCTCGAGGGCGGGAAGCACCATCTCCTGGGCGTAGTCGTGCAATACGGCCCGGATGTCGGTGGGTGTGTCGTGCATCTGCAGGTACAGCAGGAACCCGCCGCCGCCGGTCAACGCCAGGAACTTCGCCCTACCCCCGGGATCCCGGCTGGCCTTGACGGTGCCAGCCCGCACCCCCTCCTCGATGTACTGCTCTGTGTTGTCGATCATGTTGTGCCACAGAGTGTTTGCGAGTTCGCCACCGGACAGCATGCTGCGGACCAGGTAGGCCATCGCCGGGGCGAACGACTCGATCTCCGCCATTTGGGCGAACCACGAGGTGGGATCCGATGACGTGATGGTCTCGCTCTTGGCGGAGCGGATCGACTCGGCCACGAACTCGTCGCAGGCCAGGCGCAGGCCATCCTTCGAGCCGAAGTGGTGGATCACCAGCGCGGGGCTCACACCGGCGGCCTTGGCGATGCCGCGCAGGCCGACCTCGAACCCGTGCTCACCGAACTGCTGGATCGCGGCGTCGCGAATGCGGGCGGTGGCCGTCAGGTCATCGACTGAACGCATGTTTAGCATGCTAAACGCGTGTTCAGCGAGAGGTCAAGCGTTTTGCGCGAGAGGGGCCGGAAGGGGTGTGGGGTCAGTCGCGGGCAGCGGCCAGCAAGCCGTCGCCAAGCGGTATCAGAACCGGTGTCAGCCGTTCGTCCTCGGCAATGATTCGAGCGGCCTCGCGGACCGCGACGACGTCCCGGTCGCCGGCGCTTGCATCACCGGCCCGGCCACCCAGGGCGGCGCGATGAATCACGATCGCACCACCGGAGCGAAGCAGACGCACCCCTTCGGCAACGAACTGCGGCTGGTCGGCCGGGTCGGCGTCGATGAAGACGAGGTCGTAGGACTCGTCTGCGAGCCGCGTCAGCACGTCCTGAGCTCGCCCGCTGATCAGGCGGGTGCGGGAGGGGCCGATACCCGCCTCGGTGAACGCCTGTTTGGCCAGCCGCTGATGCTCGGGTTCGACGTCGATCGTGGTCAACACCCCGTCGTCGCGCATACCCGACAGCAACCACAGCCCGCTGACGCCCACGCCGGTGCCGACCTCGACGACGGCCTTGGCGCGCGCGACCTTCGCCAACACGCTCAGCATCGCGCCCACGGCAGGGGTCACGGCCCCGGCGCCGCTGTCGTCCGCACGTTCCCTGGCGGCAGCAGTCAGCGCATCCTCGGAGATCGAGTTCTCGGCGTGGGCGACGAGCGCCTCCGCGCGGCTTGGCCGGGAATCCGGGCTGCCGGAATCGTCACTGCTGGCCATTCCCTCACCGTAGAGCGAACGCCGAGTAGCCCGCTCTTCGACACGCCCGCGGCCGTTCGTCGGATTCGGGGCAAAAGCCGATCGTTTGCGCAGTTCGCACGGTAGGTCAGCAACATTCTCAGGAAAAGTTCAGTTTGCTCATATGCGGACCTCACCAGGGTCGTGGACGGTAAGCGCATGGCATATGGCGGAAGCTGGGAACCCGGGAATATCCACGGTGGCGATTCAGTTTCCGCGAGTGTGGAACGGGGAATCACCCCCGCAGTCCGCGCAATCGATCTGGAGGATCCGACGACCACCACGAGCACGTCACCCGTCTTCATGGCGCACTTCGAGCATGCCGGCGACGGTGACTGGGTGCAGCCCTCGGAGGAACTGTCCGGCACAGCGGTCTTCGACGCCACGGGCGACAAGTCCTCCATGCCCTCGTGGGACGAACTGGTCCGTCAGCACGCTGACCGCGTGTATCGCCTGGCCTACCGGCTTTCGGGCAACCAGCACGACGCCGAGGATCTCACGCAGGAGACCTTCATCCGGGTCTTCCGGTCGGTGCAGAACTACCAGCCCGGCACGTTCGAGGGCTGGCTTCATCGCATCACGACCAACCTGTTCCTGGACATGGTCCGGCGTCGCAGCCGCATCCGCATGGAGGCACTCCCGGAGGATTACGACCGCGTTCCCGCTGAGGACCCGAATCCCGAGCAGATCTATCACGACGCCCGACTGGGTCCTGACTTGCAGGCGGCATTGGACTCGCTGCCCCCGGAGTTCCGGGCCGCGGTCGTGCTGTGCGATATCGAGGGCCTGTCGTACGAGGAGATCGGCGCCACCCTGGGCGTGAAGCTGGGCACCGTGCGCAGCCGCATCCACCGTGGCAGGCAGGCGCTGCGCGAATATCTGGCAAATCACCCGGATGCCTATGCGGAGGGCACGGCAAGAACCGCCTGATTCGGTGTCTGCGACCGGTGGGTGTCCAAACCCGCCCGCCGCGCTACATTCGAACCGGGGAAGCGTTGTCGTGGTGCACTGGACGCGATGAGTCTGGAGAGGAGCAGGTCGATGCCCGATCCGGGAGACGTGTTCCGTCGTGCGTTCTCTTGGCTACCCGCTCATTTCGCCTCACAGAGTGACCACCCCGTCGGCCCTCGCCAGTTCGGGTCCACCGAGCACCTCTCCACGGAGGCCATCGCCGCGTTCGTCGACGGTGAGCTGCGGATGACCGCCCACCTGAGGGCGGCGCACCACATGTCGCAGTGTCCGCAGTGCTCCGCCGAGGTCGACGCCCAGGGGCAAGCGCGCACGGCGTTGCGCGACTCCTGCCCGGTCGTCATCCCGACCTCGTTGCTCGGGGCATTGTCCGACATTCCGCACCGGGCGCCATCGGACCCGGCGGTACCCGAGGTGGCACCCCAGCTCGCCGCTGACGCGCCGCGCTCCCGACGCAAACGCCGGTAGGGTAAATGTCGGGCCAGAGAACATGGCGTGCGCCGGTGACGGCGTCTGCTCAGACGGAGAGTGAACACGGGTGACCAATCAGGATCAGTCCGCGCAAAATCGTCCGCGCATGGAACCGAAGCCCGTATCTCGCCCTCCCGTCGATCCCGCGCAGACCCGGGCGTTCGGCCGGCCCAGCGGTGTCACGGGCTCATTCCTCGGCGCCGAAGAGCACCGCGACCAAGGCGAGTACACGCCTAGAGACCAGGCGCCCGATACGGTCCTCGCCGACGCCTTCGGCCGTCCCGACGGGATCTCGGACACCCTTCAGCGTCATCCGGCCGACGCGGGCGCCCTGCAGGCCGAACGCGGCCGCGACCTGCCCGACGAACCCGAAGACCCGTGGCGCGACCCCGCGGCCACTCCCTCGCTCGGGGTGCCTGCGCAGCCCAAGCCCGCACCCGTTGCGGCCAGCACCGTCCCGATGGGCAAGCTCGGGGTTCGCGACGTCCTGTTCGGCGGCCGCGTCTCGTGGATCGCGTTGGGCGTCATCATGATCGTGGCCCTGGTCATCGGTGGTCTCGGCGGCGTGATCGGCAACAAGACGGCCGAGATCGTCCCCGCCTTCACCACGTCCAAGGTGACATTGCAGACCGACGGCAGCGCCGAGGAGTCGACCAGCCGGTTCGCCGAGGTGGCGTCCGCGGTCGCCGACTCGGTCGTCACGATCGAGGCCACCAGCAAGGGTGAGGGATCCCAGGGGTCCGGCGTCGTCGTCGACGGTCGCGGCTACATCGTGACCAACAACCACGTCATCTCCGACGCCGCGAAGAACCCCGCCGACTACCAGATCTCGGTGGTGTTCAACGACGGCCACGAGGTCCCGGCCAACCTGGTGGGGCGCGATCAGAAGACCGACCTCGCGGTCCTCAAGGTCGACAACGTCGACAACCTGGTCGTCGCGCGGTTCGGTGACTCCGAGAAGCTCCGGGTGGGTGAAGAGGTGATCGCCGCGGGCGCCCCGCTGGGTCTGCGCAGCACCGTCACCCACGGCATCATCAGCGCCCTGCACCGCCCCGTCCCCCTGTCGGGCGACGGTTCGGACACCGACACCGTGATCGACGGTGTGCAGACCGACGCGTCGATCAACCATGGCAACTCCGGTGGCCCGCTGATCAACATGAACTCAGAGATCATCGGCATCAACACCGCTGGAAAGTCATTGTCCGACAGCGCAAGTGGTCTCGGCTTCGCCATTCCGGTCAACGAAGTCAAGGAAGTCGTCGAGGGGCTGATCAAGAACGGCAAGATGTCGCACCCGACGCTCGGCCTGAACGCGGTATCGGTGAGCAACGACGTGGCCTCCGGTGCCCTCATCAAGAACGTCGTCGCGGGTGGCCCCGCAGACCGGGCGGGCGTCAAGGAGAACGACGTCGTCGTCAAGGTCGGTACTCGGTCGGTGGCCGACGCCGATGAGATGGTCGTCGCCGTGCGCCAGCTGAAGATCGGTCAGGATGCGCCGATCGAGGTAATCCGCGACGGACGACCCGTCACGCTGACGGTCAACCCCGGCTCCGACAACCCTGCCGCCTGATCGATGTTCGGCAACGTCGGCTGGGGCGAGATGCTGGTGCTCGTCGTCGCCGGCCTGGTCATCCTCGGCCCCGAGCGGCTTCCCGGCGCCATCCGGTGGACGACCAGCACGTTGCGTCAGGTCCGGGAGTACCTCAGCGGCGCGACCAGCCAACTGCGCCAGGATCTGGGGCCAGAGTTCGAGGACCTACGGCAACCGCTGAGCGAACTGCAGAAGCTGCGCGGCATGACGCCCCGCGCCGCTCTGACGAAGCATCTGCTCGACGGTGACGACTCGTTCCTGACCGGGAACTTCGACAAGCCGGTCAAGCCGGTATCGGGCAACCAGCCGCAACCCCAGCCGCCGACGCCTGCGGTCGAGCCGCGTACGCCAGGGGTCACCCCGTTCGACAGCGACGCGACCTAACGGCCGACGGGGTTCAGACCCAGCGACATGCCCGCGAGGCTGCGCTTGCGCGTCGTGAGCGCGTCGGCGATGGACCGCAACTCCTTCGCGGCCACCGAGTCCGGAGCGCTGAGGACCAGTGGAACGCCCGAGTCGCCCGCGGCGACCAGCGCGGGATCCAACGGCACCTGACCGAGCAGGGGCACGTCGGCTCCCATCAACCGGGTCAGGCTCTCGGCCACCTGCTTGCCGCCGCCCTCCCCGAACAGGTTCATCACGGTGCCGTCGGGAAGCGTCAGACCGGCCATGTTCTCGACCACGCCGACGATGCGCTGGCGGGTCTGCAGGGCGATGGCGCCGGCGCGCTCGGCAACCTCGGCGGCGGCCAACTGCGGTGTCGTCACCACCAAGATCTCGGCGCCGGGAATGAGCTGGGACACTGAGATGGCGATGTCACCGGTACCCGGCGGGAGGTCGAGCAACAGCACGTCGAGGTCACCCCAGTACACGTCGGCCAGGAACTGCTGCAGCGCCCGGTGCAGCATGGGTCCGCGCCACACCACGGGGGTATTGCCCTGGGTGAACATCGCGATCGAGATGACCTTCACCTCGTGGGCGATGGGCGGCAAGATCATCGAGTCGACCTGGGTGGGCCGGTCCGTGGTGCCCATCATGCGGGGCACCGAGTGCCCGTAGATGTCGGCATCCAGGACGCCGACCGAGAGGCCGCGCGCGGCCAACGCCGCCGCGAGATTGACCGTGACACTGGACTTGCCGACGCCGCCCTTGCCGGACGCCACCGCGTACACCCTGGTCAGGGAGCCGGGCTGGGCGAAGGGGATGACCGGCTCACGCGAATCGCCACGCAACAGCGTGCGCAACGCGGTGCGCTGCTCGTCGTTCATCACGTCGAGGGTGACCTTGACGGCACCGGTCCCCGGTACGTCGACGACGGCCTGCTTGACGCGATCGGAGATCTCGGTCTTCTTCGGGCACGCCGACGTGGTCAGGTAGATCTCGACATGGACGGCGCTGTCGGCGGGGTCGATCGAGACGTCCTTGACCATGCCGATCTCGGTGATCGGGCGGCGCAGTTCGGGGTCGATGACCTTGGACAGCGCCGATCGAACGGCCGCTTCCAGGGCCTCAGCATCAGTGGACATCACCCGCGAGTGTAGGCGCTGTCGTCAGTTGACTGGACCGGGCACCGGGCCTACCGGGGGCAACGGCGGCGAAGCCTCCGCCGGCGGCGGGAACGGGGGGGCCGGGAAGAGCGGGGCCGGGAGCCGCAGAGCGGGTGGCGCCTCGGGCAGTGGAGCGGCCACCGGCTGCGGGGTCAGGCAGAAGACCTGGCAATTCTGCTGCGGCGCCACCGGAGCTTGTGGCGTCAGACAGAAGACCTGGCAATTCTGTTGGGGTGCAGCCGGAACGCCCGCGCCGGGGCCCGGCGGGAGGCCCAGCTGGTTGGCGCCGTTCACGTCCGCCAGCGCCAGCGAGGCGAGCGGGTCGTTGGCGGGCAGCCCGATGCCGGGGCCAAGACCCTCCGGGTTGGCGACGAGGTGGGTGTCCCCGATCGGCGGGGCAGCCCCGATCGGCGGGAGATTGACCGGCACGACCCCCGTGGCGTAGGCGGCCGCCCAGCCAAGCACGTTCTGCGCGTAAGCCATCGAGTTGTTGTAGCGCAGGATCGCCGACAGCACCTGCGAGCGGTCGCGCAGGTTCAGATTGCCGCTGCACAGATACCGGGCGGCGCCCAGCGACGCGTCGTACAGGTTCTGGATGTCGGCCTTGCCGTCGCCGTTGGCGTCCGACGCATACCGGGCCCACGTGCCGGGCAGGAACTGCATTGGGCCCATTGCCCTGGCGTAGGTGACACGGCCCGCCTGGACGCTCTGCACGATGACCTCGTTGCCCGCGAGGGTGCCGTCGAGCGAGGGACCGAAGATGCCCTGAACCGGCGTGCCCTGCGGGTCGGTGGCGCCGCCGTTGGCGTGCACCGACTCGATGCGACCGATACCCGCCAACAGGTTCCAGCTGACCCCGCAGCCGGGATACGCCGTGGCCATCATGCGCTCGGCATTGCGGTAGGCACTCAGTGCAATGGCCGGAATGCGAAGGCTGCCAGGCGAACTCACGACGATCGACGGTGGAGGAGCGGACAGGTTGGCGATGGCGAAGCGAAAAGGGGTCGGTGCTTTGGGGGCCGCGATGACGACCACGCCTGCGTCGTCACCGGTCCTGGCCACCGCAGCCAGCGGGGTGATGCCGTCGTCGGCGACGGCATGCCTCGGCGCCGGAGCCGACGCACCCACCGCCAGCACCAGGACCAGCGGAGCGATTACCGCAACCCCGAAGGCAGGCGTGCGCATGACACGACCCGCTCGACGTCGCACGTTTGCGTAGGCAGAGCCGCCTCCGATGTGCACTCGACCGTCCTAGATCCGCGATGACCAAACCGCCGTCGGCAAACACCGGCAACGTTGTGAACCACGTCACCATACCGACTCGTGTGGCGCGTGTTGCAGCAATGGTCTAGACGGGCTCATCCCAGTTGCGCGGGGTCTTGGAGCCCGTCTGCTTCTTGGGCTTCCTGGACCGCAATTCGTCCAGCAACTCACGCACTTCCTCGAGCTCGCGACGGAGGTAGTCGCGGGTGACGACCTCACCGACCGCGATGCGCAGCGCAGCGATTTCCCGCGCGAGGTACTCGGTGTCCGCCTTGGTCTGCTCGGCCCTGCGCCGATCCTCCTCCAGCGAGACCTTGTCGCGGTTCTCCTGACGGTTCTGCGCCAGCAGGATCAGAGGCGCGGCATACGCCGCCTGGGTGGAGAACGCGAGATTCAGCAGGATGAACGGGTACGGGTCCCATTGCAGACTGACCGCGAACACGTTCAACGCGATCCACACGATCACGAGGACGGTTTGCATGGCGAGGTAGCGGCCGGTGCCGAGGAACCGCGCGATCGACTCGCTGACACGGCCGACGGCCTCGATGTCCACCCGCGGCGTGAACCGCCTGCGACGCGTCCTGGGGGTGTCGAGCCGCTGCCGCGACGACAGGTCGCTCACGACGGCTGTCCGGACGTCGCCGTTTCGGTCAGTTCATCCGGGCCGGGCAATTCGGGATCCTCCGGCCGGGCGCGCCAATCGTGCGGTAGCAGGTGGTCCAGGACGTCGTCGACGGTGACGGCACCGAGCAGGTGCTTCTCGTCGTCGACCACGGGGCCGCAGACCAGGTTGTAGGCAGCGAAGTAGCGCGTCACCGCGGCCAACGTCGTCTCCGGATCGAGGCTCGGCAGATCGGAGTCCATGATGCCGCTCACCAGGGCTGCGGGCGGCTCGCGCAGCAGGCGTTGCAGGTGCACGCAGCCGAGGTAGCGACCCGTCGGAGTGGCGGTCGGTGGCCGCACGACGAAGACCAGCGAGGCGAGGGCCGGGGTCAGCTCGGGGTCCCGCACCCGGGCCAACGCCTCCGCCACCGTCGTCCCCGACCCGAGCACGACGGGTTCCGGGGTCATCAGGCCACCCGCGGTGTCCGGGGAGTGCTTCAGCAGTCGCCGCACCGGCTCGGAGTCCTCGGGATCCATTCGCGCCAGCAGCGCCTCGGCCGCCGAGGCACCCAACTCGCCGAGCAGGTCGGCCGCGTCGTCGGGATCCATGGCCTCGAGGACGTCGGCGGCGCGCTCGGGTTCGAGCCGTTCCAGCAGATCGGCCTGTTCGCTCTCGGGAAGCTCCTGCAGGACGTCGGCGAGACGTTCGTCGTCGAGCGCGTTGACGACCTCGTGGCGACGCTTGGCGGGCAGGTCCCGGATGGCGTCGGCGACGACGATGGGCCGCTGCCCCTGGAACTGCGCCAAGAGGTAGGCGACGCCCTGGCCGGGCAAGGCCATCGCCGAATGGGTGAGGCCGGTCACGTTCTGCCAGTCGACGATGTGGACGGCCGTGCGGCGGCCGAGCCTGCGGTGGCTGCGAACCGCGACCCTGGTCACCACCCAGTCCCTGGTGCGGATCTGCTCGATCGCGAGGTCGACGACGACGAGGTCGACGCCGGCGAGTTCCTCGAGCTCTGGATCCTCCACGCGCACGCGGGTGTCGAGCACCTGGCCGAAGACCAGCACCTCACCTGGCCGCTGCGTGAAGCGGCGCAGCGACACGTTGGCGGTGGTGAGTGTCACGGCATTCGGTTCGATCGCCGTGACCCGCAGGAGGCCGACGAAAATCCTTCGGCGCGTGAGCAACTCGACGACGAGCCCCAGGACGCGCGGTTGTTGTTTGCCGATACCGATGCTGATCACCACATCACGCACACGTCCGATCGACTCGCCGTCGGGGCCGAGCACCAACATCCCCGAGAGTCGGGCCGCATAGACCCTGTTCACCGCCACCATGTCACAAAGAGTAGAGAGTGAACCCGTGGAGAATCGATATCGCCCCCGTCGAACCTGCCTTTCGGTTCCTGGCAGTAACCCGAAGATGATCCAGAAGGCACGTGGGCTGGCCGCGGATCAGGTGTTCCTCGATCTCGAGGACTCGGTGGCGCCAGATGCCAAGGCGGAAGCCCGCGTTCAGGTGGCGGCGGGCTTGGCCGAGACGGGGTGGAGCGGACAGTTGCGTGGCGTCCGGGTCAACGATTGGACGACGCCGTGGACGCACGCCGACGTCATCGAGGTGGTCGCAGCCGCGGGTGCCCACCTCGACGTAGTGGTGCTCCCGAAGGTGACCGACGTCGCCCACGTCCACGCCCTCGACCTACTGCTCACCCAACTCGAGCACATCCACGGTTTGCCGGTGGGGCGCATCGGCATCGAGGCGCAGATCGAGAACGCACAGGGACTGACCAACGTCGACGCCATCGCCGCGGGACCGCGGGTGCAGGCGCTGGTGCTCGGCCCCGCCGACATGATGGCGAGCCTGAACATGCGCACGCTCGTGGTCGGCGAGCAACCCGAGGGGTACGACGTCGGCGATGCCTACCACCACGTGTTCATGCGGATCCTGATCGCCGCGCGCGCCCAGGGCATCAACGCGATCGACGGCCCGTTCCTGAAGGTGCGCGACGTCGAGGGCTTCCGCCGGGTGGCCGGGCGCGCAGCGGCGCTGGGGTACGACGGCAAATGGGTCTTGCACCCGGATCAGATCGCGGCAGGCAACGAGATCTTCAGCCCCCGCCAGGACGACTACGACCACGCCGAACTGATCCTGGAAGCCTACGAATGGCACACGTCGCGGGTCGGTGGCGCCAGGGGTGCGGTGATGCTCGGTGACGAGATGATCGACGAGGCGAGTCGCAAGATGGCCCTGGTCGTCGCGGGCAAGGGCCGGGCCGCTGGGATGGCGCGCACCTCGGCCCCCTTCGTACCGCCCGGTCAGTAGCCGATCGGCGGCGACGTGGATGCGACCGCGAAGAAGAAGATGATGACGACGACGTACAGCAGCCACCCCACCACGGAGAGTGCGCCGACGATGACGCCCGCCAGGGCCATGCCGTAGCCCTCCTGACCGGTCTGCTTCGTCTCGCGCATCGCGATGACGCCGAGGATCAGCCCGACGACGGAGGGCACGCCGCAGAAGAACAGTCCCGCCAGTGAGGTGACGAGCGAGCCGATGGCCTTGCCGTTGGTACCCGACGGCCGAACCTGGGCGTAGGGGTCATAGCCGCCGTAGCCGTAGCCGCCGGCGTAGGGCGGCGGGTAACCCGGTGGCGGCAGGCCGGGTGGCGGGTACCCCGACTGCGGGTAGGCAGGCGGCGGGTAGGCGGGCGGTGGGTAGCCGGGCTGGGCGAACTCCGTCGGATAGTCCACTGGCGCATGAGGATCCGGTGGCACGGAGTCCTCGAGCGGCGGGAATTCCTGGCCGCGGCTCGGCTCTTCGGGCCCGGTGCTCACGGCGCGCTCAGCTTCATCATGATTCCAATCATGCTCAACAACAGGGTGACGGCGCCGACCAGGATTCCACCGACCGCCAGGCCGCGGCCGTTCTCACCCGTCACCGCGACCTGATTCAGGGCGTAGACGCCGAGTCCGATGCCGATGATCGACCCGAGCCCGAACAGGCACACCACCGACGACACCAACGCGGCGATGGCCGTTCGATTGGTCCGGCTCGAGACCGGGGAGGATCCTGCGTCCTGCGGCATCGTCTCGGCAGGCGGTGCCATGGCCTGACCTGCCGCATCACCGGGAAGGCTGCCCGGACGAATCATGGGGCCAACCTACCGCAGCCGAGCAGCGGCGGCGTTCATGGGAGTTCGGCACCTATCGCGGCCGTCGGGCGTTGACAATGAACGTCGACCATGAAGATGCGCCGATGATGCGGCACCACTCGACCACGACATGACAGGGACCAGAAGATGACGAACCCACTTCAGAATCCAGGAAGAGCTGGACAGAATCCGGGGCGTGGTGGTTTTGCTGGGCTGCCGACTCCGCCGAAGGGTTGGCCGATCGGCTCGTATCCGACCTACGCCGAGGCGCAGCGCGCGGTGGACTACCTTTCGGATCAAGAGTTTCCGGTGCAGCAGGTGACGATCGTCGGCGTCGACCTGATGCAGGTCGAACGGGTGACCGGACGGCTCACGTGGCCGCGGGTGCTTGGAGGCGGCGCGTTGACCGGCGCGTGGCTGGGTCTGTTCATCGGGCTCGTGCTCGGCTTCTTCGGTCCCAGCCCGTGGGGCGCCCTCATCGCGGGTCTGCTGGCCGGTGTGTGCTTCGGACTCATCACGTCGGGATTGCAATACGCGATGGCGCGGGGCACAAGAGATTTCAGCTCGACGATGCAGCTGGTGGCCGGACGTTACGACGTGCTGTGCGACCCGCAGAGTGCCGAGCAGGGGCGAGACTTGCTGGCGCGCTTGACCATTTGACGGGTGCGGACGCCCCATCGCCGAGGATGCGCCGAGGTTGCTGCCGCGTCACGATTTCGATGCAGCAGCGCGGAAGTGTTGCACATCACGCATGATTCGCTCTACGGTTTGCCCGCGGGGGTGACTCGCGCGACAGGAGGCGTTGGTGCGCGTTGGGCGGCTATGCGCTGCGGCGTTGGCTGGGCTGACGACGGCGTCGCTGGTGTCGGCGTGCGGTGGCCAGAGCGGCGGCACCGTCATCAACTACTACACGCCAGCCAACGAGATGGCCACCTTCACCGCGGTGGCCAAGCGGTGCAACGAACAACTCGGCGGCCGGTTCACCATCAAGCAGATCAGCCTCCCCAAGGGTGCCGACGATCAGCGGCTGCAATTGGCGCGCAGGCTCACCGGGAACGACGGGTCCCTCGACGTGATGGCGCTCGACGTGGTGTGGACCGCCGAGTTCGCCGAGGCGGGTTGGGCCTTGCCGCTGTCGGACGATCCGGCTGGTGAAGCCGAGGCCGACGCGCGGGCGAACACGCTGCCCGGTCCGCTGAAGACCGCGGAGTGGCAGGACCGGTTGTATGCGGCACCAATCACCACGAACACCCAATTGCTCTGGTACCGCGCTGATTTGATGGAGTCGCCACCGGAAACCTGGGACGCGATGGTCGACGAGGCGACCCGGCTGCACGATGCGGGCAAGCCCAGCTGGATCGCCCTGCAGGCCAAGCAGTACGAAGGCCTGGTGGTGTGGTTCAACACGTTGCTCGTCAGTGCGGGTGGCCAGGTCCTCTCCGATGACGGCAAGACGGTCACGCTCACCGATACCCCGGAGCACCGTGCCGCAACGGTCGAGGCGCTGCAGATCATCAAGGCGGTGGCCACGGCACCTGGCGCAGACCCGTCGATCACCCAGACCGACGAGGGCACCGCCCGGTTGGCGCTGGAACAGGGCAACGCCGCCCTCGAGGTCAACTGGCCCTTCGTCCTGCCGTCGATGCTGGAGAACGCCGTGAAGGGCGGAGTGCCCTATCTGCCCCTCGACCAGCGGGCGGACCTCGCGGGCAGCATCGACGACCTGGGCACGTTCAAACCCACCGACGAACAGTTCGATTCGGCCTATGACGCCAGCAAGGAGGTGTTCGGTTTCGCGAACTATCCCGGCGTCGTCCCCGGCGAGCAGGCCAGGGTGACTATCGGCGGCCTCAACCTGGCGGTGGGCAAGAACACCCGGCACCGGGCCGAGGCCTTCGAGGCCATCCGCTGCCTGCGCAACGTCGAGAATCAGCGCTACACCTCCGTGGAAGGCGGACTGCCCGCGGTTCGCGCGTCGCTCTACGACGATCCCGAATTCCAGAAGAAGTACCCGCAGTACGCCATCATCCGAGAGCAGCTCACCAACGCGGCCGTGCGCCCGGCGACGCCGGTCTACCAGGCCGTGTCCACCCGGATCTCGGCGACGCTGGCCCCCATCACCGCGATCGACCCGGAAGCCACCGCCGACGAGCTCGCCGATCAGGTGCAGAAGGCCATCGACGGCAAGGGTCTGATCCCGTGACGGCACCGGCGGACACCACGCAGGTCGACTCCTTGCGCAAGCGCTCGTCGACCGACGACCGAAAGTCGGAGCGGCGCCTGGCCTTCTGGCTCGTCAGCCCCGCCGTGCTGCTGATGCTGGCGGTGACCGCCTACCCGATCGTGTACGCCGTGTGGCTGAGCCTGCAGCGCTACAACCTCGCTGCACCCGACGACACCAAGTTCATCTGGTTCGAGAACTACGCGACCATCCTCACCGACCGATACTGGTGGACCGCCTTCGTCGTCACCTTCGGCATCACCGTCGTCTCGGTCGCGATCGAACTGGTCCTCGGGATGGCGCTCGCACTCGTGATGCACCGGACCATCTTCGGCAGGGGAGTCGTCCGCACGGCCATCCTGATTCCCTACGGCATCGTCACCGTGGCCGCGTCCTACAGCTGGTACTACGCTTGGACGCCGGGCACCGGGTACCTGGCCAACCTCCTGCCGACGGGGGCGGCGCCACTGACGGAGCAACTCCCGTCGCTGGCCATCGTGGTGCTCGCCGAGGTGTGGAAGACGACGCCGTTCATGGCGCTCCTCCTGCTGGCGGGGCTCGCGCTGGTACCGCAGGAGTTGTTGAACGCCGCCCAGATCGACGGCGCAGGTCCTTGGCAGCGGTTGACGAGGATCATCCTGCCGCTCATCAAGCCGGCGATCCTGGTGGCGCTGCTGTTCCGCACGCTGGACGCGTTCCGCATCTTCGACAACATCTACGTGCTGACCGGCGGCGCCAATGACACCGGGTCGGTGTCGATCCTGGGCTACGACAACCTCTTCAAGGCCTTCAACCTCGGGCTAGGTTCGGCGATCAGCGTGCTGATCTTCCTCACCGTCGCGGTGATCGCGTTCATCTACATCAAGATCTTCGGCGCCTCGGCGCCCGGTGCGGGCGAAGAGGTCTCGCGATGAGCGAGCGGGTGGGTGGCGGTCGCGCCTCGGGCTGGGCCGTCGTCAACGCCGTGGTGGTGATCTACGCGCTGTTCCCCGTGCTGTGGATTCTGTCCTTGTCGCTGAAGCCGACGTCAACGGTGAAGGACGGCAACCTGATTCCGTCGCAGATCACCTTCGACAACTACAAGGCGATCTTCACCGGCAACATCTTCACCTCGGCGTTGGTCAACTCGATCGGCATCGGCCTGATCACCACGGTGATCGCCGTCGTCGTCGGAGGCATGGCCGCCTACGCGATCGCGCGCCTGGCGTTCCCCGGGAAGCGTGCGTTGGTCGGGGTGGCCTTGCTCATCGCCATGTTTCCCCAAATCTCGCTCGTGACTCCGCTTTTCAACATCGAACGCAAGATCGGCCTGTTCGACACCTGGCCCGGTCTCATCATTCCCTACATCACGTTCGCGCTGCCGTTGGCGATCTACACCATGTCGGCCTTCTTCAAGGAGATCCCGTGGGATCTGGAGAAGGCGGCCAAGATGGACGGGGCGACACCGGGTCAGGCGTTCCGCAAGGTGATCGCACCACTCGCGGCGCCCGGTATCGTCACCGCGGCCATCCTGGTCTTCATCTTCGCGTGGAACGATCTGCTTCTCGCCTTGTCCCTAACGGCGACCGAGCGGGCCATCACGGCGCCCGTGGCCATCGCGAACTTCACGGGCAGTTCGCAATTCGAGGAGCCGACCGGTTCGATTGCGGCGGGCGCAATGGTGATCACGGTGCCGATCGTCATCTTCGTACTAATCTTCCAACGACGGATCGTTGCCGGTCTGACGTCCGGAGCGGTGAAGGGGTAGGCGGGTTTTCTTATGGCCGAGATCGTGTTGGACCACGTGACGAAGAGTTACGCAGGAGGCGCGGCGGCGGTGAAGGACCTGTCGATCACCATCGCCGACGGTGAATTCGTCATCCTCGTCGGACCGTCGGGGTGCGGGAAGTCGACCACCCTGAACATGATCGCCGGCCTCGAGGACATCAGCTCCGGCGAACTGCGGATCGGCGGCGACCGGGTCAACGAGAAGGCGGCCAAGGACCGCGACATCGCCATGGTGTTCCAGTCGTATGCGCTGTACCCGCACATGACCGTCCGGCAGAACATCGCGTTCCCGTTGACCCTGGCGAAGATGAGCAAGGCCGACATCGCGACGAAGGTCGACGAGACGGCCAAGATCCTCGACCTAACCGAACTGCTGGACCGCAGACCGGCTCAGCTATCGGGTGGACAGCGTCAGCGTGTGGCGATGGGGCGCGCAATCATCCGCAATCCCAAGGCCTTTCTGATGGATGAGCCATTGTCCAACCTGGACGCAAAGCTCAGAGTCCAGATGCGGGCTGAGATCGCGCGACTACAACACCGACTCGGCACCACGACCGTCTACGTCACCCACGACCAGACCGAGGCGATGACGCTCGGGGACCGCGTCGTCGTGATGCTGGCCGGTGTGGTGCAGCAGATCGGTACGCCCGACGAGCTGTACCACCGGCCGGCCAATCTGTTCGTCGCCGGCTTCATCGGGTCGCCGTCGATGAACTTCTTCCCCGCCTCCCTGACCGACGTCGGCGTGCGGCTGCCCTTCGGCGACATCACGCTGACCACCGAGGTGCACGACATGCTGGCGCGACATCCCGAGCCCGCCAACGTGATCGTCGGCGTCCGGCCGGAGTATCTCGAGGATGCCGCGTTGATCGACACCTACGCCAGGATCCGCGCGCTGACCTTCCCGGTGTCGGTGGACCTGGTCGAGTCGCTCGGGTCGGACAAGTACCTCCACTTCCGCACCGAGGGCGGGGGCGCACGGTCGGCCCAGCTCGCGGAGTTGGTCACGGAGTCCGGCACGAGTGAGAATCAGTTCGTGGCAAGGGTTCCGGCGGAGTCGAAGGTGCTGGCGGGGCAGACCGCCGAGTTGGCGTTCGACACCTCCAAGCTGACGCTCTTCGATGCGGATACGGGTGCCAACCTGTCGATCCCGCCTGCCCCGTGACCGACGTCCTCGACGAGGTCCGCGCACGACTGCGCGAGCACTTCGACCGGATCGGCGCCAGCGGTGAGCCCGCCGTCGCCAGCGTGACGTTCCTCGGTGCCGACTCCATCGACGTCCTGCGCTTCGGGCCGGATACCGACCGCGCGTATCACCATGTGTCGCTGGGCTGTTCGCGGTATCCGATGCTCGATCCGACTGCGATGGTCGTCGACTCGCTCAATGGTCCGCGAGCCGAGGTCGTGGTCTCGCTGTGGGGGCCGACGCCGGCGGGCCTGGCGCGGTCGATCGCGATCGTCGCGGCAACCCCCGCGGTCGAGGGTCTGGTGCTGGTGCCCGACGCGCTCGTCGACCTCGAGACGCCGTTGTGGGAGGCCGCACCGTTCACGGCGGTGTTGTTGGGCCCCAGCGGTATCGACGACGTCGAGCTGCCCGCGCCCCATGATCCGGTCACGCTGCTGTCGGCGACGCCGATCACCCCGACGGAGGCGGCATGGGTGCGCCTCAAGGGTGCCGAAGCCATGCGGGAGGCGTGGCGCACCGACGGTGTCGACGTGCGTGATCCGCGACGGCGGGCGGCCAGCCCCACCTGATCGACTTGACGAGCGGACTGGAATCCGTATCCTCGGTGTCGAGGGGAGTACCCACCTCGCTTGAGATCGTCATTACGGCAGCCCCCTGCGGCTGCCCGGTCCAAGCACCGGCGACCGCCATCGAGGCGTGATCCGGTCGGGGAGACCTCCGGTGTGATTTGACCGGAGGAAACCGTCGTGACCGTTCCGTTCTGGGCCTGGGCAGCCGTGCTGGGTGTCATCTTGGCCATGCTCGCCATCGACCTCTTCGCGCATCGTGAGGCGCACGTCGTCGGCATTCGCGAGGCCGCCGCCTGGTCAGCAGTGTGGATCACCTTGGGATTGACCTTCGGTGGCGTCGTCTGGTGGGTGTGGGGCGGTGAGTTCGCCGCCCAGTACTACGCCGGCTACGTAATCGAGAAGTCCCTGGCGGTGGACAACGTCTTCGTCTTCGCGATCATCTTCAGCTACTTCGCCGTCCCGAGGGAGTACCAGCACCGGGTGCTCTTCTATGGCGTGCTCGGGGCGTTGGTCTTCAGGGCGGTGTTCATCGCCGCCGGTTCCGTTCTCATCGCCAGCTTCGCCTGGATCCTGTACGTCTTCGGGGCGTTCCTGGTGGCGACCGGACTGCGAATGGCCCTGCACCGCAACGAGACGATTAACCCCGAGCGCAGTTTGGTGCTCCGAGCGTTCCGCCGGATCATTCCCGTCACCGATGATTACCACGGGCAGAAGTTCCTGGTCCGGCAGGCCGGTCGATGGGTCGCCACGCCGTTGTTGGCGGTGCTCGTTCTCGTCGAGGTCACCGACATCATCTTCGCCGTGGACTCGATCCCCGCCATCTTCGCCGTCACTCAGCAGCCGTTCCTGGTGTTCACCTCGAATGCCTTTGCGATTCTCGGCCTTCGCGCCATGTACTTCCTGCTCGCCGACCTGATGCATCGCTTCGTCTACCTCAAGCTGGGCCTCGCGCTGGTACTGGTCTGGGTCGGCATCAAGATGCTGCTGCTCGAGATCTACAAGATCCCGACCGGTATCTCGCTGGCCGTGGTCATCGCGTTGCTCACCGCCGCGTTCACCGCGAGCTGGATCCGCACTCGGCGCAGCGATGAATCCTTGACACCCGGGCCGACTCTCGCCATTGTGGCGGGGGAGGGGAGTACCTCACCCAGCCCTCCGTCGTCAACACGTTCCGCCCGATGCGGATCCGGCGAAGGCGCCCGCGACCCACGCGGGTCGAGCGAGACCTCGTTTCATGACGGAAACGGAACTCGCCATGACCGATGAGATCAGCATTGCCCACCCCAAGCCCGTACGGCCCGGCCGGGCGGGCAGTCGCCGCATTGCCGCGCTGAACGCCACCACGGTGGCGGAGCTGCAATCGCTACGTGCCTATCCGAGCGTCTCCATCCTGGCCAGCACGCGGCCCGGTTCGACCATGCACGGCGACGACGTCGCCACCCTCCGGTCGTTCACGGGGCAGGCGGCGCAACGACTCGCGACGGAGGGCGTGGCCGACGCGGAGCGCCTGCTCGCGGCGCTGCACGCCATGGTGGAGGAGGCGGCGGGCCGGCCGACGGGCCGAGGCGTGGCGTTGTTCGTCAGCGCCGAGCACGCCAGTCGCGTGGATCTACCCGTGCCCGTCGTGGATCGGTGCGTCATCGATCCGACGTTCGCGACGCGAGATCTGGTCCGGGCGCTGCACCACACGCCCCGTCATGCGGTGCTCCTGCTCTCGACGGACCAGGCGCGCCTGCTCCGCGGGCACGGCTCGGTGCTCGCCTCCGCCGCCACCGGCAGCTTCCCGGTTCGCCGCGCGGCCGGCAGGGGTACCCGAGGGGAGACGACCACCGACTTCCTCCGCCGGGTCGACCGCACTCTCGGGGTGGCGCTACGACTCAGCCCCATGCCGCTGGTGCTCGCGGCAGCAGAGCCGACGGCCTCGGAGTTTCGCCGGTTGTCACGCCACACCGATCGTCTGGCGGGCGTCGTCAAGGGCAACCACCTCACCACCCCGACCGATCGACTGGTCGAGCTGACGCGGCCACTGTTGAACGACTACCTGCGATCTCGCGCGGGGCAGGCCCTCGAGTTCATCGAACGACGTGCGAGCGTCGGGCGCGTGTTGCGGGACATCGGCAGCGCGTGGCTGGCTGCGCGTTGGGAGCGTCCCGAGATGCTCGCCGTGGAGGAGGACTACTTCTACCCCGCCCGTTTGGGCCCCGACGGTGACAGGCTCCTGCCCGCGGTCGACGTGGATCACCCCGAGGTCATCGACGATGCGGTCGACGAACTGATCGAGATGGTTCTGAGCCGCGGCGGGTGGGTGGCTCTCGTGGGGCCGGGTCAATTGCCCAACGGCAGTCACCTCGCGTTGACTCTCCGCCGGCCCTGAACCGGGCGTCGGCCGGCCGCCGACCATCACAACCAGTGATTGCGCCGGAACGTCACGTACAGCACGGTGCAGATCGTCGCCATCACCGTCAGCACGGCCGGGTAGCCCCATACCTGGTGCAGCTCGGGCATGTGGTCGAAGTTCATCCCGTAGATGCCGGCCAGGGCCGTCGGCACCGCCGCGATGGCAACCCAGGCCGAGATCTTGCGCATGTCGATGTTCTGCTGCATCGACACCTTGCCGACGGCGGCCTGAACGAGCGAGCTCAATACCTCGTCGTAGCTGGCGATGCGGTCGGAGGCCTGGGTGTTGTGGTCCAAGACGTCGCGCATGTACCGCCGGACCTCCTTGGAGATCAGATCGTTGTGGTCGGAACCAATCCGTTGCAGCGCCAAGGTCAATGGGCTGACCGCGCGTCGCATCTCGACGACCTCCCGCTTGAGCAGGTAGATGTGCTCGATGTCGGTGGAGCTGTTGGGGGAGAACACGTTCTCCTCCATCGCGTCGATGTCGTTCTCGACGGAATCGGTGACCTCGAGGTAGGAGTCGACGACGTGGTCGGCGATGGCGTGCATCACGGCGTACGGGCCCAGCGCGCAGTTGGCGGGCGTGCTGTCCATCCGGCGGCGGACCCCGGCCAGCCCGCCGTGATCTCCGTGGCGGACGGTGACCACGAAGTCGGGCCCCACGAAGATCATGATCTCGCCGGTCTCGACGATCTCGCGGGCCTTGTCGCCCGACTCGTGTTCGACGTAGATGATGGTCTTCAGCACCAGGAACAAGGTGTTGTCGTAACGCTCCAGCTTCGGTCGCTGATGTGCGTGCACCGCGTCCTCGACGGCGAGCTCGTGCAGGCCGAAGACGTCGGCAACGGACTGCATCTGATGCTCGTCGGGTTCGTGCAGACCGATCCAGACGAAGGCAGCGATGCCGTCGAGTTCGAGCTCGCGCACCTTGTTCAGGGCTGCGGCATGGGTGTACTTGCCGTGCAGTCGTCTGCCGTCGGCGTAGACGCCGCAGTCGACCATCGCCCTGGCGACGGGTACGTGGATCGACTGGGCGTCGGGCTCCATGGGACGACGGTTCGTCGTCCGCAACATCGACGGCTGCAAGGCGCGGAATGACGGCACGAACGACCTCCCCTCAATGGGCGGAGCAGCCCCGTTGGGCCCCGAAATGACCGCTGCGAATGCTACGCCCAATGGCTGGGAGCGCCCGTTTCCGACAGTGAACCCCATCAGGCCGGAGCCCTGGGTGAAGTAACCTGACGCGATGACTGAAGCGGTGCGCACACCCCAGGTCGTCATCGACGACGCCTCGATCTTCGACGCTCACGAGGGGGGCAAGCTGTCGGTCGCGTTGAAGGCGCCGTTGGACACCCAGCGCGCCCTGTCGATCGCGTACACGCCGGGTGTCGCACAGGTCAGCCGCGCGATCGCTGCCGACCACACCCTTGCCGCCAAGTACACCTGGGCCAATCGGCTGGTCGCGGTCATCAGCGATGGCAGTGCCGTTCTCGGCCTCGGCGACATCGGCCCCGCGGCGTCGCTTCCGGTGATGGAGGGCAAGAGCGCCCTGTTCAAGACGTTCGGCGGGCTCGACTCGATCCCGATCGTGCTGGCCACCAACGACCCCGACGAGATCGTCGAGACGATCATCCGGCTGCGCCCGACCTTCGGCGCGGTGAACCTCGAGGACATCTCGGCACCGCGCTGCTTCGAGATCGAGCGCCGTGTCATCGAGGCGCTGGACTGTCCCGTCATGCACGACGATCAGCACGGTACGGCGATCGTCGTGCTCGCGGCGCTGCGCGGCGCCACCACCGTGCTCGACCGCGACATGCACACGCTGCGCGTCGTGATCTCGGGCGCGGGGGCGGCCGGCGTCGCGTGCGCCAACATCCTGCTCGCGGCCGGGATCCGCGACCTGACGCTGCTGGACAGCAAGGGCATCGTCCACTCGGGTCGTGACGATCTCAACCCCTTCAAGGCCGAGCTTGCAGCGAGGACCAATCCAGGCGGCCGCACGGGTGGGACGGCCGAGGCGGTCGACGGCGCGGACATGTTCCTCGGCCTGTCGGCGGGTGTCGTACCGGAGGAGATCATCGCGACGATGGCCCCGGGCGGCATCGTCTTCGCGCTGTCCAATCCCGACCCCGAGATCCACCCCGATGCGGCCCGCAAGTACGCGGCCGTCGTGGCCACCGGCCGCAGCGACTTCCCCAACCAGATCAACAACGTGCTGGCCTTCCCCGGGGTGTTCCGCGGGGCGCTCGACGCGGGCGCCCGCCGTATCACCGAGGCGATGAAGGTGGCCGCCGCCGAGGCGATCTTCTCCGTCGTCGGTGACGATCTGGCCATCGACCACATCGTGCCCAGCGCACTGGACCCGCGGGTGGCGCCGGCCGTGGCGGCGGCGGTGGCGGCGGCGTCGAAGCTCTGAATCGCACGATGACCCTCCGGCGGGTGGCGATGCTCCTCGCCGTCCTGTTGCTGGCCGGTTGCGGGGGGCCGCCGCCGGCATCGTCGGTCGCCGTCGGGGCCGGTCCCGACGCGGCGGGGACGCTACTGGCCCACCTGTACGCGGCGGCGCTGCGGTCCTACGGGAGTGCGGCGCACGTCGAGCCCAGCCCCGATCCGCTGGCCGACCTGGACACCGGCGACGTCGAGGTGGTGCCGGGGTTCACGGGGCGGCTGCTGGTCCGCTTCGATCCCGGCGCGACGGCCCGCGCGCCCGAGCAGGTCTACCGGTCGATGATCTCGGCGCTGCCGGAGGGCATCGGTGCGGGTGACTATGCGCAGTCCGCAGAGGACAAGCCCGCGTTGGCGGTGACCGACGCGACCGCGGCGAAGTGGGACAGCCGCGACGTGGCGGCGTTGGTTTCACACTGCCCCGGGCTGAAGGTGGGCAAGGTCGTCGGCGAGCGCTCCCCGAGCACCGTCGCGACGTGCCGACTTCCCGCGGCGGTCGAGTTCCCGGACGCCGCGGCGCTGGTGGCCGCGCTGCGGTCGGGTCGGATCGACGCGGCGTGGACGTCGACCGTCGTTCCGTCGACGCCCGACGACGTCGTGGTGCTTGGCGACCGCACCTCGTCCATCCGCGCCGAGAACGTCGTGCCGTTGTACCGACGCAACGAGCTGAAGGAGCGTCAGGTGTTGGCGCTCAACGAGATTGCGGGCGAACTGGACACCGGGTCACTGGCCGACATGCTCGGCAAGGTGGCCACGGGCACCGACCCCGGCGCCGTCGCCGAGGAGTGGCTGGCGGCGCACCCACTCGGCAAGTAGCCCTTCCCCCTTGCCGCCCATCCCCCTTGCCGCGAGCGTGCGTGTTTGCGGCCGACACGCCGATCGAATATCGGAGTTCACGCACGCTCGCGCAGGGCTGGGCCGAGTGTCAGCGCATCCCCGGCATCGCCTTGGCGATGACCGAGGAGAACAGTCGCTGGTACCCCGATCCGGTGATCCGGACGATCAGGTCGAGCGCCTTCGCGTCGGGCCCCACCAGCACGCGGGCCTTGTTCTTGCGGACCGCCTCGAGGATGATCTTCGCGGCCTTCTCGGGGGTCGTGTTGGCCAACTTCTTGTCGAAGGTCTGGGCCAGCTCGGCTTTGTCGATGTTCTCCGCGGCGGTCATGTTGCGCGCGATCGCGGTCTTGATGCCGCCGGGGTGCACCGTGGTGACCTTGACCGGACGCTTGGCCGCTGCCATCTCCTGGCGGAGGGCCTCGGTGAAGCCGCGCACCGCGAACTTGGCCGCGTTGTAGGCCGCCTGACCCGGGACGGCGAACAGGCCGAAGATGCTGGAGACGTTGACGACGTGGCCGTCGCCGGACTCGATGAGGTGCGGGAGGAACGCCTTGGTGCCGTTGACGACGCCCCAGAAGTCGACGTCCATGATGCGTTCGATGTCCTTGTAGGAGCTGACCTCGATGTCACCGGTGTAGGCGATGCCTGCGTTGTTGTATATCTGGTTGACCTTGCCGAAGTGCGCTTTCACGGCATCGGCGTAGAGCTCGAACGCCTCGCGCTCGGTCACGTCGAGCCGGTCGGCCTTGACCGGCGCGCCGATCGCCTTCAGGAGCGCTTCGGTCTCGGCGAGCCCTTCGGTGTCGACGTCGCTGATGGCGACCTTCGCGCCCGATCGGGCCAGCTCGATGGCCAGCGCCCGCCCGATGCCCGATCCGGCTCCGGTGACGACGGCGACTTTTCCGGCAAAGCCCTCCATGAACACTCCTCTGTTGGTGTCGGGCGCACGACGGCAGACACCGACGGATGTCGACGGCCGTACTTTCGGCGAGCAGCCTAGCCGGTACCGCGGGTCGCGGGTAACTGCGGGGGAGGTTGTCTTCAATACGTCCCGTGGCGCGAGCGTGCGTGAAGTGGGATTACGCAGCGGCGCGAGGTTGGGGCCGGCTAGCCGAACGCCTCGTCGATGATCTCCTGCTGTTCCACCGCGTGCACCTTCGACGAACCCGACGACGGCGCGGACATCGCGCGGCGCGAGATGCGCTTGATGCCGGTCAGCTTGTCCGGCAACAACTCTGGCATCGCGAGGCCGAACGTCGGCCATGCCCCCTGGTTGGCCGGCTCCTCCTGCACCCAGTAGAACTCCTGGGCGTTGGGGTACTGGTCGAGCGTGGCGCCGAGCCGCCGCTTCGGCAGCGGATAGAGCTGCTCGACGCGTACGATCGCGACGTCCTCGCGGTTCTCCTTGGCCTTGCGTGCCGCCAGGTCGTAGTAGATCTTGCCGCTCGTCAGCAGGACCCGCTTGACCTTCGAGCGGTCGCCGTCGCCCTCGTCGTAGGTGGGCTCCTCGAGGATCGAGCGGAACTTCTGCTCGGTGAAGTCGCGGATGTCGCTGACCACAGCCTTGTTGCGGAGCATCGACTTCGGGGTGAAGACGATCAGGGGGCGGTGGATACCGTCCAACGCGTGCCTGCGCAGGAGGTGGAAGTAGTTCGCCGGGGTGGACGGCATCGCGACCGTCATCGAGCCCTCGGCGCACACCTGGAGGAATCGCTCGATGCGCCCCGAAGTGTGGTCGGGTCCCTGTCCCTCGTGGCCGTGCGGCAGCAGCAGCACGACGTCGGACAGCTGGCCCCACTTCGCCTCGCCGGAACTGATGAACTCGTCGATGATCGACTGGGCGCCGTTGACGAAATCGCCGAACTGGGCCTCCCACAAGACCATTGCGCCAGGGTTGCCCACCGAATACCCGTACTCGAAGCCCACCGCGGCGTACTCGGACAGCGCCGAGTCGTACACCATCAGCCTGCCGCCGCTCGGCGTGCCGTCCTCGCCGAGGGTCAACAGCTCCAGCGGAGTGAACTCGTCGCCGGTCTTGCGGTCGATGATCACTGCGTGACGCTGCGTGAACGTGCCACGGCGGGTGTCCTGGCCGGTGAACCGGATCAGTATGCCCTCCGACAGCAGGGTGCCCAGCGCAAGTAGCTCGCCGAACGCCCAGTCCACCTTGCCCTCGTAGGCCATTTCGCGGCGCTTCTCCAGCACGGGCTTGACGCGGGGGTGCACCGTGAAGCCCTCGGGTACGGCCAGGTGCGCGTCACCGATCCGGGCGAGGAGCGACTTGTCCACTGCCGTACTCAGTTTCGCCGGCAACTGCTGGTCGGACTCGACGGACTCGCTCGGCTCGATCTCGTGCTTCTCGAGGTCGCGGACCTCGTTGAACACCCGCTCGAGTTGTCCCTGGTAGTCGCGAAGGGCGTCCTCGGCCTCCTTGATCGAGATGTCACCGCGGCCGATCAGCGCCTCGGTGTAGGTCTTGCGAACCCCGCGCTTGGTGTCGATGACGTCGTACATCTCGGGCTGGGTCATCGACGGGTCGTCACCCTCGTTGTGCCCGCGGCGGCGGTAGCACAGCATGTCGATGATGACGTCCTTCTTGAACTTCTGCCGGAAGTCGACCGCCAGCCGGGCCACCCATTGGCCGGCCTCGGGATCGTCACCGTTGACGTGGAAGATCGGTGCACCAACCATCTTCGCGACGTCGGTGCAGTACTCCGAGGACCGCGAGTCCAGCGGCGAGGTCGTGAAACCGATCTGGTTGTTGACGACGATGTGGATGGTGCCGCCGGTGCGGTAACCCCTCAGCAGCGCCAGGTTCAGTGTCTCGGCGACCACGCCCTGGCCGGCGAACGCCGCGTCGCCGTGCAGCATCAGGGGTACGACCGAGAAGCCGTCGGCACCGTCACCCTTGTCCAGCAGATCCTGCTTGGCGCGGACCAGGCCCTCCATCACCGGATCGACGGCCTCGAGGTGGCTGGGGTTGGCGACCAACGACACGTCGATGTCGTTGTCGCCGAACATCTGCAGGTAGTTTCCGGTCGCGCCGAGGTGGTACTTCACGTCACCCGAGCCGTGTGCCTGCGAGGGGTTCAGGTTGCCCTCGAACTCGGAGAAGATCTGCGAGGCGGGCTTGCCCACGATGTTGGCCAGCACGTTGAGCCGGCCGCGGTGCGGCATCCCGATCACGACCTCGTCGAGCCCGTGCTCGGCGGCCTGGTCGAGCACGGCATCCATCATGGGAATGACGGTCTCGGCGCCTTCCAGCGAGAAACGTTTCTGCCCAACATATTTCGTCTGAAGGAAGGTCTCGAACGCTTCGGCCGCGTTGAGCTTGCTCAGAATGTACTTCTGCTCGGCGACCGTCGGCTTGTCGTGCTTGACCTCCACGCGTTCCTGAATCCACCGCTGCTGCTCGGGTTCCAGGATGTGGGTGTACTCCACGCCGACGTGGCGGCAGTAGGCATCACGCAGCACGGACAGCACGTCGCGGAGCTTCTTGTATTGCGCACCGGAGAAGCCGTCGACCTTGAACTCCCGGTCTAGGTCCCACAGTGTCAGCCCATGGGTCAGGACGTCCAGGTCGGGGTGGCTGCGGAACCGGGTCTTGTCTAGGCGCAGCGGGTCGATGTCGGCCATCAGGTGACCCCGATTGCGGTATGCCGCAATGAGTTCGATGATCCGCGCGTTCTTGTCGAAGATCGAATCCGGATTGTCGGTACGCCACCGGACGGGCTCGTAGGGGATGCCCAGTTCGCGGAAGATCTCGTCGAAGAAGTCGTCGGACAGCAGCAGGTTGTGGACGGTTCGCAGGAAGTCGCCGGACTCGGCGCCCTGGATGATGCGGTGATCGTAGGTCGAGGTTAGGGTGATCAGCTTGCCGAGGCCCATCTCGGCGATGCGTTCCTCGCTGGCGCCCTGGAATTCGGCCGGGTACTCCATGGCCCCGGCGCCGATGATCGCGCCCTGCCCACTGAGCAGTCGTGGCACCGAGTGCACGGTGCCGATGGTGCCCGGGTTGGTCAGCGAGATCGTGACGCCCGCGAAGTCCTCGGCGGTGAGCTTGCCGTCGCGGGCCCGGCGCACGATGTCCTCGTAGGCGGCGATGAACTGGCCGAAACGCATTGTCTCGCAGCGCTTGATTGCTGCCACGACGAGCTGGCGCTTGCCGTCCTTGCCCTGCAGGTCGATGGCCAACCCGAGATTCGTGTGAGCCGGCGTGACCACGTTGGGCTTGCCGTCGATCTCGGCGAAGTGCCGGTTCATGTTGGGGAACTGCTTGACGGCCTGCACGAGGGCGTAGCCGAGCAGGTGGGTGAAGCTGATCTTGCCGCCGCGGGTGCGTTTGAGGTGGTTGTTGATGACGGTGCGGTTGTCGAACATCAGCTTGGCCGGGATGGCCCGAACGCTGGTCGCCGTCGGCACGGTCAGCGAGGCGTTCATGTTCTTGACGACGGCAGCCGCGGCTCCGCGAAGCACCGCGACCTCGTCGCCGTCCGCGGACGGCGCTGCGGGTGCCTTCGGCTTGGCGTCGGCAGGCTTGGCGTCAGGCTTGGCGTCAGTCTTGGCTTCGGGCTTGGGCTCGGCGGGCTTGGCGTCGGCGGGTTTCGCGGGGGCCTTCGCCTCGGTCTTGGGCGGTGCTGCCTTCGCCTCGGCCGGCTTCGGCTCGGTCACGGCGGGCTTGGCGGCGGGCTTGGCGGGGGCCGCTGCGGCCTTGCCGTTGCCACTCGAGGTCGCCGTCGTATCATTCGCTGGCTCCGGCGAGTAGTCGACGAGGAACTCGTGCCAGCTGGTATCGACCGACGAGGGATCCTCGCGGAACTTGCGGTACATCTCCTCGACAAGCCACTCGTTCTGTCCGAATGGTGAAGGTGAACTGCTCACGGCAGCTACTCGCCTCGATTCCTTACTAGCTCCGCGGGCGCGCCGTCTGCCGCTCGCTCTCTCGCCGCATAAAGGCTATCGCGTCGCTGCATCCCGTAACGGCCAACGTCACTTGTCACATCGAGCCGACGTCGACGGCGGCCCGCCCTACCTCTCGATGGCGGGCAGGACGTGGAGCGCCGCCGGCCACCGTGCGGACGCGCTACCGAAGGCGCCTTGGGCGTTCGCGATGATCTTCTTGCCCATGGCCCGGTTCCCGACGCCGCCGATGACCGCGCCGATCCCGACGGGGAGCAGCTTTCCGAAGGCGATCGCTCCGCGTTTGAGCGCGTACTTCTTGACGAAGAACTTCAGCAGTCGACCGTTCAATTGGGACACCGCGGGCAACGGCAGCGACGCGGCGCCGTCGGCCAGCCAGGCACCACCCGTACGGCCGGAGCCGATGAGATCGGTGACCGCGCGCTTGCCGTCATCCCCGACGAGGACGGCGAGCACCAGGGCGCGGCGACGCTCCCGGTGGTCGGCGGGGATGCCGTGGGTCTCGGCGACTGCGAGCACGAAGACCGCCGTCGCCTCGAGGAACACGACGGTCTCACCCGCTACGGCGGACATGGCCACCAGCGTGCCGATGCCGGGGAACGCCGCGGCCGACCCGACGGCGGCGCCGCTGGCCATCACCGCGGCAAGGTAGTGCTTCTCCAGCTTCTCGACGATCTGAGCGGGGGACGCGTCGGGATTCTGTTCGCGCAGCCGCTGCACGTAGGCCCGCACTGCGGGGCCCTGAACGCGCGCACCGCGCTCGATGATCTGGGACAGCGCGCGAGCCGCCACGCTTGGATCGTCGTCGAGGTTGGCGGGCAGCTGATTCTTGGCGCTGAAACGAGCGCTCATGGGTAGGCCTCCAGGTACGGACGGGCACGTCCAGGCTATCCCGTCGTGATGGCCTTTCAACGAACCACGACGCCGCCGCGTGCCCGACGGTGACATCGGTCACCGTTCACCCTGGGAAGAAAACGCTCGTAACCCTTGCTAAACAGTTTCATGGCAGCATCGGTATTCGTGGACCTCAAGAGTGCTGCACCCAACGGCCCGGGGGTGATCGACGGCAAGGCGATGCCGAGTCAGACCCGGATGATCGTGGTGCTGGGCCTGCTGGTCGCCCTGGGTCCTCTGACCATCGACATGTATCTGCCAGCGCTGCCGCGCATCGCCGAGGACTACGCGGTGTCGTCGTCGGTGGTTCAGCTGACGCTGACGGGCACGCTGGCCGGCCTGGCCATCGGTCAGCTGGTGATCGGCCCGCTGTCGGATTCGCTCGGCCGTCGTCGCCCGCTGATGGCGGGCATCGTGCTGCACATGCTCGCATCGCTGCTGTGCCTGTTCGCGCCGAGCATCGTCGTGCTGGGGATCGCCCGCGGACTGCAAGGCGTGGGCGCCGCGGCGGCGATGGTGGTCGCCATCGCGATCGTGGGCGATCTCTTCGCCGACTCGACCGCGGCGACGGTCATGTCGCGGCTGATGCTGGTCTTGGGCGTCGCGCCGGTGATCGCGCCGTCGTTGGGCGCGGCCGTGCTGTTGCGCTTCTCCTGGCATTGGGTGTTCGCCGTGTTGGTGGTGCTCGCAGGTCTGCTGCTGTTGCTCGCCGCGCTCGCCCTGCCCGAGACGCTGCCGGTGTCGCATCGCCGTCCGCTGCGCGTCCGCGGCATCCTGACCACCTACGGCGGGCTTCTGAGGGACCGCCGCTTCGTCACCCTCGTCCTGGTCGCCGCGCTGGGCATGTCCGGCCTCTTCGCCTACATCGCCGGCGCCTCGTTCGTGCTGCAGGGTAGGTACGGGCTCGGCCAGCAGGCGTTCGCGTTGGTGTTCGGCGCGGGTGCCGTCGCACTGATCGGCGCCACGCAATTCAACGTGGTGCTGCTGCGACGTTTCACGCCCCAGAAGATCACCGTCTGGGCGTTGGCGGCCTCCGCGGTGTCGGGCGTCGTCTTCGTCGCGCTCGCCGCCTCGGGGGTCGGCGGCATCTACGCCTTCGTGATCCCCATCTGGGCGATCCTCGCGGCGATGGGCTTCGTCATCCCGAACGCCCCCGCGGTCGCGTTGTCGCGGCACACGGAGGCCGCCGGCACGGCGGCCGCGTTGCTGGGCGCCGGTCAGTTCGGATTGGGTGCGGCGGTGGCTCCGCTGGTCGGCGTGCTCGGCAACGACGAACTGGCGCTCGCGGTCGTGATGACGGCGGGTTCGGTGATCGCCTTGCTGGCGCTTCTGGCGGTGGGGACATCGGCCTCCGAGGATGACGCAGCCGCCCCCGCGGGCGCCGTGGCCGATGCCGCGTGATCTGCGACCGTTTGCCAGCCGATGTGAAGGCGTGCCGACTTGTCGTGCCTCGGGCTGATCCGTAGCGTCGGCTCGAAAGCTCCGCAACGCTGGTCGAACAGATGCCGAAGACACTGACACCACCACCGACGCCCGACGCCGCGCCGAGCCTGGAAGGCGAGGTGGCGCGATGACGGCGGCGCGGCAACTGTTGCGGACCAGGACCGGCAACCCCTGGTACGCGCTGTGGGCCCTGCTCGTCGGCTTCTTCATGATCCTGCTGGACGCCACGATCGTCGCGGTCGCGAACCCGTCGATCATGGATGCCCTCGACGTCGACTACGACGCGGTCATCTGGGTCACCAGCGCCTACCTGCTGGCCTATGCCGTGCCGCTGCTGCTGGCGGGCAGGCTGGGAGACCGGTTCGGTCCGCGGAACCTGTACCTGGCCGGGCTCGCGGTCTTCACCGGCGCGTCCCTGTGGTGCGGTCTCGCCGGCAGCATCGAGACCCTCGTCGCTGCCCGCGCCGTTCAGGGGTTGGGTGCGGCGCTGCTGACACCGCAGACGCTCTCGACCATCACCAGGATCTTTCCCGCCGAGCGCCGGGGCGTGGCGCTGAGCGTGTGGGGTGCCACCGCGGGCGTCGCCACCCTGGTCGGGCCGCTGGCGGGTGGCGTCCTGGTCGACGGCCTGGGGTGGCAGTGGATCTTCATCGTCAACGTGCCGATCGGAATCGCCGGACTGGTCCTGGCGTACATCTTCGTGCCCGTCCTGCCGACCGAGAAGCACGGGTTCGACGTGCTCGGGGTGGTGCTGTCCGGCGCCGGGATGTTGATGATCGTCTTCGCCCTGCAGGAGGGTCAGTCGCATGACTGGGCGCCATGGGTCTGGGGCATGCTCGCGGCGGGGGTCGCCGCGATCGCGGGCTTCGTCTATTGGCAGGCGGTCAATCCAGCTGAGCCGCTGATCCCGCTGAAGATCTTCCGCGACAACGACTTCAGCCTGTCCAACGTCGGGATCGCGGTCATCGGCTTCGCGGTGACCGCGATGATCGTGCCGGTCATGTTCTACGCGCAGGCCGTCTGCGGGCTGTCCCCGACCCGGGCGGCGTTGCTGACCGCGCCGATGGCGGTCGCGACGGGGGTGTTGGCGCCCTTCGTCGGGCGGCTCGTCGATCGGTCCCATCCGCGACCGATCGTCGGGTTCGGCTTCTCCGCACTGGCGATCGCCCTGACCTGGCTGTCGTTCGAGATGACGCCGACGACGCCGATCTGGCGGTTACTGCTGCCGTTCCTCCTGATGGGCATCGGCATGGCGTTCATCTGGTCGCCGCTGGCGGCGACGGCCACGCGCAACCTTCCACCCCAGTTGGCGGGCGCCGGGTCCGGCGTCTACAACACCACGCGGCAGGTCGGCAGCGTGCTCGGCAGCGCGGCGATGGCCGCGCTGATGACCGCGCAGATCAGCGCGGCACTTCCCCCTGAGCTGAACCCCGGCGTCGGTCAGGGCGCGGTGACCAGGCTGCCCGGTTTCCTGCACGAGCCGTTCTCCGAGGCGCTATCGCGGTCCCTGCTGCTGCCGGCGTTCGTCGCGCTGTTCGGCGTGATCGCCGCGCTGTTCCTGCGGGGGTTCGGCGGCGGGGGTCCGGCCGGCGGATGGGATTCGGCGCCGCCCCGGAGGCACGCCGATCCAGCTGAGCCGGACTACTTCCGCGACGACGACGAGTACGTCGAGTACGAAGTCGATTGGTCCGCCTCCGCCGACGAGGACGCCGAATGGGACCGACCCACCCCCGCGCCCGACGTGGTCACCGTCGACGAGAGCGTCACCTCACCGTTCGCCGCCCACGTCGAACACCCGCTACCTGCGCCCGCGGACACCTGGCACGGTGGTCCCGTCGAGGAGTGGCACAGCCTGATGGAGGACGAGGCGGACACGGTGCCCGAGCTGATCGCCATCATCGAACCGGACCGGCCCGTCGAGCCCATTCCGCCGCGCAACGGACATGCCCCGTGGCGCGGAATGCTCGAGGAGCCCCTGGATGGGACTACCCCGAATGGGTCGGTGCACAACGGTTTTCACGTCGAGTCGGAGGCGGTCCCGCAGGTGTCGGCATCGGGCGGCAGGCACTCCCGCGACGAGCGCCACGGGGACGACGACGCCGGGACGTACGGCAGGCACTCGATGCGCTTCCGCACCTGAGTCAGCTGAAGAGCACCGCGGCGTTCAGCCGACCGGCGGGATCGAACGCCGCCTTCAGAGCGCGCATTGCGGCGACGTCGGCGTCGGTGCGCGACATCGTCAGGTAGTCCCGCTTGCGGGAGCCCACCCCGTGCTCGGAACTGACGTTGCCGCGACAGCGGGCGATCAATGACATCATCGCCGAGTACAGGACCCGTTCGGCCTCCGGGTCGAGTACGCAGCGCACCAGGTTGAGGTGCAGGTTGCCCTCACCAACGTGGCCGAACAGTACCGGGATGGCGTCTGGCGCGTGTTCGGCGACCAGCTCGGTGGCGGCGGTGGCGAACCCGGCGATCATCGAAAGTGGTAGCGAAACATCGAATTTCAGCGGTGGACCGTATACCCCCAGCACGTCGGCGACGGCCTCGCGGACCTGCCACAGGCGGTATTGGGTCGCGGTGTCGACTCCGACGGCGGGTTCGCCGGCGAGGTCCGCGCCGTCGAGGAGGTCGGCCAGTCGTTCGGTGGGGTCGACGTCACCCGCCAACTCGATGAGCAGTTGCCACGCGCCGTCGACCGCTGCACCGACACCCGCGTGTTCGGCGGTCAGCGCACTGGCACGCGCGTCGATCAGCTCCAGCGCGGCGATGCCGTCGGCGTCGCGGAACGCCCGCCCGGTCTCGAGGAGGGCGTCGAGGTCGTCGAATCCGACGATCGCAGTAACGCGATGCGCCGCAACGGGATACAGCCGCAGATCCAGGCCCGTGATCACGCCGAGGGTGCCCTCGGCGCCGACGAACAGGGACGCCAGGTCGTAACCCGTGTTGTCGCTGCGCACTTCGCTGTGGCGGCGCACCACCGATCCGTCGGCGAGCGCCACGTCGAGGCCGAGGACCTGCTCGCCCATGTTGCCGTAGCGCACGGTGCGCAGACCGCCGGCGTTCGTCGACGCCATCCCGCCCACGGTCGCCGAGTCGCGGGCCGCGAGGTCCACGCCGAACACCAGGCCGGCGTCGGCGGCGGCACGCTGTACGGCGGCGAGTGTGGCGCCCGCACTGGCGCGGAGACGGCGTTCGACGGTGTCGACCCCGCCGATGTCGGTCAGTCGCTCAGTCGAGAGCAGGACGTCGTCGTGCTCGGGAACCGTGCCTGCGACCAGTGACGTCCGGCCGCCCTGCACGGTGACGTAGGCCCCCGCCGCGTGGCACGCCTGCAGGACGGCGGCGACCTCGTCGTCGGAGCCCGGCCGCACCAGCGCCTCTGCCCGGCCGCGGTAGCGCCCGGTGTAGTCCACACAACGGCCGGCCAGGACGTCGGCGTCGGTGCTGACGTACCTGGCGCCGACGATCGCCGCGAGCCGGTCGGTCAGTGTCGCAGTCACTCCGAGGGTGTATCACACGCCGACAGCGACAGAAACGCGCCGAGATCGATCAAGCCGTCCGGGGTGGCCGGCAGGTAGTCCGTCAACAGCGTCGACCGGACGATGATTGCCGCGTACTTGGCCCGGCTCACCGCGACGTTGAGCCGATTCCGGTTGAGCAGGAACGAGATTCCGCGCGGTACGTCGTCGGCGGAGGACGCGGTCATCGACACGAACACCACCGGTGCCTGCCTGCCCTGGAACTTGTCGACGGTGCCGACCTCGACGTCGGTCAGGCTCGCGGCGTCGAGCTGCCGCCGCAAAATGACCACCTGCGCGTTGTACGGCGTGACGACCAAGACGTGCCCCTGGCCCAGCGGCGCCGTGCCCTCCTCGTCGGTCCACGGCGTGCCGAGCAGGCGTTGGATCTCGGCGACGATCGCCGCGGCTTCCTCCGGGCTGTCGGTCGAGTTGCCGTCGTGGTCGATCTCCAGCACGCGCACGCCGGGGGGCACGCCGTCCAGTCGGCGCGCACCGCTGACCTCCGTCTTGGCGTGCAGCCGGCCGTCGTAGGACAGCCGAGACACCGGATCGCACACCGCGGGGTGCATGCGGTAGGACAGCTCGAGGAAGTAGCCGCGAGCGGGTGGCAGCGTGTGGTGGCCGTCCACCAGCCAGCCCAGCGCCGAATGGTCGACGGGCTCGGGATGGGTGCCTTGGCTGACCTGCGGGAGCTGCTGCGGGTCGCCGAGCAGCAGCAGGTTCTCGGCGGCGGTCGCTACCGCGATGGTGTTGGCGAGGCTGTACTGGCCCGCCTCCTCGACGACCAGGAGGTCGAGCGCGCCACGGGGGACGCGGCCGGCGTTGGCGAAGTCCCAGGCCGTGCCGCCGATCACGCCACCCGCGGGATCGGCGATGAAGGCGGCGTAGTCCTTCTCGGCGATGTCTCGCCATGGCGCGTTCGGGCTCTTCTTCTTGCCGACCCGGTCCGGTGCCACCCCGGCCTCGATGACGCAGCCGAGCAGGTTCTCGATGACCGCGTGCGACTGCGCGACCACGCCGATGCGCCAGTGGTGGTGGTTGACCAGCCGGCTGATCACCTGGGCGGAGGTGAAGGTCTTGCCGGTACCGGGCGGCCCGTGCACCGCGAGATACGACGAGTCGAGGTCGAGCAGGGCGGCGGCGATGTCGGCGGCGACGTCGTCGGTGCGGGGCAGTGCGGCGCCGCTGACGGTGCGTGGCGGTCGGCGCAGCAGGAGGTCGATGATCGCGTCGGCGGGCAGGTTCGGCAGCCCGGCGCCGATCAGCATCGCGGTCGCCTCGAGGGATTCCCGAAGTGGCTTGGTGCTGATCGGCGGTCCGGGGGTCAGCGCGAACGGCATGGCGGCGAACACGTCACCGTCCTTGGGCTGCTTCTCGACGATCAGCGCCTCCGTGGGCGCCTCGGGGTTGTCGCAGTCGATCACCTCGACGCTGGCGAACCCGCGCCGGTCGGGGTCATCGGCCAAACCGGCGGGGGCCGGCGGCTCGTACAGGGCGTACATGGTCCGGCCCAGTCCACCGGTGGCGATCTCTCCGAAGAGGCGGACGTGCCGTTGCGGCTTGCGGGCCCGTGGCGGCTGGTGCCAGTCGGCGACGATCTCCTGGCGGTCTGCGATGAACACGTCGCCGTTGTCGGCCCATTCGTCGACGGGGTTGTTGACCCGGTCGAAGTGGGCCCACCAGAACGGTTTGTCCTCCCGTTTGTGATAGCCCCTTGCGGCCGCGACCATCGCGACGGCGGTCTGCTCGGGCGTGCGCGGCTCCACGCCGTCGCCGGCGAACCTCATCAGCGTCCGCTCCAGCCCGTCGGCAGTCTCCACGGCTTCCTCCGCCGCCGCGTCGCGCACCCGTTGCGGTCCGCGCGGGGGGACCTCGGATTCGATCGCGCGCGCCACCAGCCAGTCGCGGAGCCGCCGCGTCGACCGGCAGTCGTACCGGTTGTAATCCTCGATCTCCTTCAGCACGATCGCCGCATCGTGCTCCTTGCCCTCGTCGCGCAGCGCGCAGTAACGGGCGTATTGCGTGATGGAGTCCGTCGCGGTGGTCACCTCACCGGTGCGCAGTTCGTTGCCCATGTACAGCGGCTCGAGATACTTGATGCTATAGCTCTCCGTACCGACCCGAATGCTCTTGCGCACCAACGGATACAGATCGACCAGAACGCCGTTGCGCAGCAGTTCGTCGACGTCGTTCTCGCCGACGCCGTATCTCCCGGCCAGGCGCAGCAGCGTGCTCTTCTCGTACGCGGCGTAGTGGTACACGTGCATGCCGGGGTGCTTCTTGCGGCGCTTGCGCACCATGGCCAGGAAGTCGACGAGGGCCTGGCGCTCGCTGGCCCGGTCATGCGCCCAGAAGGGAGTGAACTCATCGGTGCTCGACAGCACGCCCCACAGGTATTCCAGACCCCACTCGCGGCCGTTGAGCGTCCACAGCGGGTCACCCTCGAAGTCGAAGAACAGGTCACCCCTGTCGGCGTCGGGCAGCACCATCAGGGGCTGGGCGTCCACCACCTCGTAGGGCGGTTTGACGTTGCCATTCTGGATGATTCGGTCGGCGACCTGCAGCCGGGCCTGCGCGGTGAGGGCCTTCACCGTTCGCGCGGACAGCTCGGGCACCGCGCCGTCGAGGTCGGCGAGGTCGTGCATCGTGGTGATGCCTGCGTCGAGCAGGCGGGCGCGTTGGCTCACCCGCATGCCGGCGACCAGCAGCAGGTCGTCGCGGGCCCGGACCTCGACACTGCACTCCGGACAGCGGAAGCAGGCGCGGACGTGCTCGTCGTCCCAGCTGACCGGCCGGTCGCGAGCGAGGTGCTCGTCGAGCAGCCGCTCCAACGCAACGCGACGCGGCAGGTACACCGGCAGCAGGTCGTCGACCCGGTAGCTCGCGGCGGTGCCGTCGCCGAGGACCAACTCGACCTCGTCGGCCACCGGAATGCCGCTGCGCGCCAGCGTGTCCGCGTACGCCGCCAGCTGCAGCAGGGCCTCCACCTTCACCGAGCGGGCGAGCTTGGTGTCGCGCAACAGGTACCGGTCACCATCCAGCACCAAGAAGTCGGCGAAGCCCACGAAGCGGCCGTCGAACATCGCCGCCTGGTAGATGACCGGGGCCCGGCTCTCGACGGCCCGCATCGTCTGATCGGACGCGGCGCGCAGGCCCGCGGCGGTGTACCGCGGGCGGCCGATGACCGTGACGTCGCCGAACTCGGCGCGTAGGTCGTCGAGCTGTCGGCGCTCGTGCTCGTCGCCGAGAGTGGACGTACGGGCGAGGAGTTCGTCCTCGACGAGGATCTGCGGGCTGCGCCCGAGTTTCGCGTCGAACGCCCGCAGCAGCGCGTATTCGCACCGGGCCGCGGCGGCGAGGTCGGACGCGCTGTAGACGACGTCCTCTGCCATGACGAACACGACTCCGACTGTAGGTCAGGGGTCCGACGTCGAGCCGCTAGCCCGTGTTGCCGATCAGCTCGACGCCGTTGCCGTTCCAGCGGAACCGCACCACGCTCTTGAGTCCGCTGGCCTCGTTGAGGTACATCAGGGCGATCGTGTCACCGGTGGTGACCGACTCGTCGAGACCGTTGAAGCCATAGGTGTCCGGCACGCCGGTGGGGATGACCTTGCCGAGGTGGAACAGCACGGCTCGGGTGTTCGGGTTGTCAGCGTTGGTGTTGGCCTTGATGACGATCGCAGACAGCGGCGCGCACTCGTTGTAGTTGCCCGCCAGCGGTTCCGAGTTCCACGGCTGGCCGCTGCGCGGATCGCGCGGCAGCTCGGATACGGCCTTGGCGATCTCGGGCGCGGCGAGGTTGATCGCGCACGGGTCGGCGGGCGCCGGGGCCGGGGATGGGCCGGAGGCCACCGTCGGCGCGGGGGCGGGAGGCGGCGTCTGCACCGGCGCCACGGGTGCCTCGGGTGTCTTCGACACCGTCGAATCGCTCGCCCCGCAGCCGGTCAGCACCATCGCCACCGCCGGGACCGCGAACCACCACCGGCACCTCACTGGACCCTCACGGTGGGCCACGGTACCGGCTGTAGATGGCACCGCGGCTGACAACATGGGAGGGGGGCTACGACTACCCGTAGACTGACCAACCGATGAGCTCTGATGAAACCGACGCGACGAGCGCCGAAGTAACCTTCGCTGACCTGCAGATTCACCCATCGGTGCTGCGGGCCCTGGCCGACGTCGGGTATGAGTCGCCGTCGGCCATCCAGGCCGCCACGATTCCGCCGATGATGGCGGGCTCCGACGTCGTCGGCCTGGCGCAGACCGGAACGGGTAAGACGGCGGCGTTCGCCATCCCGATCCTGTCGCGGATCGACACCTCCAGCCGCACCACGCAGGCCCTGGTACTGGCTCCGACGCGCGAGTTGGCGCTGCAGGTCGCCGAGGCGTTCAGCCGGTACGGCGCCCACCTGCCGGTGAACGTGCTGCCCATCTATGGCGGCTCGTCGTACGGCCCGCAGCTCGCCGGACTGAAGCGTGGCGCGCAGGTCGTGGTCGGCACGCCCGGCCGGGTGATCGACCACCTCGAGAAGGGCAGCCTCGACGTCTCGCACCTGGACTACATGGTGCTCGACGAGGCCGACGAGATGCTGCAGATGGGCTTCGCCGAGGACGTCGAACGCATCTTGGCCGAGACGCCCGAATACAAGCAGGTGGCGTTGTTCTCGGCAACCATGCCGCCGGCGATCCGCAAGATCACCAACAAGTATCTGCACGACCCCGTCCAGGTGACGGTCAAGTCGAAGACCGCCACGGCGGAGAACATCTCGCAGCGCTACATCCAGGTCGCCGGTCCGCGGAAGATGGACGCGCTCACGCGGCTGCTCGAGGTGGAACCGTTCGAGGCGATGATCGTGTTCGTCCGGACCAAGCAGGCCACCGAGGAGGTCGCCGAGAAGCTGCGGGCGCGCGGGTTCTCAGCCGCGGCGATCAACGGTGACATCGCCCAGGCGGTGCGCGAGCGCACCATCAGCCAGCTGAAGGACGGCACGATCGACATCCTGATCGCCACCGACGTGGCGGCGCGCGGGTTGGACGTCGAGCGCATCTCGCACGTGCTCAACTACGACATCCCGCACGATCCCGAGTCCTACGTGCACCGCATCGGGCGCACCGGCCGGGCCGGGCGCTCCGGCGCGGCCGTGCTGTTCGTCACGCCGCGGGAGAAGCACCTGCTGCACTCGATCGAGCGCGTGTCCCGGCAGAAACTCGTCGAGTCCCAGCTGCCGTCGGTCGACGACGTCAACGACAAGCGGGTGGAGAAATTCCGCGAGTCGATCACCGAGGCGCTGAACGCCCCGGGAATCGAGTTGTTCCGCAAGCTGATCGAGGGTTACGAGCGCGACCACGACGTTCCGACGGCCGAGATCGCCGCCGCGCTGGCGGTGCAGAGCCGCGGCGGCGGTGAGTTCTTGATGACCGAGCCGCCCCCCGAGAAGCGGCGCGAGCGGCCTGACCGCGACTCGGGTGCCGACGGCCCGCCGCGCAAGCGCCGCGACAACGTCCGCAGCGATTTGGCGACCTACCGCATCGCGGTGGGCAAGCGGCACAAGGTCGGTCCCGGATCGATCGTCGGGGCGATCGCCAACGAAGGTGGCTTGCACCGCAGCGACTTCGGGCACATCACCATCAAGATGGACCACTCGCTGGTCGAGTTGCCCGCCAAGCTGTCCAACGAAACGCTGAAGAAGCTCGAGCACACCCGCATCTCGGGCGTGCTGATCAACCTCCAACAAGATCGCGGACCGAGCCACCACACCTCGAAGTGACGCGGCGGGAGGACCCTGACGTAGGCGGTCTCGAGTCGGTGAGCTCGGGCCGCGTCGCCTCCCTGACGGGAATCCGCGCCGTCGCGGCGCTCCTGGTGATGCTCACGCATGCGGCGTACACGACCGGCAAGTACACCCACGGCTACGTCGGACTGGTGTACTCCCGCATGGAGATCGGCGTCCCGATCTTCTTCGTGCTGTCCGGTTTCCTGTTGTTCACACCGTGGGTGCGCGCGGCCGCCGAGGCCGGCCCACCACCGTCGCTGCGCCGCTACGCGTGGCACCGGGTGCGGCGCATCATGCCCGCCTACGTCATCACGGTGCTGGCGGCGTACCTGCTGTACCACTTCCGCACGGCGGGACCGAATCCCGGGCACACGTGGATGGGGTTGTTCCGCAACCTGACGCTGACGCAGATCTACACCGACGAGTACCTGTTCTCCTACCTGCACCAGGGCTTGACGCAGATGTGGAGTCTCGCCGTCGAGGCGGCCTTCTACGTCGCGCTGCCGCTGCTGGCGCACCTCCTGCTGGTGGTGCTGTGCAGGCGCCGGTGGCAACCCGCGCGGTTGGTCGCGGGGCTGGTCGCACTCGCCCTGATCTCCCCGGTGTGGCTGGTGTTGGTGCACACCACCGACTTCCTGCCCGACGGTGCGCCGCTCTGGTTGCCCACGTACCTGATGTGGTTCGTCGGCGGAATGCTGCTCGCCGCACTGCTCCCGCTGGGTGTGAAGGCCTACGCGATGGTGTGCGTTCCGCTGGCGCTGGCCTGCTACTTCATCGTCTCGACACCGCTCGCCGGGGCGCCGACCACGTCACCGTCCGAACTCCGCGAGGGACTGCTCAAGACGCTGTTCTACGCCGTCATCTCCACGCTGCTGGTGGCGCCACTGGCATTGCGGGGAACCGACGGTGTCGGCGGCTGGTACGGCCGGGTGCTGGCGAGCCGGCCGATGGTGTTCCTCGGCGAGATCTCCTATGAGATCTTCCTGATCCACCTCGTCACCATGGAATTGGTGATGGTCGAGATTCTGCGCTTCCCGATCTACACCGGATCGATGTTCTGGCTGTTCGTGGTCACGCTGGCGGTCACCGTGCCGCTGGCGTGGCTGTTGCACCGCGTCACGCGCGTGCGCTCCTAGCACCCGCCCCACCGCCGGGATCACGAACTCCTCGAGCATCGCCCGCTCCTCGGCGTCATCGCGACCGGGAAAGACCAGCAGCGAGACCATCACCCGCACCAGCCAGCGCGCCCGTGACTCCACGTCGTCGAGGCCCAGCGAGCGCAGGAACGCCTCGGTCAGCGCCTGAATCACCTCCGAGCGTTCGGCCATCTCGCCGCCGAGCGGCCGCTGGCCCGCCGCGAACCAGGAGGACAGGGCCGGACTCTCGCGGACGCCGCGCAACGCCGCGAGGACACCGTCGGTCAAGCGGTCGCCCGGCGCCTTGCCGGCGTCGTCTCGGTGGCCCAGTTCGCGGAACATCCTCTGGGTCTCCCGGTGCACATAGGCGGTGTGCAGGGCGTCACGGTTTTCGTAGTAGCGGTACACCGTCGCCCGGGAACATCCTGCTGCCCTGGCGATTTCGTTCATTCCGACACTGGCGGCATCCCGCCTCGTGAACAGCTGCTCCGCGGCGTCGAGGATGCGGTCGGCGGCTACCTCCGAGCGGCGGTCGGCCAGCCAGTCGGCGGCCACTAGCCGACCCGGAACGGGATCGACAGCGGCCGTCGCACGTAAGCGCCGCCGGCCCAGACGATTCCGTCCTCGTCGATCTCGAAGTCGGGAATCCGGGCCAGGAGTTCCTCCAGTGCGACGCGTGACTGCATGCGGGCGGCCGCGGCGCCGAGGCAGTGATGTGCGCCGTGGCTGAAGGTGAGGATGTTGCGAGGTCTGCGCGTCACGTCGAGTTCGCCTGCACCGTAACCGTATTGGCGTTCGTCGCGGTTGCCGGAGCCGTACAGGAACATCACGCGACGGCCCTCGGGAATCGTGGTGTCACCGATGGTGACGTCGCGGGTCACCGTGCGGCCGAGCATCTGCACCGGAGAGGTGAGTCGGAGGAACTCGTCGATGGAATCGCCGATCAGATCGGGGTTCTCGACCAACAGGGCGCGTTGATCGGGCCGCCGATGCAACAGCTGTACCGTGCCGCCGAGCATCCCGGTGGTGGTGTCGTTGCCACCGGTGACCATCGTGAAGGTGAACGCCAGGATGGAGAGCACACCGGCGATGTCACCGTCGGCGCCCACGCCCGCGGCGACCAGATGCGAGACGGTGTCGTCGCCCGGCTCGACGCGGCGACGTTCGATTAGCGCGGTGAAGTACGACATCATTGCGCCCAGCGCATCGCCGAGTGTGCCCAGGGCGCCGCCGATCCCACCGTCGGCGGTGTTGGCGGCGACGATCGCGTCGGTCCACCCGTCGAACTGGTCGCGGTCCTCCTCGGGAACGCCGAGATAATGCGCCACGACCATCGACGGCAGCGGTTTGAACAAGTCGGTGACGATATCGCCGCCGCCGGTGGACCTGAGGCGTTCGATTCGTTCGATCACGTACTCGCGGACCTTTGGTTCGACGGCCTCGACCTGCCGCGGAGTGAACCCTCGCGAGACGAGCTTGCGGAACTCGGTGTGCACCGGCGGATCCTGCATCACCATCGGCGGGTTGTCGGCCAGCCCGATCATCTCGAGCTCGCCGTAGTTCACGGTCAGCCCCTGCGCCGAACTGAACGTCTGGTGATCCCGGGCCGCCGCGAAGATGTCCGCGTGACGTGACAGCACGTAGTAGTCGTGATCGGGGTTGGGCGGGACGACGTGGTGCACCGGATCGTGGTCCCGCAGCGTCCGGTACATCGGCCACGGGTCGGCCCAGGTCGCCGCGGTGGGCAGTTCGAAGTGGGCCGACGGATTATGAGACACAAGCACCGACATGTCTCATCAGTACGACAAATGCGAAGTGTTGTCAACAGTCTGCCCCCAATCCAGCAGCGTCAACCGGCGAGTGCCCGCTCGAACTGCACGCCGTCGATGAAGGTGTCCTTGCGGACGACCTGCCAGTCCGCCGTGGTGGTCACTAGGTCCATGCAGTGCCATTCAGCCGGCGCGCCCGCCGGAGTGCGGCACGTCAACGTCCAGTCCAAGATCCAGTGCCGTGGACCGAACACCGTGCGATGGACCTCGAAACCGAAGCCGGGTAGCGCCTCGAACATCGTTGCGAAGGCGTCCCGCACCGGCCCCGAGCCCTCGACCGCCGGTTGGCCGTGGTGCACCCAGAACGTCGTCTCGGGGGCGTGCAGGGCGATGATTGCGTCGGGATCGCGAACCGCCCACGCCGCGAGATAGCGCTCGTGGAGTTCGGCCAGGGATGCTGGTCGGCTCATCGGACTGCGAAGACGCGATAGTGGACCTCGGTCAGCGACACCTGATTGATGGCGACGGTGTGGATGGCGTTCAGCCAGCGGTAGCGCGGGTCGTCCGTGTCGAAGAGGGGGCTGGAGCGAGCCACCATCTCGTCGTGGCGGATGAGCTCGCCCGCAGCGAACCGTGCCGAGGCCGCAGGTGTCATCTGCACGCGACCGGTGTTCGTGAGGTGCACGTGCGCGCCGTCGTCGGTGCGCAGGGTCCCGCGTACGTCCAACCGGGCCACGTTGTCGCTGCCGAACAGGATCCAGTCGCCACCGCCGGGCAGGATGTCACCTGCGACGCGTGGGCCCTCGCAGCGACCGTGCGAGACGACGTAGGTCAACCGGGTACCGATCGGGGTGGCGAAGATCTGCACCGGTTCGAAGGCGATGCGGATGTCGAGCAGGTGCTCGAGCGTGGGGGTGGCGTCGATGTCGACCAGACTGCTTGTCACGGTGAACCTTTCGAACTACTGCGATGAAATGGATCGTGGTGGTCTTCAGGTTAGGTTCATAACTTGGAAAAAACAAGTATTAGGTTGGAAAAACAAATTGGAGCGTACGATGAGTCCATGCCATCCCGTTCCTACGGCCAGTACTGCGCAATCGCCAAGAGTCTCGACGTGATGGGCGATCGGTGGACGCTGCTCATCGTCCGTGAATTGCTGGACGGACCAAGGCGATACGGCGATTTGCTGTCGCGGCTCACACCCATTGCGACCGACATGCTGGCCGGAAGGTTGCGTCACATGGAGGCGCACGGATTGGTCCGCAAACGCGAACTGCCGCAGCCGGTGTCGGTGACCGTGTACGAACTCACCGACGATGGTCAGGCGTTGGAGGACGTCATCGATGCAATCGCGCGGTGGGGGCGCCCGCTTCTCGAGTCCCGAGGCCCCAGCGAAGTCGTGCGGCCCGAATGGCTGGTCCGCGCGGTGCGGGCCTACGTTCGGGCCGACCGCGGCGGTCCGCCAACGACCATCCAACTCGTCACGCCCGAGGGCCGTGTCACGGTCGTGATCAGTCCGGACGCAGTCGACGTCGTCGACGACGACGTCCGGCCCGATGTCACCCTGACCGGATCAGCCGAGTCACTCGCCGCGGCAATGGATCCGAGGCGCATCACGGAGTTGGTCGAGTCGGGCGTTCTGACGGTCGACGGTACCCCTCGCGCGGTGCGCCGGGCCGGAGGGCTCTTCGCGGTCCCGCGCGGGTCATGACACCTCCCCGTCAACCGGCCGGTTCGGGCTCCCTGTCCAACTGGCGTAGGGCAGGCAGGAACACAGCCACCACACCGAGCAGCAGCATGGGCAGCGACAGCGCGAGGAACGTCGTGTGCAGGCCGGCGGTGTCGGCGAGCGGCCCCGCGATGACCAGTCCCAGCGGGCCGGCGGCATAGGCGAGTGAACCCATCACCCCGACCACGCGTCCGCGCAGGTGAGCCGGCGCGCGGGTCTGCATGACGTAGTTGTAGATCGGGGCGATCGGCCCGTAGACGAAGCCGACGACCGCACACAGCACCAAGATCACCGGCAGGGGTGGCAGGAACGCGATGACGGTCATCGACACACCGAGAACCAGCAACGCGATCAGCATGATGGTCCGTCGGTTCGTGTACCGCGACAGCACCGCGTAGCCAAGCGCACCGATCAGACCGCCGACGCTCAAGGCCATCAGCACCCAACCCAGTTGCGCGGGCTCGTCGCGGTCGGTGAAGTACTTGGGGAACAGCACGCTCTCCATCGGCATGTACAGCCCCGTCGCGGCGAGGTCGACGAAGGCCAGCGTCCGCAGCACCGGTGTCCGCCAGACGAATCGGAGTCCCTCGACGATGCCCGCCCACACCTGAGGCAGGTGTTCGCGGTTCGGGTTGCCCGCACCCTCGAGTCGCAACACCGCGATGGCGGCGATGGACAACCCGAACGCCCCCGCCGTCACCCACATGGTGTCGATACCCCCGAGGGTCGTGATCAGCAGGCCGCCGATACCGGGTCCGACGATGTAGGCGAGGTTGAACACCGCCTCGTACACGCTGTTGGCATGATCCAGCGTCCATCCGGCGCGTTGGGCCGCCTCGGGGAGCATGGTCTCCCTGGCCGTCATCCCGGCAGGGTCGAAGAAGGCGCCCAGTGCGGCCAGGCCGGCCAGGACGGCGACGTCGATGGCGTCGACGCCGAAGGTCAGCGCGATCACTGGCACGGCGATCACCGACAACGCCGAGAGCGCGTCGGAGATCATCGACACCCGTCGGCGCCCGAGGTAGTCGACCGCGGCACCCGCGATCAGCGTGGCGACCAGCAGCGGCAGCGTGCCCGCCATCGCCACCACCGAGGCCTCGACGGCGGACCCGTTGCGCTGCAAGACCAGCCACGGAAACGCGACGAGCGAGATGCCGTTGCCCGCCCCGGCCGACAGGGCTGCGAAGAAGATCAGGAACAGCGGCCCACGGTTCTTGGTGATCATGAGTTATCGCGGCTGAATCTAGCAGCGTGCCTGCCCCGGCGGCGACGTAATTACCTGCACGTGCACAGTGGTGGCGTGACCTTGGCACATCCGCGAACGGGCGAGCCGTTCGATTCGCCCGTGCCCCCGGGGACCGGCTGGCCCGGTGATCCGGCCCTACCCGAGACGCCGGTGGCGACGACGCCCGCGTGGGTGCGGGCCCTGGCGAAGCGATGCGGCTCGGTCGATGCGCTGGACGCCGAGGTCAGCGTGTGCCGGGCGTGTCGGCGGTTGGTCGAGTGGCGCGAGAAGGTGGCGGTCGAGAAGCGCCGGTCCTTTGCCGACGAACCCTATTGGGGCAGGCCAGTTTCCGGTTTCGGTTCGGTCACACCGAAGATCCTCGTCGTGGGCCTCGCGCCGGCTGCCAACGGCGCCAATCGGACCGGCCGCGTGTTCACCGGCGACCGCAGCGGCGACTTCCTCTTCGCCGCGCTGCACCGCGCCGGCCTGGCGAGCTCACCACTGAGTGTCGATGCGGCAGACGGCCTGATGCTCAACGACACTCGCGTGGTGGCCGCCGTCCGCTGCGCGCCCCCGGACAACGCCCCCACGCCGGAGGAGCGTACGACGTGTGCACCCTGGCTGGATGCCGAGTGGCGGCTCGTCGGCCCCGGTGTGCGGGTGATCATCGCGCTGGGCGGGTTCGCCTGGCGGGTCGCGATCGACATGGTTCGCGCGGGCGGCGGGGTGGTCAGCAGGCCACTGCCCAAGTTCGGGCACCTGGCGGTCGCGATGCTCGGGGAGATCGCGCTGATCGGCTGCTATCACCCGAGCCAGCAGAACACCTTCACCGGACGCCTCACCCCGGCGATGCTCGACGAGGTCTTCGATACCGCCACACGAATCGCGGGGGTGGGGAACGATCGCGGCGGATCGGCGGTTGAATGAACCGTGCGCCTCTCGGTACTAGACCTCGTCCCCGTCCGCAGTGACCAGACCACCTCCGATGCCCTCGCGGCGACCGCGCGTCTCGCCAAGACCGCCGACGAGCTGGGCTACACGCGGTTCTGGGTGGCCGAGCACCACAACATGCCCGCGGTGGCGGCGACCAGTCCGCCGGTGGTCATCGCCTACCTCGCCGCCCAGACCACCCAGGTGCGGCTGGGCTCCGGCGGGGTGATGCTGCCCAACCACGCGCCGCTGGCGGTGGCCGAGCAGTTCGCGCTGCTCGAGGCGGCCGCGCCAGGGCGCATCGACCTCGGCATCGGCCGCGCACCGGGTTCGGATCCGGTGACGTCGATGGCGCTGCGCGGCGCGGCGGGCAGGGACGATTCGGACATCGAGAACTTCCCGCAATATCTGGACGACGTGGCCGCGCTGATGAGCACCACCGGCGTCAAGGTGGCGTTGCGCGGTCGCGGACTCCTCGATCAGAACTACGTGCTCAAGGCCACGCCCGCCGCCGCCAGCGAGCCACGGCTGTGGCTGCTCGGCTCGTCGTTGTACTCGGCCCACCTCGCCGCGGCGAAGGGCCTGCCGTACGTGTTCGCCCACCACTTCTCGGGTCAGGGCACCGAGGAGGCGCTCGACACCTATCGCTCGGAGTTCCGGCCGAGTGACCTCGCGGCCGAACCCACCACGTTCATGACGGTCAACGCCTCGGTCGCACCCACCAGCGAGGAGGCGATGGACCTGATGCTGCCGAATCTGCACATGATGGCCTTTCTGCGCACCGGTCAGCCGCTGCGCGCCCTCGACCTCGTAGAGGACGCAAGGGTCGTCGAACTGAGCCACCAGCAGCAGGCCATCGTCGGCGCCGGCCTGGAACGGGCCATCGTCGGTTCACCGACCGAGGCGGCTGACCAGATACGTTCTCTGGCAACCCATTTCGGCGTCGACGAGGTGATGGTCAACCCGGTCGGTTCGGCCTTCCGTGGCGTCGACCCCCGCACGGCGCCCGCGCGCGACGAGACGCTGGAACTGTTGGCCAAGGAGCTCTTCTAGGGCGTCAGCGCGATGATTGGGATCGGTCGGCTGGTTCGCTTCTGATATCCGTCGTAGCGCTGGGAGTTGTTGTCGTTGACCAACTTCCACAGCCGGGCGTAATCCGGGTCGTCGGGCCCGACGATCCGTGCCGTGGCGGGCATCCGCTTGGGCCCGATGTTGATCTCGACGTTCGGGTTCGCCTTCAGGTTGAAGTACCAACCGGGCGCCTTCGGGTCCCCGCCCTTCGAGGCGACGACGTGGTACGCCCCGCCGTCGAGGGCGTAGCTCAGCGCGTGCGTCCGCGCGATGCCCGTCTTGGCACCGACGGTGTGCAGCAGCAGAATCGGCGCCTGACCCGGAATCCGGTGGCCGATCCAGCCGTTGGTCTTGCGGTAGATCGCATCGTGGACCTTCAGCAGCGGTAGGCCGAGGTAACGCTCCCATACGGGCATGTTGCTCATGAGGGTCAGTCTGTCACCCGTTCGCCACGAGAGGCTTCCGCTCTAGTCGAGGCCGGCGAGCGCGTCGCGCAGAATGCGTGCAGTCGCTTCGCGGTCGGGATCGCGGCGGACCACCAGGCCCTTGGCGAAGGACAGTTTGTCCCCGGTCTTGCGAGGTGCCACGTGCAGATGGATGTGGAAGACGCTCTGGAACGCCGCCTTCCCGTCGTTGACGACGATGTTGTTGCCGTCGGCGTGCAGCTGCGACGCGCGGGCCGCTCGGCCGATGCGCTGGCCAATTCGGATCAGGCCGGCGACCGTGTCGGCGGGGGTGTCGGTCAGGTCGACGGTGTGCGCCTTGGGGATGACCAGCACGTGGCCACGGACGATGGGCCGGATGTCGAGGATGGCCAGGTAGTCGTCGTCGGTGTAGATGCGGAGGGCCGGCGCATCACCGGCGACGATGGCACAGAACACGCAGGGCATGGGGCCACCGTAGTAGCCCGGTCCGCGGGACTACCGTTGCGCGGGTGGACCCTCGCGAACTCGCCTTCACCGGCGCGGCCGAACAGGCGCGGCTGCTGGCCTCGGGCGCGGTCACGGCGCCTGCCCTGTTGGACGTGTACCTCGACCGGATCGCGCGACTCGACCGCGAGTTGCGTTCCTACCGCACCGTTCTCGCCGATAGCGCGCGCCGGGAGGCCGCTGCCGCACAGGACCGGCTGGACGCGGGTGAGCGCCTGCCCCTGCTCGGCGTGCCGGTCGCGATCAAGGATGACACCGACGTGGCGGGCGAAACGACCACCTACGGCAGCAGCGCGCACGGCCCGGCGCCCACCCACGATTCCGAGGTGGTGCGGCGCCTGCGCGAGGCGGGTGCCGTGATCCTCGGCAAGACGTCGGTGCCCGAACTGATGATTTGGCCGTTCACCGAGACCGTCACCTTCGGTGCCACGCGCAACCCATGGCGCACCGACGTCGCGCCGGGGGGCAGCAGCGGCGGAAGCGCCGCGGCGGTGGCGGCAGGTCTGGCCGCGCTCGCCTCGGGCTCCGACGGGATGGGCTCGATCCGGATCCCGTCGACGTGGTGCGGTCTGTTCGGGATCAAGCCGCAGCGCGACCGGATATCGCTGGCGCCGCACGAGGGGGCCTGGTCCGGGTTGAGCGTCTACGGCCCGATCGCCAGGACCGTCGAGGACGCGGCGCTGTTCCTCGACGTCACCTCGGCGCTGCCCGGCCCAGACGGTGGTTTCGTGGCGGCGGCCGCGCGGGAACCGGGACGGCTGCGAGTCGCCTTGAGCACCAAGGTGCCACCTCCGCTGACCGCCTGGGTCGGCAGGCCGCAGCGCGATGCGGTCCGCGAGGCGGGCGAGCTGCTGCGCGACCTCGGGCACGACGTGATTGAGCGGGATCCCGACTATCCACCGAGTGCTGTTCTCGGGCAAGCACTTCCGCGCTACTTCCGCGGTGTACACGACGATGCGGCGGCCCTCCCGCGACGCGAGCGGCTGGATCGTCGCACCCGTGCGTTCGCCAGGGTCGGTGCGCTGGTGTCGGATCGGCGGTTGGCGTCGATGCGCGTCGCTGAGGCGGACGTCACCGCCCGCGTCACCAGCATCTTCGACGACGTCGACGTGGTCCTCACTCCGGGCACCGCGATGGGGCCGTCCCGCATCGGTGCCTACCAACGTCGCGGCGCGATCTCGACACTGGCGTTGGTGGCGGCCCGGGTGCCGTTCCAGGCCATGTTCAACGTGACGGGCCAGCCCGCCGCGGTCGTGCCGTGGGGACTCGACGCGCATGGCGTTCCGACGTCGATCCAGTTGGTGGGCCGACCGTTCGACGAGTCGACCCTGCTGTCGCTGGGGGCACAGCTCGAGTCGGCGCGGCCGTGGGCGCACCGCCGTCCCCCGGTGAGCTGAGGACTAGCTGGTCGACACGGGTTGCGTAGGCGGCACGTCGGCCACGTGGCCGGTGGTCTCGCCGACACCGTCGAACAGCGCGGCGACGTCGTCGGGAACCGGTGCGAGGGCCGCTGCCGAGACGAACTGGCGGATGGTCGACCCGGTGCAACGTCCGTCGACGTTTCGCGCACCGAGCCCCGCCCTGATGTCGTCGATGTCGACTGTCCGGAAGTCGATCGAGAAGCGGGTCCGACCGCTGTCGTTCGGCACGTTCGATTGCAGGTGATGTCCGGAGAACTGGAGCATCCCACCGACCGGAGTGATGAGCACCGTGGCCGAGAACGGGTTCACCGTCTCGGTCGGTCCGGGGAGCGTGCGGGCGTCGCCACTGTCCTGGGCATGCCACACCAGGTGGTCGTACTCCTCGGAGCCGTTGGCGATCGCTTGGTTGAAGTACTCCGGGTGCAGAGCCAGCGCGTTGTCTTCGCTGACGTCGTACACCGGCATCCAGTAGTTGAGCTGTGCCAGCGGTGCGGAGTACCACGTGTCGCGGTGCGGCTGGCAGGTCAGCGCCAGACCGGTCGCCAGGTAGTCGTCGCTCGTCGAGATGCGTAGTCGCGGCGCGTCGAAGTACGTCGTCTCCGGGTCGCACCCGCGCTCGACGAGGAGTTGCTGGACCAGGCGACGGGTGTCGGGGTGATAGCGGAAGCGGGGCTCGAGCGCCTCGACGATGGCGGCGTATTCGGGGCCGGGAAGGTCGAACTGCGCCAGCTCGGGGTCGCGACCGCCGAACGCTTCGCTAATTAACGTTCTAGCAAATAGTACGAGGGAAGTCGCCGCCGCCGTGGGAGAGGTGACGTTGATGGCGCCGCCGTATATGTGCGCACGCCGCAAGGGACCGGCGACGGGCTGGTCGAACTGCACGGCGATGGGCACGGACGTGATCCTTGACTCGGTTGACGCTAACTTCAGCGTAGTCGCTCAGTATACCGAAAACTGGCGTTATACGACTTCGCGCCACCTGTCCAGCTTGTCGGCGAAGGTCATCGGCAAAGCACCGCTGCTCGACGGCAGTCGCACAGCGGGCAGGTCGGTCCGGACGTTTCGCTCGAACAGCTCGAATGCCGTCAACCCGTTGACGAAGATCCGCCGAATGCCGTCATGCTGGGTCAACAGGGGCCCGAGGTCATTGACCACCAGGGTCTTGCGGTCGATCTTTGCATCCAGGCTGCCCACTCGCCGGCATTGGTGGACGACGTCCCACAGCGCCACCCCATGCCCCGTCAGCACGTCGATTCTTTGCTCGTAGGGGAGATCGGCGTCGAACCCGAACAGCGTTCCCACGAGCGGCCAGAACTGGTTGCGCCGATTGGCGTAGTACTCACCCGCGAGCAATGACCGCTCGCTGGGGAACGACCCGAGCAGCAGGACCCGAGCGCCGTCGCCGACGACGGGTGGCAGGCCTTCGCGCAACGGTTGGGTCATCGAAGCGAATCCTCCCAGACCGTCGGCTACCTTGAGCCGGTGGGAGACGCGGCCGACACCCGGGATGACATCGAAGCATCGGGCCTGCTGGAGGGCCTCGAGGGCACGGCGCGCGCCGAACGGGCCGAGCTGATCGAATGGTTGTCGTCGCGAGGCTTCACGACCGAGCAGATCAGGGAGTCGTTCGCGCCGATGCTGCTGGCCACGCGCCGCGCCATGGGGGATGACGGCACGCTGGTGTCGGCCCGTCAGATCAGCGCGGACACCGGCCTCGATCTGCCATTGCTGCAACGCATGATGCGCGCGGTCGGATTACCCCGGGTGGACGATCCCGACGCCGTCGTCCTGCCGAAGTCCGACGGTGACGCATTCGGCAGCGCACGGAGGTTCCTGGAGCTGGGGATCACGCCGGATCAGGTGGTGCTCGTCCTCCAGGTCCTGGCCGAGGGGCTGACGCGGGCCGCGGACGTCATGCGGTATGCGGCGCTGGCCGCGGTGTTGCGCCCGGGCGCCACCGAGCTGGAGACCGCGATGGCCTCCGAGGCGTTGGTCGAACAGGTCGCCCCGCTACTCGCCCCGATGATCGCCGACACGCTGCGCCTCCAGCTGATGCACATCATGGAGACCGAGGCCGTCACCAATACCGAGCGCGCCGAGGGGATCCCGCTGCCCGGCGCGCGTCTGGTGACCGTCGCGTTCGCCGATCTGGTCGGGTTCACCCGGCTCGGCGAGGTCGTCCCGCCCGAGGACCTCGAGAGACTGGCGCATCGATTGGCCGATCTCGCCCGCGAGGTGGCGGTGCCTCCGGTCCGCTATGTCAAGAGCATCGGCGACGAGGTGATGTTGGTCAGCAGCGATCCCGTCGCGATGCTCGGCGCGGTCCTGGATCTGCTGCAGGCCACCGAGGCCGACGCGGACTTCCCGCGGTTGCGGGTGGGGCTGGCCACCGGAATGGCCGTCAGCCGCGCCGGTGACTGGTTCGGCAACTCGGTCAACCTGGCCAGCCGTGTGACGGGGGCGGCGCGGCCCGGCGCGATCCTGGTATCGGAGTCCACCCGTGAGGCGATCGGTGAGGTCGAAGGCATCGCGTGGTCGTTCGCGGGCGGGCGCCGCCTCAAGAACATCAAGGACGAGGTGAAGCTGTTCCGGGCCCGCAGGGCCGCCGAGCAGTCATCACCGTAGCGGCGTGAAGTGCCTTGGCCGTCAGGGCCCCGGTACCCCGGCGAACGACACCGCGAGCGACTTCTTGTCGACCTTCTCGCCGGCCAGCGTCGGCAGCGGTTCGGCCCGCACCTCCCAGCGGGTGGGCACCGCGAAGTACGACAGCACGCCCGACACGTGAGCCGTCAGCTCCTCGACACTCGGCGGCTCGGCGCCGGCCTGGTGCACCACCACCGCCACCAGCTCTTCGCCCAGGTCCGGGTGCGGAATCCCCAGCGCGGCGACCTCCGCGACGGCGGGGTGGCTGGCGATCGCGGCCTCCACGTGCGGGCAGGCGATGTTCTCCCCGCCCCGGATCACCACGTCCTTGCTCCGACCGTCGATGAACAGATAGCCGTCTTCGGTCAGGTGACCCAGGTCGCCGGAGTGCAACCACCCGTCGGCATCCACGGTCTCGGCGTTCACCGCGGGGCCGACCCCCACGTAGCCGTTCATCACGGTGGGGGAGCGGGCCAGCACCTCGCCGATGCCTGCGTCGTCCGGGTCGGCGATGCGGATCTCCACCACGGGATAGGGCCGCCCGACGGTGCCGGGGTGGACGGCCAGGTCGCGGGCGTCGGCGACGGTGAGGAAGCCGCCCGCCTCGGTCATCCCCCAGGTATTGCTCAGCCCGCGTTCGCGGAGCCGTGGCAGCTTGGCTCGGATCCGGTCCAACAGCGCCGTCGTCACGGGTGCACCGCCCAACGGCCACGACTTCAGGCTCGACAGGTCGAACGACGCGAAGTCGGGATGCTCGAGAAGGCGACTGGCCATGGTGGGCACCGCGCCCCACACCTGAACGCCCTCCCGTTCGATCAGGGCGAGGATCTGGCCCGCGTCGAAGCGGCCCTGGGCCATCACGATCTTCCCGCCGGTCAGGAAGTGGGTCAGCAGGCTCGAGAGGCCACCGACGTGGAACATCGGCGTGGTCGCCAGGCTGACGACCTGCGCGGAGTCCGCGTCGAGCAGATGCGGCAACCGGCCCGTGCGCTGCATGATGTCGTGCTGGTTGCAGATCACCGAACGACGGGACAGCTCAACGGCTTTGGGCATACCCGAACTGCCCGAGGTGAACAGGATCAGCGCGGCCACGTCACCGTCGGTGGCGACGGTGGAGGACGGCGCGCGACCGCCGTCGACGTCGATCGCCAGGTCGGCGAGCGGGCTGCCGGGCACGTCGATCGACAGCTCGGTATCGCCCAGCACGTGACGGGGCGCGAGAACCGTTGCGGCATGCTCGATCTCGGCACCGCTCCACCACCGGTTCGCCAGTACGGGGACCGCGCCCGACAGCCACAGGGCCCACAGCGCCACCACCCACTCGGGGCTGTTGTAGCCGAAGACCATCACCCGGTCACCCGGTCTGATGCCCAGTTCGGCGAGATGCCGAGTGGCGGCGTAGGCGGCGGCGCGAAAGCCCGCGAAGGTGACTCGGCGCTCGCCGTGGACGAGGAACGTCCTGTCCGTCCACACTTCGGTACCGGACACCAGCTCGTCGAACGACGACGGGCTGCAGTCGTAGACCAGACCGGCGTGCCCGCCATAGGTGCCCTCGCTGACCTCCGAGCCCCACACCGGTCGTGGCGCGCTCACCTCTGCGGCGGGAACTGGATGCCCTCCGACGGCTGGACGATGACGAATCCCTGGCCGTGGAACGACACCTGCAGCGCCTCGCCCGAGCCGCGGCCGATCAGGGCGCCCGCCTTGAAGCTCGCCTTCAACTGGGTCTGTAGGTTCGCTGACCACGCCACGACCGCGTTCGTGTCGGCGAAGGTCGGGGCCTCCGCGGCGTTGAGCACCACCGGCGGCCCATCCGTGGTTAGCGCCACCCAGCCGGTACCGCGCAGCGTGGTGTTGAACAGTCCGCCCGTCGCGATGCTGCCGCCCTTCACCCGCTCGATGTTCCAGTCCAGGCCCGACGAGAAGGCCAGGACGTTCTTGCCGCTGATGGACAGGCCGGAGTTGGTCAGGTTCAGCAGGTGCACGTCGTGTGCCAACTCGGCGAGGAACACGTCGCCCTGGCCCTGGCAGCGCATCAGCGGCACGCCTTCGCCGGTGAAGGCCTTCTTCAGGAACTTGGAGGCGCCGCCGCCCTCGAAAGCGAAGTCGACGTTGCCCTGGTAAGCGACCATCGAGCCCTGGCGGGCCATGAACGGCTCACCGAGGCGGACGCGCAGCAGTTTGGCGTTCTGGTTCGCGATCGGCTTGGCTTCCTTTTCGCTGAACCGGCCGTCGACCAGGTCACCGCTGATGCCGGCGAACCCGTCGCCCGCGGGCTGGCCCTGCCCCTGGCCCTGGCCCTGGCCCTGGCCCTGGCCCGGCTCCTGGATCGAGGCCTGGGGAGTCTGCGGAGCGGGTGCGGCGCCCAACGGCGCCCTGCCCACCTGGCCTTGCTGCGACACCTGGTCAGACCAGCCCTGGCCGTCCCACCAGCGGTATTCGTACCGGCCCTCGGGATCGGGCTGCCAGCTTCCTTGACCAGGTCCAGACACCGTCGTGCTCCTCGGTTCGATTGTTCGGATCGCTATGACGAACACTATGGCAATGCGGTGGCATGCTGGGGAGATGTCGAAGGAGATCGATCCGGTGCGGGCCCGCAGCGCACTCGAGGTCGTCAAGCAGCATCCCGGAATGGTCTTGTTCCTGGCCTCGCCGGGCATCGTGGCGGTGGGCGCCGTGTGGTGGCTCGCGAGTCCCGGTTGGGCAGTCCTGCTGTTGATCGCGCTGGTGGTCGGCGGCGGTGTGGCCGTCAAACGCAAGCTGAGCTGACCGCCGCGGCTTTCGCTCGTGGAGAAGTCTGCCCCGTTACAGATGTAACAAGGTAATCATGTAAGCATGAAACCACATCACCGCGGCCGCTCCGGCGGCTGGAACCAATCCCAACAACCCGACGCGAGCGATGCGCCGGACTGGATCGCCGGACGCCTGCCGCAGGGCTGGTTCTCGGGCGATCCCACCGTCGTCGTCGACCGTGAGGAGATCACCGTCATCGGCCGTCTCCCCGAACCGGAGTCCGAGGAGAGCGACGCCCGCGCGTCGGGTCGTGCCGCACGCTTCCGTGAGGAGACCCGATCGGAGCGCATGCGCATCGCCGACGAGGCGGAGCACCGCTACGGCCGCAAGGTCGCCTGGGGCGTCGAAATCGGTGACGAGCGAATCCTGTTCACGCACATCGCGGTACCGGTGATGACGCGGCTGCGGCAACCCGAGCGCCAGGTGCTCGACACGCTGGTCGACGCCGGGGTGGCCCGGTCGCGGTCCGACGCACTCGTGTGGTCGGTCCGTCTGGTGGGTGAGCACACCGACGAATGGCTGGGCAAGCTGCGCGAGGCGATGTCGAAGGTCGACGATTTGCGTACCGAGGGCCCCGAACTCTGACCCCCTGCGCGATTTCGGCGTGATTGGTCGCGCTCACCGCGACTGAACACGCCGAAGTCGCACGTTCAGACGCGCTCGACCCCGACGAACGTCGAGCTGAGCGCGGACGTCTGTGACAGCGGGTCGACGTCAGCGCCGACCAGCAGGTTGCGGTTGACGCCAAAGGACTGGGGCTCGGCTCCGCCGCGGGGATCGAAGATCCTCGAACCCCAGCCGTGGTCGACCACGACGTGGCCGCGGCGGAGCCGGTCCGACAGTTCGGCATCCAATTCGATCGCGCCGACCGGGGAGAAGACCCGCACCCGGTCACCATCGCCGACGCCGAGCGCGGCCGCGTCCTCCGGGTGGAGCAGCACCCCGTTGCCCTTGCCGCCCGGGTGAAGGCCCGGTAGTTCGTTGAGCCAGGAATTCATCGAGTGCCTGCGCCGCCGGTTGCCCAGAGCGAACGGATAGCGGTGCGGCGCAACGGGGGCCGGGGCGGCCAGGAGTTCGCGCGCCCTGGCGACGAACTCAGGCGGTGCGGCGTGCACCCGCGCGTCCTTCGTGCGCAATGCGCCCCGGAAGTGGCCGAACTCGCGCGGACCCAGCACGATGCCGTGTGGGTGGGCGATGAGCTCACGCCAGGTGATCTTGTGGCCGTTGACCTTTCGCGCGAGTCGGATGAACAGCCGGTCGAGCCAGTGCGGACCGAACGCCCACGCGGGCCGCCCGGTCACCGCCGCCAACCGCCTACTGGCCCCGATGAAGGCATTGAACCCCTTCACACCGAACAACGGCCGGCGCATGGCGATCGCGAGATCGACGAAGATCTGCCATTCCTGTCTTGCCCCCGACGGCGGCTCGACGGCCTTGACGCCGTACTGGACGAACGGTTCGTCGTGCATGCTGCTGGTGAACGTCAGCAGATCATCGCGTTCCAGCCAGTGCACGGCGGGCAGCAGCCAGTCCGCATGCCGGTGACTCTCGCGCTGGACCAGGTCGAGGATCACGAGCAGGTCCAGCTGCGCGAGGGCCTCGTCGAGTGCGTCGCCGCGCGGGCCCGACACCACCGGGTTGCCGCAGTTGATCAGCATCGCCCGAATTTGACCAGGACCGGGTGTGGTGATCTCGTCGGGCAATTCGGCCAGCGCATGCGCCCCGGCAACCATCTCGCGGCCCGCCAGGCGGCTGCGATGGGGCTTGGTCTTGGCGAGTCCAGCCAACCGCAGTGCATCGAAGTAACCCGGTTCGAAACGGCGCCCGCCGGGTCGGTCCATCCGGCCGGTGATCACGTTGAGGACGTGGCCCAGCCATTCGCCGACGGTGCCCGCGGCATGCAGCGAGATCCCGGTGCGCGTGACGACCATGGCGCCTCTCGCAGAGGCGAAATCGCGTGCGACGCCCGCGATTCGATCACGGTCGATACCGCAGCGGGTGGCCAGCTCGTCGAGGTCTGCCTGCGCGACCAGGGCCCGCAGGTCAGGAACGCCGGTGGCCAGCTCGGCGCAGTCCTCGGCGTGCTCGAGTCCTTCGTCGAGGATGACCTTCACCATCGCCAGCAGCAGCGCCCAGTCCTGACCTGGTCGTACCTCTAGGTGGACGTCGGCCTTGTCCGCGGACTCCGTGCGGAGCGGGTCCACCACCACGATGGTGGCGCCGTCGGCCTGCCGGGCCAAGGCGCGGCGCCATCCGCCGGGTACCGTCTCCAGCCAATTCCAGGCGCTGACTGCGGGATTGGTGCCCACGAGGAGGAAGTAGTCGCAGTTGTCGACGTCGGAGACGGGCGCCATCAACGACGAGCCATACATCGCCTCAGCGACGACGTGCAGCGCGTTCTGGTCGATTGAGCCGACGGCGTAGCGGCTGCCGGTTCCCACCGCGTCCATCCAGGCGTTCATGAACAGCACGTTGGACGACGAGTGTCCGGACGGGTTGCCGTAGTACGCGCCGATCGCATCGGGTCCGTCCGCCTCGATCAGGGCGTTCATCCGGTCGGCGATATCGCGGATCGCCTCGTCCCAGGTGGACTCGACGTACCCATCGCCGACCCGGCGCATTGGCGCGAGGATGCGGCGCGGGTGCTCGACGAGCTGGTTGGCCGTGCGTCCCTTGGCGCAGAAGTCCTCCCAGCTGTGCGGGTTCTGCTTGTCGGCCGAGATCTTGGTGACCCTGTCGTCCTCGACCGTCACCTCGAGTCCGCAGGACGCCATGCAGTACCGACAGAAGGTGTGCACGGTCCGCTGCGTCATCGCCCCGACACTACGGTCGATGCCGCCGTCTGTGAGGGGAACTACGCCTGCGTCATCGACCAGTACTCACCGTGCCGGGCGATCAGCTCATCGTGGGTGCCCCGTTCGACGATCCTGCCCGCCTCCATCACCAGGATGACGTCGGCATCGCGAATGGTCGAAAGCCGGTGCGCGATGATGAAACTCGTCCGGTCGCCGCGCAGCTCGGCGGTGGCCTGCTGGATCAACAGCTCGGTGCGGGTGTCGACCGAGCTGGTGGCCTCGTCGAGGATCAGCAGACTCGGCTGGGCGAGGATGGCTCTGGCGATCGTGATCAGCTGCTTCTCGCCGGCGCTGATGTTGCCGCCGTCGTCGGTGATGCGGGTCTGGTAACCGTCGGGCAGGGTCGCGACGAAGCGGTCGACGTGTGCGGCCCTGGCCGCCTCCACCACCTGCTGCTCGTCGGCGTCGGGTCGGCCGTAGGCGATGTTGTCGTAGATGGTCCCGCCGAAGAGCCAGGTGTCCTGCAGCACCATGCCGATGCTGGAGCGCAGGGCGTGGCGGCTCATCGCAGTGATGTCGACCCCGTCGATCAGGATCCGGCCGGAGTCCACCTCGTAGAACCGCATCAGCAGGTTCACCAGCGTGGTCTTGCCCGCCCCGGTGGGGCCCACGATGGCGACGGTGCTGCCCGGTTCGGCGACCAGCGACAGGTCCTCGATGATCGGTGTGCCCGGCCGGTACGCGAAGTCGACGCGCTCGAACTCCACCCGGCCCGGCCCTCGTCGTCCGGTGTTCGAGTCCGGCGGATCGGGCGTCTGCTCCTCGGTGTCGAGTAGGTCGAAGACTCGCTCCGCACTGGCGATTCCGGACTGCAGCGTGTTGTACATCGCGGCGACCTGCGTCAGGGGCTGGTTGAACTGGCGGACGTACTGAATGAACGCCTGGATGCTGCCGAGCGTGATCTGCCCCGTCGCCACCTGCAGGCCGCCGACCACCGCGACGGCGACGTAACTCAGGTTTCCAACGAACGTCGTCGCCGGTGACACCAGCCCCGACAGGAACTGGGCGCCGAAGCCGGCGCGGTACACGTCGCCGTTGAGTTCGCGGAACCTGTCCTCGGCCAGCGCCCGGTGCCCGAACGTCTTGACGACGGTGAAACCGCTGTAGGTCTCCTCGACGTGGGCGTTGAGACGTCCGACGTTGCGCCACTGCGCGATGAACTGATCGCGGCTGCGCCGGGCGATGGTGCGGGTTGCCCACAGCGACAACGGCACCGTCAGCACCGTGATCAAGGCCAGCAGTGGGGAGAGGATCACCATCATCACCAACACCGCGACGACGGTCAGGATCGAGGTCAGCAGCTGGCTGATCGTCATCGACAGGGACGACTGGATGTTGTCGACGTCGTTGGTGACTCGGCTGAGGACCTCCCCCCGTTGCCGTGAGTCGAAGTACGACAGCGGTAGCCGGTGCACCTTGTCCTCGACGTCGGAGCGCAGCGCCACCATGGTCCGCTGGATGATCACGTTCAGCAGCCGGGCCTGCACCCAGAGCATCAGGGCCGCCACGAGATACAGCGCCAGCGCGAGCAGCAGGGTACGGCCGACGGCATCGAAGTCGACGCCGCGCCCCGGCACTACGTTCATCCCCGACAGCAGGTCGGCGAAGGTCTGGTCACCACGCGCCCTGGCCGCCTCGATCGCCTGTTCCTTGGTGATGCCGGCGGGCAGCTGTCTGCCGATGACGCCGCTGAACAACAGGTCCGTCGCGTGCCCCAGGATCAGGGGGCCGACCACCCCGATGCCGATGCCGACGATACCGAGCAGCAACACCACCGCCGTCGGCAGACGTTGCGGGGTAAGTCTTCTCAGCAGCCGCAGCGCAGTGCCCGTGAAGTCCTTGGACCGTTCGGCCGGCGCGTCGAGGCCCGCGTTCAGTCGCCCTCCGATCGGCCGGGTCATCGGAGATCACCCACTTCGCTGAACGCCTGCGAGTCGGCGAACTCCGCATACACGGGGCAGGAGCCGATCAGCGTGTCGTGCCTGCCGGTGCCGACGACCGCGCCGTCGTCGATGACGACGATCTGGTCGGCCTCGATCACCGTCGAAATGCGTTGCGAGACGATGACGACCGTCGATTCCGCCGACACCTCGGCGAGCGCCGCGCGCACGCGCGCATCCGTGTGCACGTCCAGCGCCGAGAAGGCGTCGTCGAACAGGTAGACCGCCGGTCGGCGGATGACGGCCCGCGCGATGGCAAGCCGCTGCCGCTGCCCGCCGGAGAAGTTGATGCCGCCCTGCGCGACGCGCATCTCCAATCCGTCGGGGTGCGCCGACACGAAGGAGTCCGCCGACGCCACGCGCAGCGCCTCCCACATCTCGTCGTCGGTCGCGTCCGCCTTGCCATAGCGAAGGTTTTCGGCGACCGTCCCCGTGAACAGGTAACCGCGCTGGGGTACCAGTCCGATCGTCGACCAGAGGTCCTCGACGTCGTAGTCGCGCACGTCGATGCCGTCGACGGTCACGGCGCCGCCGGTGACGTCAAACAGGCGACAGATCAAGGAGATCAGCGTCGACTTGCCCGATCCCGTCGACCCGACCACGGCGGTGGTGGTTCCGGGGCGTGCCGTGAACGAGATCCCCTGCAGCACCGGGCGGTCGGCGCCCGGGTAGCTGAACGTGGCGTCGACGAGTTCGATCGAACCGGTCGCGGCGGCGGGTCGGACCGGTGTCTCGGGGCTGGTGATCGCCGGTGTCGTGGACAGCACCTCGGAGATGCGCTCGGCGCACACCGAGGCGCGCGGCAGCATCACCAACAGGATCGTCGCCATCAGCACGGCCATCAGGATCTGCATGAAGTAGGACAGGAAGGCGATGAGGGAACCAACCTGCATCTCGCCCGAGTCGATCCGCATGCCGCCAAACCAGATCAGCGCCACGCTCGACACGTTGATCACCAGCGTCGTCACCGGCAGCATCAGGGCCTGCAGGCGTCCCACCGTCAGCGCGGTGTCAGCCAGTGCCTGGTTGGCCTCGGCGAACCGCTCCCGCTCGAACGGTTCCCTGGCGAACGCACGGATGACCCGGATGCCCGAGAGCTGCTCGCGCAGAACGCGATTGATACCGTCGATCAATCGTTGCATGGCCCTGAAGAACGGCAACAGCTTCGAGACGATCCAGTAGTTGGACAACCCCAGTAGCGGCACGCTGATCATCAGCAGCCACGACAATCCGGCGTTCTGGTGGATGGCCATGAAGATCCCGCCGATGCACATGATCGGTGCGGCGATCAGCATCGTGCACGTCATCTGGAGCAGCACCTGGATCTGCTGGACGTCGTTGGTGGTGCGCGTCAGCAGCGTCGGCGCGCCGAAGCGGGCGGTCTCCTCTGCCGACAATCCGGTGACGTGATGGAACATCGCCGAGCGCAGGTCGCGACCGAAGCCCATGCCCACGCGGGACCCGAAGTAGACGGCGCCGACCGCACACACCACCTGCAGTGCGGTGACGCCGAGCATCATTATGCCCAGTTCGACGATCCTGGCGGTGTCACCCGTGGCCACGCCGTCGTCGATGATCGCGGCGTTGATGGTCGGCAGGTACAACGACGCCAGTGTGCTGATCACCTGGAACGCGGCGACGATGGCGACCGGCCCGCGGTAGGGCCCCGCATACCGTCGCAGCAACGCCCAGAGCATCACGCAACTGTCGCACACCGCGTCGTCGCCCATCCGGTGCGCCCGTAACCATGAATTTGCTTAGAAAACTCCTGGTCAGTCGGCATGTCGGTGGTTGTGCCTCAAGGCTGCCGCTACAGTGTCGGGCGTGATGGGAAGACCCGGCCACCGCCCCAGCGGTCGCCACGCGAAGGCGCTGGCCGTGCTGGCCGCTGCGGTGATTCCGCTCGTCGCGGCGTGCTCCGGTGGCTCGGATCAGCCGGCGGGCCCCGGCGGGGACTCCTCGCCTGCACCGGCGGCCGACGCCAAGCACGGGCCGATGATCCCCGAGTGCGGCGGGATCTCCGACGAGACGATTGCCGGGCTCACCAAGATCAACGGTCTGGTGAATACCGCCAAGACGTCGGTCGGATGTCAGTGGCTCCTGGGCGGAGGCATCCTGGGGCCGCACTTTTCCTTCAACTGGTACCGGGGCAGCCCCATCGGCCGGGAACGCAAGACCGAGGAGTTGTCGCGCACCAGCGTGGAGGACATCAACATCGAAGGTCACGACGGTTTCATCGCCCTCAACAGCGACGCGCAGCTGGGTACGTCGCTCTGCGAGATCGGCATTCAGTTCGACGACGACTTCATCGAGTGGTCGGTGAACTTCACCGAGAAGCCGTTCCCCGATGCGTGTGACGTCGCCAAGGAACTTACCCGCCAGTCGATCGTGAACTCCAAGTGAGCGCCCGTCGCCTCCGCCGGGTGACCGCGGCGCTGTTCGCAGTCCTCGCGACCGTCACGATGCTGGTCGGCTGCTCGCGCGACGTGTCGGGCCAGGCGGTCAAGGCGGGTAGCGGGGGCAACACTCCCCGCAACGACAACTCGGCGAAGACCTACCCGAACCTGTTGAAGGAATGCGACGTCCTGACGACCGACGTGCTCGCCAAGACCGTGGGCGCCGATCCTCTGGACATCCAGAGCACGTTCGTGGGTGCGCTGTGCCGGTGGCAGGCCCTCAATCCGACCGGGCTGATCGACATCACCCGGTTCTGGTTCGAGCAGGGCAGCCTCGACAACGAGCGCAACGTGGCCGACTTCCTGAAGTATCAGGTCGAGAGCCGCTCGGTCGCGGGCGTGCAGTCCATCGTGATGAAGCCCAACGACGCCAGCGGCGCGTGCGGGGTGGCCAGCGACGCGGCCGGCGTGGTGGGGTGGTGGGTGAACCCCCAGGTGCCCGGTGTCGACGCATGCGGGATGGCGATCAAGTTGATGGAGCTGACGCTCAACACCAACAACTAGCGCCGACGAGCGCTCGCGCGAGGAGCAGACTAGCGCGGCACGTGGAAGTCGACCAGGGTCGCGCCGCCGAGTCCAAGGCGGTGCCATGGCACCTCGGTCGTGAAGACGGCCATCGCCGACGTGGGGTACTTCGACGTCAGCTCCTCGACCGCGTCAGCGTCCGATTCGAGGCCGGCCAGGGCGAACGCCAGCGATGACATCGTGGGTTCGTGCCCGACGACCAGCAGCGTGCGGACATCGTCGGCGACGGCGTTGATGAGGCGGACCACGGTGCTGGGCTTGGTGTCGTACAGCTCGTCGGAGTAACGCGTGTCCGCCTCGATGCCGGTGCGCGCCAGGGTTTCCCGGGTCCGGGTGGCCGTCGAGCACAGCACTACGTCCACGGGAGCCACGTTCGCCCTGATCCAGTCACCCGCCAAAGCCGCCTCCCTGACGCCCCGCGGGGCCAGCGGCCGGTCGTGGTCGAACACCCCGTCGGGATAGTCGGACTTCGCGTGCCGGAGCAGGATCAAGGTGCGCTCGGAGCTCGTCATCGACATCACGTTACCCACATGCCGACCGAGGTCCGCTCACTTGTCGGAGTGCAGACCTACACTCGCCATGCCCGTCAAAACGACGGCCCACGACTAGAGAGCCGAGGAGTCACGATGCGCTTCTTGCACACCGCCGACTGGCAGCTCGGCATGACGCGCCACTTCCTCAACGGCGAGGCGCAGCCGCGGTATTCGGCCGCGCGCCGCGACGCCGTCGCGGCGCTGGGTGCGCTCGCGGCCGAGACGGGCGCGGAATTCGTCGTCGTCGCCGGAGACGTCTTCGAGCACAACCAACTCGCACCGCGTGACGTCAGCCTGTCACTGGAGGCCATGCGCGCCATCGAGGTTCCGGTGTATCTGCTGCCGGGCAACCATGATCCGCTCGACGCCTCGTCGGTGTACACCAGCGCGTTGTTCACCGCCGAACGGCCCGACAACGTGATCGTGCTCGACCGGGCGGGGGTGCACGAAGTGCGTCCGGGAGTCGAGATCGTCGCGGCGCCTTGGCGTTCCAAGAAGCCGACGACCGATCTGCTTGGCGAGGTGCTCGAGGGCCTCACCGCGGACGGCGTCACCCGCATCGCCGTGGGTCACGGTGGCGTCGATCTCTTCGAACCGGACCGGGACAAGCCGTCCCTGATCCGGCTCGCCACGGTCGAGGCCGCGGTCGCTCGCGGTGCCGTGCACTACGTCGCCCTAGGTGACAAGCATTCTCGGACCGAGGTCGGGTCGACCGGCAGAGTCTGGTACTCCGGCTCGCAGGAGGTCACCAACTACGACCACGTGGAGCCCGATCCCGGGCATGTCCTCGTGGTCGACGTCGACGAGGCGGACCCGCAGCGCGCGGTCCACGTGGCGGGCCGCCGGGTGGGGCGTTGGAGGTTCGTCACCCTGCGCCGGTCCGTCGACACGGCGAGGGATGTCGTGGATCTCGACATCAACCTCGACCAGTTGGCCGACAAGGAACGCACGGTCGTGCAAATCGGGCTGACCGGCACCCTGACGGTGACCGACAAGGCGGCGCTCGACGCGTGTCTGGACAAGTACGTCCGACTGTTCGCCGCGCTCGGCACCTGGGACAAGGAGACCGAGATCGCCGTCGTGCCCGCCGATGGTGAGTTCGACGACCTGGGCATCGGCGGCTTCGCGGCCGCCGCGGTGGACGAACTGGTGGCCACCGCACGGGCGGATAGTTCGCAGGCCGACGACGCCCGGGCGGCGCTGGCGCTGCTGCTGCGGCTGACCGAGCGGGGGAGTGCCGCATGAAGCTGCACCGTCTGGCTCTGCGGAATTATCGCGGAATCGCCCACCGCGACATCGACTTTCCCGATCGCGGCGTCGTCGTCGTGTCCGGTGCCAACGAGATCGGCAAGTCGTCGATGATCGAGGCGCTTGATCTGCTCCTCGAGGCCAAGGACCGCTCGACCAAGAAGGAGGTCAAGCAGGTCAAGCCCACGCACGTCGACGAGGGTGCCGAGATCACCGCCGTCATCTCTTCCGGCGCCTATAAATTCGAGTATTACAAGCGATTCCACAAGAAGCCGGAGACCCGGCTCGTGGTGATGACTCCCGCGCGTGAGCAACTCACGGGCGACGAGGCGCATGACCGTGTGCAGGCCATTCTCGCCGAGACCATGGACACCGAACTGTGGCAGGCGCAGCGGGTGTTGCAGTCGGCATCGACGCTCTCGGTCGAGCTCTCGGGGTGTGATGCGCTGGCGCGTGCGTTGGACGTGGCAGCCGGTCAGACGGTCACGTTGTCCGGTGCCGAGCCGCTGCTCATCGATCGGATCGACGCGGAGTTCCGGCAGTACTTCACGGCGACGGGGAGGCCGACGGGTCTCTGGGCGTCGGCCGTGGCGCGGTTGCGTGACGCCGAGCAGCAGGTCGCCCTGTGCAAGACCGCGGTCGAGGAGGTCGACGACGCGGTCGCGCGACACGCCGCGCTCACCGCGGAGCTCGCCCGGCTGGCGCAGAGCAGGACGACGGCGGCCGGACGCCTCGAGGTGGCCCGGGTCGCCGCCGACGCCGTCAAACATCTCGACGAGCGCCTAGCTGCGGCGCGGGCCCTGGCCGAACCGGCCGAGATGGCGCAGGCCGCGTCCGACACCGCGCTGGGCGAGCGACGCCGGCTCCGTGCCGAACTCGGGGAGCGAAGCGCCACCATCACCTCGCTGGAGTCGGCGGTGAAGGCAGCCGCGGAGGACGGGGTCGTCGCCGACGCCGCCGCCGTCACGGCCGCTGCGGCAGCGGAGACCGCGACGCTGGAGGCCGAGCAGTGCCGCGCCCGGGTCGACGCCGCCCGCGCCACGATGGAGCGGATCGGGCGTCGTCGTGAAGCCGAGAAGCTCCGGGCCACGCTCGGCAGGATCGACGCCGTGGAGCGCGAGCTCGTGGCCGTCGATGCCGAGTTGGCGCCGATCACCCTTTCTGACGGCGTGATGCGTGATGTCGAACTGGCCGCGCTGACTACCGAGCGGGCCGCCTTCCAGGCCGAATTGACGTCGGCACGAATCGAACTCGAGTCCGCCGTCGAGGTGGAGCTGGTGGTCGACGGTCGGCCGGTGCACGTGTCACCCGGGGTTGGCTGGTCGCAGAACGTCACGACCGCGGCCGCGGTCGAACTGCCTGGTGTGTTGACGTGGCGTGTGGTGCCAGGTGCCTCCGCGACCGATTCGCAGGACAAGCTCGAGCGGGCACGCCAGATGCTGGCCGCGTTGCTCGACGAGGCCGGTGTCGACGACGTGGCGGCCGCCCGGACACTCGATGCCCGACGGCGCGACCTGATCGCTGCGGGGGAGCGGCTGCGGGCCACCCGCGACGCCGTCGTCGGAGGCGAGGCCGTACTCGAGCTGCGTTCCCGTCTGGCGGAACTCGAGACCGAGCTCGCCGCACAGTCCTGCGACGACCCCGGGGTAGAGGACGCGCGGGCCCAACTCGAGGCGGCGACCGAGGCGCTCCGGCGCGCGCGTGCCGAGCGCGATGCGTGCCGTTCCACCGCGAGCGCAGCCGCGTCGCACGCGATGAAGGTGTCGAGTATCGCCGCGGTGTTGGGGGCCAAGCTCGGGACCGCCCGCGAGGAGGTCGCCGCCGCCGCCGAACGGCTTGCCCGACAACGGGAATCGAAGACCGACGACCAACTGGTCATCCAGGCCGAGGCCGATGCCGAACGGGCCCGAGGGGTGCTCGCCCAGGTGCTCGCGATCGAGGCCGAGCTCGCCGCCGCCGGACCTGCGGCGGTGGCGGCCGAGTTCGAGGACGCCGCGCGTCGAGCCGTCGAACTCGGTGAACGGCACGGCGAGATCGCGGGCCAGCTGCGTGAAGTGATGGCCCAGCTGCGGGTGTACGGGTCCGAGGGACGCAAGGGGCGACTCGATGCGGCGCAGACCGAGTGTGAGCACGCGGCGGCGGAGCACGACCGGATCGCGCGTCGGGCGGGGGCGGCCCGGCTACTGCACTCGGTGATGAACCGCCACCGCGACGAGTCGCGGCTGCGCTACGTCGAGCCGTTCCGTACCGAAGTGGAACGCCTGGGCCGCATCGTGTTCGGCGCAGACTTCGAAGTCGAGATCGACGGCGATCTCCGCATGGTGGCCCGGACGCTGAACGGGTGCACCGTCCCCTTCGAGTCCCTCTCCGGCGGCGCCAAGGAGCAGCTGGGCATCGTGGCCCGGCTGGCGACCGCTGCGCTGGTCGCCAAGGAGGACGGTGTGCCGGTCGTGATCGACGACGCGCTGGGCTTCAGCGATCCCGATCGGCTCGCCAAGATGGCCGAGGTGTTCGACGCGGTCGGCGGTGACGGTCAGGTCATCGTGCTGACGTGCAGCCCCGAGCGCTACGCCGGAATCGTGGACGCCCAGCACCTGCTCCTGGCGATCTAGCCGGGATCAGCTGGCGACGGACACGGTGCGCTCCTGCGGTGCATCGAAGGTGGCGGCGGGCAACCCGAGATGGTCGCGCAACGTGTCACCGGTGTACTCGGTCCTGAACAGACCGCGGCGCTGCAGCTCCGGCACCACGGCGCGGGGGACTATCTCGTTAACGGTGTTTCCGGCGGTTTTCATCAGTAGGTTTCGGCTGCCGGGAATCGGTCGCCGAAGGTGATCGCGAACGCATTCAGCGCGGGTTTCCACCGCATCGTCCATCGTGCCCTGCCGACGCCGGTCGGGTCCAGGGATCGGGTGACGAGGTACAGGCATTTCAGGGCGGCCTGCTCGGAGGGGAAGTGCCCGCGGGCCTTGATTGCGCGGCGGTAGCGGGCGTTGAGTGACTCGATGGCATTCGTCGAGCAGATCACCTTCCGTATCTCCACGTCGTAGTCCAGGAACGGGATGAACTCGTTCCAGGCGTTGTCCCAGAGTTTGATCACCGCTGGGTAGCGCTGTCCCCATTTCTCGGCCAGATCATCGAACGCCGAGCGGGCCGCAGTAGCATTGACCGCGGTGTAGATCGGCTTCACATCGCGTTTGATCTCATCCCAGTACTTGCGGGACGTGAGCCGAAAGGTGTTGCGTATCAAGTGAATGATGCACGTTTGGACGATCGCTTGGGGCCACACGTTGCTCACCACTTCGGGCAGTCCCTTGAGGCCGTCGCAGACCACGAAGAAGGTGTCCTTGACGCCGCGGTTTCGTAGGTCGGTGAGCACGGCCATCCAGAACTTGGCGCCTTCACCGCCGGTGCCGGCCCACAGGCCGAGGATGTCGCGTTCCCCGCCCAGGGTGACCCCGATGGCGGCGTAGAACGGTCGGTTGGCGACCTGGCCGTCGCGGACCTTCACCACGATCGCGTCGATGAAGATCGCGGCGTAGGTCTCATCCAGAGGCCGTACCGTCCATTCGTTCATCTCCTCGAGTACCTTGTCGGTGATTCGGCTGATCGTCTCCTTGGAGACCGAGGCACCGTAGATCTCGGCGAAGTGCGCCGAAATCTCGCCGGTGGTAAGCCCTTTGGCGTACAACGACAGCACGACCTCATCGACACCGGTGAGCCGGCGCTGCCGTTTCTTGACGATCTGCGGCTCGAACGTCGCCGCCCGATCCCGCGGTACGTCGATCTCGACCGGGCCGGTGGTGTCGGTCAGGACAGTCTTGGACCGGGTGCCGTTGCGGATGTTGCTCGACCCCGCCTCGGGCGGGTCGTGTTTTTCATAACCGAGGTGCTCGGTCATCTCCTCGTTCAGCGCGGCCTCGATCACCGTCTTGGTCAGCTGTTTGAGCAGCCCATCGGGTCCGGTCAGTGACAGGCCCTGTTCCTGGGCCAGCCGCACCAGCTCGACCGCGGCCTTCTGCTCAGCGGACTGCTCAGCCTTCTTCTTGGTCACGTCATTCAGTGTCGTCATCGTGGCGACCTTTCTCGCCGAGCATCGCTCAGCGTGTCAGGCCGGAAACACCGTTAAATCCACAGTCCCCGGCGCGGCTCTTGATGTCGTGGTGAACCCGGTATCACTGCCCGGGTGCCGCCACGCGGCGTGCGAGTGGGTGACCTGGGAGGCGATCTGGAAGCCACCGAGGTGGAGTTGACGCGTCATGGGTGTCCTTCTCCGCGATTTGTGCACCCGCGCCCGCGTTCACCGCGGGAGAGTGTGCACGAATCGCGTGGGGGTGGGGGTTAGAAGTAGGCGTTGGCGGGGACGGGCGTGTCGTGCAACAGGTTCGCGCCGATCGCGACCGCCTTGTACGCGACCGGGTTGTGCAGGGTGATGGTGCGGATGTTGCGCCAGTGTCGGTCCAGACCCTTCTGCCGACTCGCTGCGCTGGCGCCGCCGAGCTCCAACAGCCGGGTCGCGGCCTCGGGGGCGATGGCATCGAGGTGGACCTTGACCTTGGCGACCTTCAGCTGGGCGTCCTGAGCCAGCTGCGCGTCGGGGTTGCCGTCGGCGGTCGTCGCGGCCGAGTTGGTCGCCGCCGCGATCGCCTCCGCGGCGTCGAGCACCGCCGCCTTCGCGACGTAGGCGGTGCTGGCCAGCTCGCCGAGCAGCCGTTGCAACAGCGGGTCGTCGGTGGGGCGCTCGGCGGGGGCGTGGCTGAAGCTGCGGTCGCGGGAGCGCAGCAGCGTCACGCCGTCGTCCACGACGGCCGCCAGGATGCCCGCGACGACCGCGTGGATGAACAACTGCAGTGACGCGTACTGGACCGTGGGCACGCCGGGGGCGTCGTACGGCGCGTCGGCGAGGATCTCGTCGGAGGTGACCGCGACGTTCTTGAACACCGTCGTGCCCGTGCCGGTGCGCCGCTGGCCGAAACCGTCCCAGTCGTCGATCAGCTTCACCCCGGTGCGATCGGCGGGCACGACGACGGTCGCCACGGAGTCATGATCGGTCGTGGCGGTGACGGTCAGATAATCGGAGAACAGCGTGCCGGTGCTGTAGAACTTCTCGCCATCGAGCCGGAAGCCGCCGGTCGGATCGGGCAGCAGGCGGGTGTTGAACACCAGGCTGCCGACCGCGTTGGCGCCCTTCTCTCTGAACGCGTTGCCGAAGAGCTTGCCGTCGGCGACCTTGCCCAGCCATTGCTGCGACGGGGAGTCCGCACTGGTGCGCAGCCGCTCCTCGGTGAACCAGAAGTGCGTCCGGAAAATGTGCGCCACAATGGGATCGGCTCGGGCCACGTCGATCACCGCGGAGAACAATTGCGGGACAGTCAATCCCGAGCCGCCGAGTTCATGCGGTAGGCGCAGTGTGCCGAAACCGGCGCGTTTGAGTTCGGCGACCTGATCAAAGGGATTCTCGTCGTTCAGGTCTCGGTCCTTGGCGCCCGCCGCGATGCGGCTGAGCAACTCGTCCCACTGCGGGGAGCCCGGGAGTATGCGGATGTCGTTCTCGACGGTGGTCATGGCCTCGTTTCTACGGCTCCTCGTCGATCGCGACACTGCTTTGGCTCATGCCGAACCTAAGAGTCCGGCAGACGGAGCCGCCCCGGCGGCGACATCCGGCCTAGGGGCACAATGGTGGGTGATGACGATGAATGCCGCGCGCCGCCGTATCCACGACAAACTGGCCGCGCAGCCGGGGGTGCGTTCGATCCGTCGGCCCATCCTGGCCGACGGATCCGACGACTTCGATCTCTACTACGTGCGCACCGGCGAGGTGACCGACCATCCGCTGGTGATCATCCCCGGTGGCCCCGGAGCCGCATCGATCGCGCTCTACCGCGGGTTGCGCAGGCGCGCCGTGGCCGACGGGCGCGACGTGATCATGATCGAGCACCGGGGTGTCGGGATGTCCCGGCACGACGACCAGGGTGCCGACCTCCCGCTCGAGGCGATGACGATCGACGCCGTCGTCGGGGACATCGCCGCGGTGCTCGACGACGCCGGGGTCGACGAGGCGGTCGTCTACGGCGCGTCCTACGGCACCTACCTGGCCGCCGGGCTCGGCGTGCGGCACCCGCAGCGGATACACGCGATGATCCTGGACTCACCGCTGCTGTCGGCCGACGACATCGACGAGGTCAGGCGCGCCGTGCGCCGGCTGCTGTGGGACGGCGCCGACACCGGGAACGACGAGCTCGCCGAGAAGGTGCACCGACTGGTCTCCGACGGTGTGCTATCCCCGGCCTCGGTGCAGCTGGCCGCCGACCTGTACGGGCTTGGCGGGCCCGACCTCCTGAATCGACAGCTGGACCTGTTGTTGAGCGATCACGACTGGGTGTGGGGCGTCGTGGGTCTGGGCACCCGGCTGCTGGTCGAGCGCAAGATGCCGTACCACAACGAGCCCGACCTCGTCGGTCGCATCGGCTACCGCGAACTCAACTACGGCGCGAAACCCGACGGCTTGCCCCTCGACCCGGCGGTGGCCCTTCGCGAATCGGCAACGGGGGAGGTCGACTTCGTCGCCGAGCCCTATGACCTCATTGCGGCCATGCCGGGATTCGACTGGCCCACCGTGGTGGTCTCCGGCGGCCGTGACCTGACCACGCCGCGTGCGGTCGCATGCCGCATCGCCGACCTGATTCCCGGGGCCGTGCTGGTCGACATGCCCACCACGGGGCACAGCATCCTCGACGTCAAGGAACGCTCGGCGCTCGACATCGTCAAGGCCGTCTACGAGGAAACGATCTCCGAACTACCCGCCCGCTCAGCCGATCTCGATGCTGCACCGAGTCTGCTGAGCGTCCGGCTGCTCAAACGCGCGATCACGGCGGCCTCGGCGGCGGAGTCGGCGGTGCCGTCGTCGGTGCCGCGCGCGGTCCGCAGCGTCACTACTTCGTGAAGCCGATCGCGGTGTAGTCCACGTCACCCAGTCCGGCCGCGCCGAAGTTCGCGAGATTGCTTCGCACGGCCACGTTTCCGGGCGACTGGGTGAGTGGGAGGCTGAAGCCCTCGGCCCAGATCAGCTCGTCGACCTCGTTGGCCAGTGCGCGGGCCTTGTCGGGGTCGAGCTCCTCGAGCGTCTCCTCGATCTTGGCGTCGATCTCGGGGCTGCCGATCTTGCCGAAGTTGCTCTCCCCGGTGGACAGGTAGATCTGGTTGAGGCCGGACAGCGGGAACGCGTCGGCCACCCAACTGAACTGCGCGATGTCGAAGTTGCCGACGGTGACGTACTGGCTGAAGAAACCGTTGCCGCCCTTGGCCTGAAGGTCTAGCTTGACGCCGATCTGCGCGAGGCTGCTCTGCGCGATCTGCGCCACTTGCCGGGTGCTGGCAGCGTCGTAGAACACGTCGCGGATGACGAGCTGTCTGCCGTCCTTCTCGCGGAACTGCCCGTTCATCTGCCAGCCGAGATCGTCGAGTTCCTTCTTGGCCGCCTCCGGGTCGAACGCGACCACGGCGCTGTTGTCCTGGTAGCCCTCCTGGCCCGCCACGTAGATGTGGTTGTTCAGCGGGGTGGGATCGTCAGCCAGTCCCCGCTGGGTGACGCTGGCGATCGTCTGGCGGTCGATACCCTTGGCGATCGCCGTCCGCAATGCCTTGTCGGACAGGATCGACCCGGGTGCCCCGTTGAAGGTGAAGTGGTACCAGCCCAGCCCGGGGGCACGACGAATCGAGATACCCGGTGTGCGGCGGGCGATCTCCATCTCGTCGAGCGTGGCCAGACCGCTGGCGTCGAGGGCGTTGTTCTGCAGGGCCGGAATTCGGGCCTCGTCGGCTAGGACCGTGTAGGTGATCCCGTTCAGCCGAGGCGTCGCTCCCCACCACATGGGGTTGCGGGCGAGGGTGATTCGTTGCGCGGTGCGGTCGATGCCGGTGATGACGAACGGGCCGGCCGACGGGCCCGGCTGGGTCAGCTGAGCCTTGTTGAACGCGTCTGCGGTCGCGGTCATGCTCTTGGGGAGCAGCATCGTGTTGCCGGACAACATGCCTCGCCACTCCGCGTACGGCTTGGCGAAGGTCATGATCGCCTGGCGGTCGTCGACGCCGCGGGTGACCGAGGCGACCCGCTCGCTGCCGTTGGTGCTGGCGATCGCGAACGCCTTGTCCTTGCCGCTGGTGGCGTCGATCTGGGACTTGATGTCTTCCCAGGTGATCGGGGTGTCGTCGCTCCAAACGGCCTTCGGGTTGATGGTGTACGTGACCACCTGGGGGTCGGTGCCGGTCAACTCCACCCCGGTGAAGTAGTCGGGGTTGACCGTCGGCGACCCGTCGGGGCCGATCGTGAAGGCCCGCGGCAGCGTCGACTTGAGCATGTTCGCGGCGTCGGCGACGTTGCCGTCGATGTGCAGGGGATTGAAGTTCTCGGGGAAGCCGGACAGTGCGAGCCGCAGGTCGCCGCCGTCCTGCAGGGAAGCGGGGTCCTGCGGATTCATGTCGTTGGTGGTGCCGATCTCGGCGTTGCCTCCGGCCGACGGCGGCGGTTGGCTGCCACCGGAGCACGCCGTGAGCGCGAGTCCGGCGACGAGAAGGGCGCTGGCGAGGCGTCGAAGCTCCATGCGGACAGACTCTAACCGTTCACGGTTGCGGCACCGCGGCCAGCAACTGTCGGGTGTACTCGTGTTGGGGGTGCGCGAAGATCTCACCGGCATCACCCGACTCGACGACCGAACCCTGATGCATCACCACTAGCCTGTCGGCCAGATGCTTCACGACCGACAAGTCGTGTGACACGAACAGATACGACAGTCCGAACTGGTTCTGCAGATCCAGCAGCAGGTTGATGATGCCCGCCTGAATCGACACGTCGAGGGCGGACACCGGTTCGTCGAGGGCGAGGATCTTCGGCTGCAACGCCAACGCACGGGCGATGCCGATGCGTTGCTTCTGTCCGCCGGAGAACTCCGCCGGGTACCGGCTGGCGTCCTGACGCCGCAGTCCGACGGTGTCGAGCAGTTCGGCGACCCGCGCGTCGACTCGGCTCTTGTCGAAGCCGTTGGCCGTCAACGGTTCTGCTAGTGCATCGAAGACGGGTAGCCGCGGGTCGAGCGAGGCGACGGGGTCCTGGAACACGACCTGTAGATCACCGCGCAGCGCGCGGCGGGAACGTCGGTCGAGGGTCGCGACGTCGTGGCCGAGCACTTCGATCGAACCGCCCTGCGGGGCAGTCATCTCCAGGATTTCGTGCAACGTGGTCGACTTCCCCGACCCGGATTCCCCGACGATGCCCAGCGTCTGGCCCTGACGCAGCTCGAAGCTGACCCCGTCGACGGCCCGCACCTCGCCGATCTTGCGCCGGAACACCGCGCCCTTGGTGAGTGTGTAGGTCCGGACCAGGTTCTCCACGCGGAGGACGATGGGGGCGTCGGGATCAGTGGCCGTATCGGCGGGCGCGGTCGATACGCCGTACACGTCGGCGGCCGAGCGGCCCGCGACGTCGTCGGTCCGGATGCATGCGGCGGCGTGACCCGTTGCGACGGTCAGCAATTCCGGCTCCGCAGCGAGACAGTCGTCGATGGCCAACGGGCACCGCGGCGCGAACGGACAACCCGGCGGGAGGGCCGCCATCGACGGCGGCGCCCCGGGGATCGGCACCAGGCGTGACCCCTGGACGGCATCGAGCCGTGGCACCGAGCCCAGCAGTCCCACCGTGTACGGCATCACCCGGCTGCGGGTCAGCTCGGCCACCGGCGCGGTCTCCACGGCCCGGCCCGCGTACATCACCACGGCACGGTCGGCGAACTCGGACACCACGCCGAGATCGTGGGTGATGATCAGCACGCCTGCACCGGTCACGTCCCTGGCGGTGCGCAGCACGTCGAGGATCTGCGCCTGCACGGTGACGTCGAGCGCCGTCGTCGGCTCGTCGCAGACGATGAGGTCGGGATCGTTGGCGATCGCGATGGCGATGACCACGCGCTGGCGCTCGCCGCCGGACAGCTCGTGGGGGAAGGCCCCGGCGCGGCGCTGGGGCTGGGCGATGCCGACCAGCTCGAGCAGTTCGACGGCGCGCGCCCCGGCGGCCTTGCGGCTCAACTCCCGCTGGTGGACGCGCAGTGCCTCCGCGATCTGATCGCCCACGGTGTAGACCGGCGTCAGGGCGGACATCGGGTCCTGGAACACCGTGCCGATGACCCGGCCCCGGATCCGCGACATCCGCTGGTCGTCGAGGCCGATGAGCTCGTCGCCGTGCACGCGTACCGAGCCGGACACCGTCGCGTACTCCGGAAGCAGCCCGACCACGGCCATGGCCGTCGCCGACTTCCCGGCGCCGGACTCGCCGACGAGCGCCACGACTTCGCGCGGCCGGACGTCGAACGTCATACCCCGCACTGCGGCGACGTCTTCGGCGTCGGTGGTGAAACCGACGTGCAGGTCGGAGACCCGGAGGAGTTCGGTCACGTCCGCCGCCGTCGCCGGGGAGGTTTGGCGCCGGGATCGATGGCGTCGCGCAGGCCGTCGCCGATCACGTTGGCGCACAGCACGATCAGCACGAGCACGCCGGCGGGGAAGAGGAACACCCACGGGAATGTGGTGACCGAGGGGGTGCCGTCGGCGATCAGCGTGCCCAGGGACACGTCCGGCGGCTGGATGCCGAATCCGAGGAAGGACAACCCGGTCTCGGCGAGGATCGCCACGCCGACGTTCAGCGTGGTGTCGATGATGAGGATCGACGCGACGTTCGGCAGCACGTGGCGCAGGATGATGCGTCGGTTCGATACGCCCATGTACCTTGCAGCCGTGACGAATTCACGCTCGCGGAGGCTCATCGTCAGCCCCCGGACGATGCGCGCGCTGATCATCCAGCTGAAGACGGCCAGCAGCAGAATCAGCGAGAACACCCGGCCCGACTGACCGAGGCTCGGGGTGACGATGGCGATGAGGATGAAGCTGGGGACGACCAGCAGAAGGTCCACCACCCACATCGCCACGCGGTCCCGCCAGCCGCCGAAGTACCCGGCGACGGCGCCCACCGTCGCCGCGATGATCGTCGAGATGAAGGCCACGCAGACGCCGATCAACAACGACTTCTGCATCCCGCGCAGGGTCTGTGCGAGCAGGTCCTGGCCCACTGAGTTCGTGCCGAACCAGTGGCTGGTGCTCGGTGGTTGCTGCAATGCCAGGAAGTCGAGATCGGTGTAGCTCCACGGCAACAACGGCGGCAGCGCATAACAGCCGACGAACATCACCACCAGCACCACCAACGCGCCGACGGCGAGCCGGTTGCGCAGGAAGCGGCGCGTGGTCAGCGTGCGGCGCGAGGCGAAGGCGCCGACGTCGAGACCCGACTGCGCTGTCGACGCCGCATCCGTCGTCACCGGTTCGGTCATGCCACCCTCACCCTCGGATCGAGTGCGGCATAGATGACGTCCGACAGCAGCCCGGCGAGCAGAATCGTCGCACCGGTGAACACGGTGATCGCCGCGATGATGTTGGTGTCCTGCGTGGCGATGCCCTGAACCACCCACTCGCCCATGCCATGCCAGCCGAAGATCTTCTCGACGAACACCGCCCCCGTCACCAGTCCACCAACGCCGTAGGCGAACAGCGTGGCCATCGGAATCAAGGCCGTGCGCAAGCCGTGCTTGAACAGCGCCTGGCGCCGCGTCAGACCCTTCGCGCGGGCCGTGCGGATGAAGTCCTGGCCGAGGACGTCGAGCATGGCGTTGCGCTGGTAGCGGCTGAAGCCGGCGATCGAGAAGAGGGCCAGGGTGGCCGTCGGCAGGACGAGGTGTTGCACACGGTCCACGAACTGCGCCCAGACCCCGGGTAACGGAGTGGGTGACGTCTCGCCGGTGTACTCGAACAGGTTGAAGCCCAGCGCCGTGTTGGCCCGCAGGGCGCCCAGGATCAGCAGGTTGGCTACCACGAACGTCGGCATGCTGATCAACAGCAGGGACAGCACCGTGATGATGCGGTCGGATACGCGGTACTGCCGGATGGCGCCCCACGCGCCGACCACCACGCCGATGAACGTGCCGAGCACCGAGCCGAGGAAGACCAGCCGCAGGCTGACCCCAATCCGCCGCCACAGTTCGTCGGACACGGGTTGTCCCGCGACCGTCGTGCCGAAGTCGCCCTGGACCGCGTCGGACACCCAGTGCCCGTACCGGATCGGGATCGGTTGGTCGAGGGCGAGCTCGGCGGCCTTCGCGTCGATGACCGCCTGTGGGGGCCGGGGGTTGCGGCCCTCCAGGCTGTCGAGTGGTTTGAACGACCACGACGCGAGCGCGAACGTCAGGAACGAGGCCAGCACCAGAAGGACGATGTAGTTCAGCGCTCGACGAACGAGGAAGCGCGTCACGTCACGCCCGCCGGGAACCGCATGGCCACAGGGTAGGAGATTGGCGGCCGATCCCGTCGTCATGGGCGCTCCGACGCGCGCCGCCCGGTTGAGTGCACGCCGGGAATCCGCTTCGCGTTTGATGCGCGGCCGCTGCGGTTACCCGAAACTTTGCACACATTTCGAGTAGTCGAATGGAGTGATTTCCCGTGAGCATCAAGAGCTTGAAGGTGATGGCGGCCAGTATCGGCGCGGGTGCGCTAATCGCCGGTGGCGCACTGACCGTGGCGTCCAACAGCTGGGCCGAGCCGACACCTGCGCCGCCTGGCCCGGTGCCGACGGAGGAAGCGACGGTCGGCGAGACCACCACCGAGACGACGTTGACCGAGGAAACCGCGCCGCCGACGCCCACGACGTCATCCGCGGTGCCGGAGATCGAGGGCCCGGCGCCGCTACCTCCCGAGCAGGATGACGCGCTCTGATCCGAGTTCAGTGACCTGCCGATAGGGGAGGCCGCATGGTGGAAACCGTCGCGGTCCCCCCTTCGCGTAGGGCATCGATGACGATCGGGTCGTGCACGGCGAAGGGCGGCTTGACGGCGGTGCCCACCTCGCGGATGACGTAGGTCTGGGTGAAGCCGTCATCGCTTCGGGCGGTCACCGAGGTGGCGGAGATCGCCGTGATCACGCCGGTCTGCGTGATGCGGGTGGTGAAGCCCCCGCGGCCGTCGGCGACCACGGACTCCCCGTGCACTGACCCGGCCCCGCCGAGGTCGTGATGTGCGCCAGTGAAGGGTGCGCTCAGCGGCGGCGGGCCGCCCATGCCGGGGAATCCGAATTCGCCCATTGCGTGGCTCCCGCTCCCGGTCGCTGCGGCGATGGCGGCGCCACCAACCCCGGCCACGGCGGCGGCCACCGCTACCGCGCCGACGGTCTTGCGCACTCCCCAAGTGGTCATGGGCTCCACTGTGCAGGTTCGACGTGTGCGCCGGCTGTGAACGGTCTTCACAGCCGGCACATAGAAACCGCACAGTGCCCGCCCATGCCGTTGCTGGATGATGACGTTGATGACCACTGCCCACGGTTCCGAACGAGAACACGCCGATCCTGCGCGACTCGTCATGCGCCGAGCTGACGGCAAGCCCATCAACGTCCTGGTGGTCGACGACGAACCCGTGCTCGCCGAGCTGGTGTCCATGGCGCTGCGATACGAGGGCTGGGACATCGCCACCGCCGGCGACGGCGAGACGGCGATCGCCCTGGCGCGGGAGAACCCGCCCGACGTCGTCGTGCTCGACGTGATGCTGCCCGACATGAGCGGACTGGACGTGCTGCACGTGTTGCGGGCCCAGATCCCCGGGCTTCCGCTGCTGCTGCTGACGGCCAAGGACTCGGTCGAGGACCGCATCGCCGGTCTCACGGCGGGCGGTGACGACTACGTGACCAAGCCGTTCAGCCTCGAGGAAGTGGTGCTGCGGCTGCGTGCCCTGCTCAGGCGCACCGGGGTGGCCGATGAGACGGGCGGCGCGCAGCTCGTGGTCGGCGATCTCGTGCTCGACGAGGACAGCCACGAAGTGACCCGGGCGGGGGAGTCCATCACCCTGACCGCCACGGAGTTCGAGCTGCTCCGGTTCATGATGCGCAACGCCAAACGCGTGCTGAGCAAGGCGCAGATCCTCGACCGGGTGTGGAGCTACGACTTCGGCGGGCGGTCCAACATCGTCGAGTTGTACGTGTCGTACCTTCGCAAGAAGATCGACAGCGGCCGCGAGCCGATGATTCACACGCTGCGCGGCGCGGGGTACGTCCTCAAGCCGCCGCGATGAGGTCGCGCCGCAGCGCCGAGCCGTCCGAACCGCACAGCCGGGTCCTTGCTCCGCGCACGTGGTCGCTCCGCGTGCGCTTGCTCGTCACCCAGGTAACCCTGTTGGCCGTGGTGTGCGTGGGTATCGGCGCCGCCACGGAGTTCGCCCTGCAGCGCTTCCTGGTGCGCCAGCTAGACCAGCAACTGGTGGAGGCGGGCCGACGGTCCGCCGCGATCTTCGAACTTCCCCCGCCGATGTTCGACTTCCCGTCGCCCACGGTTCAGCGTGAGCGCTTCGATCCCGACTTTGGGCCAGGGCCGGGCTTCCTGAACGCCCCGGGGCAGGCCACTAGGACGGTGGGCGCGGTCATCTCACCGTCGGGGGCGGTCGACGCCGGCGTCATCAACCGGGACGGCACCCGATCCACGGTCGACGGTCCGGCCGCCGCCGCGCTCGTGAAGGTGCGGCCGAACGGACGCCCGACGACGGCCGAACTCGAGGGACTCGGCCGCTACCGGCTGATCGCCCTGCACGCCCGCCACGGCGACCAGACGATCGTGACCGGGCTTCCAACCGCGGTCATCGACGACACGCTCTGGTGGGTGCTGTGGATGTTCTGCATCATCGCGCTCATCGCGCTGATCGCTGCGGCCACCGCAGGCATCCTCGTCATCCGTCGCCAGTTGGCCCCGTTGTCGAGGGTCACCGCGGCCGCCCGCGACGTCGCCGGCCTGGAGCTCGACAAGGGTGAGGTGAACCTGCCGAGCCGGATCGTCCAGGTCGATCCCGAGGGGGCGCACACCGAGGTCGGCCAACTCGGATCGGCGCTCAACACGATGCTGGACCGCATCGCCGGTGCACTTTCCGCGAGGCACGCCAGCGAGACCCGGGTCCGCCAGTTCGTCGCCGACGCCAGCCACGAGCTGCGCACCCCGCTGGCCGCCATCCGCGGTTACACCGAACTGGCTCAACGCAAACGGCAGGATCTACCCGAGGACGTTGCCCACGCGATGAGCCGGGTGGAATCCGAGACCGAGCGGATGACGCATCTCGTCGAGGACATGCTGCTGCTGGCGCGCCTCGACGCGGGACGGCCGCTGGGCCGTGAACCCGTCGACCTGTCGCGGCTCGTGGTCGACGCCGTCAGCGACGCCCACGTGGCCGGGCTCGACCACGACTGGGCCCTGGACCTCCCCGAGGAGCCGCTCACCGTCATCGGGGACGAGGCGCGGCTTCAGCAGGTACTCGTGAACCTGTTGGCCAACGCCAGGATTCACACTCCCGCAGGCACGTCGGTGACGACGTCGCTGGCCCTCGACGGCGCCGTGGCGGTGCTGACCGTGGCCGACGAGGGGCCGGGTATCGCCGCGGACCTGTTGCCGGAGGTCTTCGTGCGGTTTGCGCGAGGGGACTCGTCGCGTGCTCGGCGCGGAGCCGCCCCGGCGGCGACATCGGACCGCGGAGCCTCGAACAGCAGTCCGGGTGGTACGGGCCTCGGTCTGTCGATCGTGGCCGCGGTGGTCAAGGCGCACGACGGCACGATCGACGTCCGAAGCGAGCCTGGCAGCACGCAGTTCGTCGTGCGGCTACCGCTTGGTTCACAGTCGACGCACAGCCCCAACCAATCACGGACCCAGCTGCCTGCCAGACACTCGGTGGAGTGACCGCAGTACTCGCGCGCCCCGCGCCCGCCGACGGCGACGAGGCGTCCTCGGGTATCTGTCAGCAGCCCGTCTCGCTCGGTGAACGCGTCACCATTGGCGTTCTCCTGGTGGCCACCGCCGTGCTCTACCTATGGAACCTGTCCGCCAGTGGTTGGGCCAACGGCTTCTACTCGTCGGCCGCCCAGGCCGGGGCGGCCGACTGGACGGCGATGCTGTTCGGCTCCAGTGACGCAGGCAATGCGATCACGGTCGACAAGACGCCCGCCGCGCTCTGGGTGATGGACGTCTCGGTGCGCGTGTTCGGGCTGAATTCGTGGAGCTTGCTGGCGCCGCAGGCGTTGGAGGGAGTCGCCGCGGTGGCCCTGCTGTATGCGGCCGTGCGCCGCGCCGCGGGGCCGTCGGCAGCACTGCTCGCCGGCGCGGTCTTCGCGCTGACACCCGTTGCGGCGCTGATGTTTCGGTTCAACAATCCCGATGCGCTCCTGGTACTCGCCCTCGTCGCGGGTGCGTACTGCGTGCAGCGGGCCTGCGAGCGTGACAGCAGCCGCTGGTGGCTGGCGGGCGCGGGTGTCGCCGTCGGCGTCGGGTTCCTGGCCAAGATGCTCCAGGCGTTCCTGGTGCTGCCCGCCTTCGGGGTGGCCTACCTCGTCGCCGCCGCGGTCCCGCTGCGCACCCGCGTCGTCAGATCGGTCGGAGCCGTCGCGGCGATGGTGCTCAGCGGCGGCTGGTATCTGCTGCTGGTCGAACTGTGGCCGTCCGCGTCGCGGCCCTACATCGGCGGGTCCCAGAACGACAGCATCATGGAGTTGGCGCTGGGATACAACGGTCTGGGCAGGCTCACCGGCGATGAGACCGGTGGCTTGGGCAACATGAACTTCGACGTCGGCTGGGGCAGGCTGTTCGGCACCTCGATGGGCGCCTACGCCGCGTGGCTGATCCCCGCCGCCCTGGTGTGCCTCGCCGCCGGCCTGTTCATCACCCGTCGAACCCCGCGGACCGATCCGGCGCGGGCAGGCCTGATCCTGTGGGGTGGCTGGCTGGTCGTCACCGCCGTCGTCTTCAGCTACGCCAACGGCATCCTGCACCAGTACTACACCGTCGCCCTCGCTCCGGCGATCGGCGCAGTCATCGGCATCGGTTCAGTGCTGTTGTGGCGCAACAGGGTCGACATCCGATCTGCCGTCGCGATGTCCACCACCGTCCTCGTCACGGTCATCCTCGCCGCCGTTCTGCTGGCGCGGCGCCACGACTGGTTGCCGTGGCTGGGTGCGGCGGTGGCCGTCGCCGGTGTCGCCGCCGCGGTGCTGCTGCTGGTGGTGAGCCGGCTTCCGGCCCGCGTCGCCACCGGCGTCGCCGCGCTGGCCGTCCTGGCCTGTCTGGCCGCGCCGACCGCCTACGCGATCGCGACCGCGGCCACCCCGCATTCCGGGGCGATCCCGTCGGTGGGCCCGGCGCGCGGACACGCGACGTTCGGCGGTCCCGGCGGCTTGCTCGACATACCCGAGGCCGGGCCCGGTCTGACGGCGCTGCTGTCCGACGGTGCCAACGGCTACCGGTGGACGGCCGCGGTCGTCGGCTCGACCAATGCGGCAGGCTATCAATTGGCCTCCGGCGCACCGGTAATGGCGGTGGGTGGCTTCAACGGCACCGACCCCGCCCCGACGCTCGCCGAGTTCCAACGGGACGTGGCCGACGGTCGCGTCCACTACTTCGTCCGCGGCCGTTCGATGATGTTCGGCATGCCCGGCGCCCGCGATCACGGCGGCAGTCGCGAGGCCTCCGACATCAGTGCGTGGGTCGAGGCGAACTACTCCCCGAAGACGGTCGACGGCGTCACCGTCTACGACCTGACTGCAAGGCCAACGCATTCATAGCCGGCGCATAGCTCGCACAGGAGGCCACCACACGCGGCGGGTCGACGATGGAGCCATGACAGATATTCAGGATGCTGAGATCGCGTTCGGTTCGCGGCCCCACGCGGCACGGGAGGCCCGTGCGCTCGGCGTTCCGGTGCTCGACGTGGTGATACCGGTCTACAACGAACAGGCCGCTCTCGCCGCGTCGGTGCGCCGGCTCCACCGTTACCTCCGCGACAGCTTCCCGTATTCGGTGCGCATCACCATCGCCGACAACGCCAGCATCGACGAAACCCCGCGCATCGCAGCCGAACTCGCCGACGAACTCGACGACGTCCGCGTGGTGCGACTCGAGGAGAAGGGGCGCGGGCGCGCGCTGCATCAGGTCTGGTCGCAGTCCGATGCCATGGTGCTGGCCTACATGGACGTCGACCTGTCGACCGACCTCGCCGCCGTCGGGCCCCTCGTCGCGCCGCTCATCTCGGGGCACTCCGACGTGTCGATCGGCACCCGGCTGGGGCGCGGGTCACGGGTGGTGCGGGGCCCCAAGCGCGAGATCATCTCGCGGTGCTACAACTTGATCCTGAAGTCGACGCTGCAGGCCCGGTTCTCCGATGCGCAGTGCGGTTTCAAGGCGATCCGTGCCGACGTCGCCCGTCAGCTGCTGCCCCACGTCGCCGACACCGGGTGGTTCTTCGACACCGAGTTGCTGGTGCTCGCCGAACGCAGCGGCCTGCGGATCCACGAGGTGCCGGTCGATTGGGTCGACGATCCCGACAGCCGGGTGGACATCGTCGCCACGGCCACCGCCGACCTCAAGGGTGTGGGCAGGTTGCTCCGCGGCTTCGCCAGCGGGTCCATCCCGGTGAACGCCATTGCGGCGCAACTCGCCCCGTCGCGATCCTCCGCGGCCGTGCCGAATTCGCTGTTCCGCCAGGTCGTGCGCTTCGGTGCCGTCGGCGTGGCGTCGACCGCGGCCTACCTCCTGCTCTACGTGCTGCTGCATCCCGTCATCGGCGCCCAGGCGGCGAACCTCTGTGCACTGCTCCTCACCGCGGTCGCCAACACGGCGGCCAACCGGCGCTTCACCTTTGCCGTGGCAGGTCGGGCGAAGGCGGGCCGCCATCACGTCGAGGGGCTCATCGTCTTCGCCATCGCCCTGGCCATCACCAGCGGGGCGCTCGCGGGGTTGCACGTCTTCGTCGACCAACCGCACCGCTTGCTCGAACTCTCCGTGCTGATAGCGGCCAACCTGATCGCCACCGCAGTCCGCTTCGTCCTCCTGCGCGGCTGGGTGTTTCACCCCCGCCGGGCCCACTGACATCGACCGAACGAGGAAACCGACCGTGACCCTGACTGCCGAAGACGTCCGACCCGATGCCGTCGTCGACGAATCTTCTCCGCCCGATCCACGTTGGACCCGGCCCGCGTTCTGGGCGCTGCTGGTGGGCACCGGCGCGCTGTACCTGTGGGGGCTCGGCTCCTCGGGGTGGGCCAACAGCTACTACGCCGCCGCGGCGCAGGCCGGCACGCAGGACTGGAAGGCCTGGTTGTTCGGCTCGCTCGACGCAGGGAACGCGATCACCGTCGACAAGCCGCCCGCGGCGATGTGGTTGATGGGCCTGTCCGGAAGGCTCTTCGGCTTCAACGAGTTCACCATGCTTCTGCCGGAGGCGCTGATGGGCGTCGGCGCGGTCGCGCTGTTGTACCTGACCGTCCGGCGAAGCAGTGGTCCGTCCGCAGGGCTGATCGCGGGCCTGGTGCTCGCGCTGACGCCCGTGGCGACGTTGATGTTCCGCTACAACAACCCCGATGCGCTGCTGGTGCTGCTGTTGGTGGTGGCGGCGTACTGCACGGTGCGCGCCATCGACGCGAGTACGGCTCGGCGGATGATGGCGTGGATGGCGCTGACGGGTGCCGCGATCGGCTTCGCGTTCCTGACCAAGATGCTGCAGGCGTTCCTCGTCGTCCCCGGTCTGGCGTTGGCGGTCCTGGTGGCCGCCCCGTTCGGAGTGTGGAAGAGGCTGGGCGCGTTGCTGATCGGCGGCGCCACGATGATCCTGTCGGCGGGCTGGTACGTCGCACTGGTCAGCCTGTGGCCAGCGGACTCGCGGCCCTACATCGCCGGATCCACCGACAACAGCCTGCTGCAGTTGGCGTTCGGCTACAACGGCATCCAGCGCATCGCCGGTAACGAGGGCGGCGGGCCTGGTGGTGGCTTCGATCCAGGCCACGGCGGTGCCGCTGGCGGCGGCATGAACCTGTTCTTCGGTGGCGACCCCGGCATCGGTCGGTTGTTCGGCGCATCGATGGGCGCCGAGGCGTCGTGGCTGCTGCCCGCCGCGCTGATCGGTCTGGTCGTCGGAGTTTGGCTGACGTGGCGTACGCCCCGCACCGATCGCGTTCGGGCCGGTGTCATGCTCTGGGGCGGTTGGCTTTTGGTGACGGGCGCGGTGTTCAGCTTCATGGCTGGCACGGTGCACCCGTACTACAACGTCGCGCTGGCGCCCGCCGTAGCCGCCCTGGCGGGCATCGGCGTCGCGCAACTCGTCCGTCGCCGGGAGTCGCTGCTGGCGCGACTGGCGCTCGCCGCGATGTTGCTGGCCACCGGCGTGTGGTCCTTCGTTCTGCTGAACCGGACTCCCGAGTGGTGGCCGGTCATCCGGTGGACGGTGCTGATCGGGTCGATCCTGGTCGCGCTGCTGCTGGCCATCCGGGCGGACCGCCTCGGCAAGGCGACGGTGGCGGTCGTCATCGCCGCCGCGATCGTCGGCCTCGGCGGCCCGGCGGCGTTCTCGGTCTACAACGCCGCCACCGCGCACGACGGGCCGGGCACCATGTCGGGGCCGCAGAAGGCCGGCGGTTTCGGCAGTCCGGGCGAACCCGGACCCGGCATGCCGGATCTCACCGCCACCCCCGAGCTCGAGGCGCTCATGAAGAGCGCCGACAACCGTTGGGCCGCTGCGGGTATCGGCTCGATGTCGGTGAGCGACCTCGAGCTCAAGACGGGAAGCTCGCTGATGGCCATCGGTGGCTTCACCGGCGGCGACCCCTCGCCGACGCTGGAGCAGTTTCAGCAGTACGTCGCCGACGGTCAGGTGCGGTACTTCCTGGCCGACTCTGGTCGCGGCGGGCCGCCCGGACACCGGACGGGCTCGGCTGGTGACATCACGGCCTGGGTGGAGAAGACGTTCACCAAGACCGATGTGGGCGGCACCGGCGTGTACGACCTGCAATCACCGCGATCGTGAGTCTTCGCTGACGGGCAGGCGGTGACTATGGTCGAGGTCGTCGTGTGCCCTTTGAGGAGGTTCCCATGTCCGTGACCGACGAGTACCTCGCGAACAACGAGGCCTACGCCGCTGGGTTCAGCGGGCCCCTGCCGCTGCCGCCGAGCAAGCACGTCGCGATCGTCGCGTGCATGGACGCCCGACTCGACGTGTATCGCGCCCTTGGCCTGGCGGAGGGCGAGGCGCACGTCATCCGCAATGCCGGCGGTGTGGTGACCGACGACGAGATTCGCTCGCTGGCCATCAGCCAGCGACTGCTCGGCACCAGGGAGATCATCCTCATCCACCACACCGACTGCGGCATGCTGACGTTCACCGACGACGGCTTCAAGCAGCAGATCCAGGACGAGATCGGACTCAAGCCCGAATGGGCGGCCGAGTCGTTCACCGATGTCGACGAGGACGTCCGGCAGTCGTTGCGCCGCATCGAGGCCAGCCCATTCGTCACCAAGCACGAGTCGTTGCGGGGCTTCGTGTTCGACGTCGCGACCGGCAAGCTGAGAGAGATCACCCTGTAGTCAGGCATGCCGAGAACTCAGCCCACCTTGTAGGTCGCGATTGCCTTGGCGACCAGTTCGCCGTCGGGCGTCACCACGTCCACGTCGCAGTTGACCAACGTCTTGCCGCGCCGCAGCACTCGCCCGACGCCGATCAGATCGGTCGCCCTTGCCGGGGCGAGGTATTGCAGGGCCATCGACGTCGTCACGCCGCGCAGCGATTCGGCGGCCTGCACGCCGGCCCAGGCCGCCGCCATCACGGTGATGTCGGCCAACGCAGCGATGGCGCCGCCGTGCACCATGTCGCCGAGGGTGACGTTGGTGGGGTCCCACGGCATGCGCAGGCGCACCTCGTCGCCATCGAGGGTTTCCGCCGTGACTCCGAGTTTGGTGACGAACGGTGACTGCGGGAGGAACTGCGCCATGACTTCGGCGCCGGTGAGTGGCGACACGTCGTCATCGTCTTCCCTGCCAGGGGGCATCTCAATTACCTCGGAGGTAGGTGGCGCTCATGACAGGAAGCGCTGCGAGTACGGTGCGAATCGCTCGCGAAGGTCGTCCGGGTCGAGGCCGAACATCTCACCGGACGTCGCCACCCGACCCAGCCGGTTGCGTTGGTGCCCCGCCAAATAGGTCGCCATCGCGCCACGTGCCGCGTCGGTCACCGGCTCGCCGGCCAAGGCGTAGATCCGTTCGGTGACGCCGAGCTCGTCGGCCATGAAGTCGTCGAATCGCACGTCGACCGAGCGGTCCGGCCCGATGACGTCGCGGTCCCGCATGAAGGCGGTCAGCATCGACTCCAGGCGGTCCACCCACGATGCGGCGATCTGCTCGACGGGCACCCGGCTGCGATGCATCCGCGCGGAGTAGGTGATCATCGCGATCATCGACAGCACCACCGGCACGGGATCGCGATGCGTACACACGACCACGGCGCCGGGGAACACGCGGTCGAGCACGGTCAGCTGTTCGAGGTGCTGAGGAGACTTGAGCAGCCAGCGCCGACCCCCGCGGAGGAATTGCAACGCCTTGAGTTGCGTGGCGAGATGCTCGTAATGCGTTGTCTGGTCGTGGGTTGAGTAGTAGTCCCGCCATCGGGGCGCGTCGCACAGCGTCTCCATCAGCATCGTGGAGACGTCGTTGGCGAGTAGCTGGATCTCTTCGTGCACGTGGTCGGTGGTCATCTCGTGCATCAGGGCGAAGTGCGGCATGACGATGTTCATCACCTGCACGGCCACGTCCATTCGGCTGCGCCGCGGATCCGGCTCGGTCCCCGCTTCGGACGCCATCGGGAAGGGCTCGACGCCCTCCCAGTAGGGCAGGGTGCGAAAGGTGGGGCCGGCTCCCAGCAGGTTGTGAAGATGGGTGGTTCCGGTACGCGGGAGACCGACGATGACGACGGGTGGCGCCAACTCGATGTCGTGGATTTCGGGGTGGCGGGCCAGCAGATCGGTGAGCAGCAGACGGTTCTTGAGCACCTGCAGCAGTTGGCTGTAGAAGTTCACGATGCCTGCCGCGGTGAGACCGTCGATGTCGCGGACGTCGGCCAGGTAGACGTCGAGCCGCTCCCGGTAGTCGTCGGCGCCGAAGTCGGTGAGACCGGTGTCCACGGTGGCTCTGGCATGCAGCGCGTCGGCGTCGAGGGGACAGTCCGGTGCCAGCGACGCCATCATGTCGCGGATCTGCTCGGCTTCGGGGCTGAATCTCGGCTCGGCGAGATCGTCCAGATGCACGGGGTGGGGGACGAGAGCGGCTGTGGCGTCGGTCACAGCGACTTATGTTACTGTAAGTTTCGTAATGACGACGGACTTTGGCAGACCTCGCGATCCCCGCATCGTCGGCGCGGTGCTCGAGGCGACGGTCGAGATGCTCGGCGAGTCGGGTTACGCCGAACTCTCCGTCGACGCGATCGCTCGCCGGGCGGGCACCAGCAAGCCGGCGATCTACCGCCGCTGGCCGAGCAAGGCGCATCTCGTCCACGAGGCGGTGTTTCCGCTCGGCGAGCTCACCGAACTTCCCGACACCGGATCGATCGGCGGCGACGTGCGCGCCATGGTGCGCCGCAGCGCCGACGTGTTGACCACCCCCGCCGCGAGTGCCGCGCTCCCTGGGCTGGTCGGTGAGCTGGCCGCCGACCCGACCCTGCATGTCGCACTGCTGCAACGCTTTTCGGGCATCCTCTCGCACGGTCTGACGCAGCGGCTGGAGGATGCCGTCGCACGCGGGGAGGCACGACCGGACGCGACTGCGGACGAACTCGTCGAAGCCGTGGCGGGCATTACCTTCTTCGCGCTGCTCACTCACGGGGCAGCGCTCGACGACGCCTGGGTGGACCGGACGGCCACCCTCATCACGAGAGGCATCAGCACATGACCGATCACGAGTCGACCACCGCGTGGCGCGAACTGTTGGAGACACTGCAGGGACTCGACGGTGCGTTCCTCACCGGCGATCGCGCGGTCACCGACGACCGGCACGTCGCCGATGGATACCGGATGCTGGCCACCACGTTGGGCGTGGCGTTCGATACCTACCTGTTCGCCGACCCCGGTCGACCGACGTGGATGGAACTCAACACGCCGTTCCGGGCCGACCGTCGCTGGGGCGGCGACAACACCGACGCCTACTACCTGATGTGCCCGGTCGACCCAGGGCGGCGCTATCGCATCAGCGGCAATGCCGGTGACAGCGTGTACTTCTCGGTGACCGCCTACAACGAACCGTCACCGGGCGCCTGGTCGGACAAGGTCGTCGCGATCCTGCGCGACGACGACCTCGAGGTGGACGCGGACGGCAACTTCTCCTTCGACTTCGGGCCGACGCCCGAGGCTGCGGTGCTGGTGACCCGTGACTACCAGGCCGACCCGCGGACCGGTCGCCCCGTGGCATGGCGCATCGAGGCGCTGGACGAACCCGACGCCTTTCGGCACGGTGATGCCGAGACCGCGGCGGCGCTGCGCGCCAGCGCCGCCTGGATGCGGACCATGTTCGCCATTCTGCCGCTGGCCGTCGGGGTGCGCAGCGAGGATGCGCACACCCTGGGCCATGAGATATCGCAGACGGCAAATGAATTCGCGGATCCCTACCAGGTGCCCGATGCCAACTTCGGCTGGTCGGCCCGTGATGCCTGCTACGCGTATGGCAGCTTCGTCCTCGCCGACGACGAGGCCCTCGTCATCACGCACCGGCCGCCCGCCTGCCGGTTCTGGAATCTGGTGGTCTGGAACCAGTTCATGGCGACGCCTGGCGTCGACGATGCGCGCAGTTCGATCAACGGCCACACGGCGGTGCCGAACGCCGACGGTTCGGTGACGATCGTGCTGTCCAAGGGTATGACCGCCCATCCGAACTCGCTGACGACGCTGGGCTATCCGCTGGGCAACCTGGCGTTCCGCTGGTTCCTTGCCGACGGGGTGCCGGCCCGTCCCGAGGCGCACCTGGTCAAGGCGTCGGACGCACCGACGACGGTGGACTGATCGACCCCGATCGTTGACACGCCGCCACGCCGACGGCTACATTCCTGGTCATGATTGCAATTCTGGCTAACTCTACCAACTTAGTGGGGAAGCCTTGACCGTCGCGGGGAACGTCGACCGGGCCGCCGGCAAGTACGAACTGAGCCACTTGCGGTCGTTGGAGGCCGAGGCCATCCACATCATCCGTGAGGTTGCCGCGGAGTTCGAGAAGCCCGTGCTGCTGTTCTCCGGCGGCAAGGACTCGATCGTCATGCTGCACCTCGCCATCAAGGCATTCCGCCCGGGTCGGCTGCCGTTCCCGGTGATGCACGTCGACACCGGCCACAACTTCGACGAGGTGCTGCAGGCCCGTGACGACCTCGTCGCCGAGTCCGGCGTGCGGCTCGTCGTCGCCAAGGTGCAGGACGACATCGATGCCGGCCGCGTCGTCGAGACCATTCCGTCGCGCAACCCGATGCAGACGTTCACCCTGCTGCGGGCCATCCGGGAGAACAAGTTCGACGCCGCGTTCGGCGGCGCTCGGCGCGACGAGGAGAAGGCCCGCGCCAAGGAGCGGGTGTTCAGCTTCCGCGACGAGTTCGGTCAGTGGGACCCCAAGGCGCAGCGCCCCGAACTGTGGAACCTCTACAACGGCCGCCATCACAAGGGTGAGCACATCCGGGCGTTCCCGATCTCGAACTGGACCGAGTTCGACATCTGGTCCTACATCGGCGCCGAGAAGATCAAGCTGCCCTCGATCTACTACGCCCATCCGCGCGAGGTCTTCGAGCGCGACGGAATGTTGCTGGCCCTGCACAAGTACCTGCAGCCGCGCAAGGACGAAGAGGTGGTCGAGAAGATCGTGCGCTTCCGCACGGTCGGCGACGTCACGTGCACCGGCTGCGTGGAGTCGACGGCGGCCACGGTGTCCGAGGTGATCGCCGAGACCGCCGTGTCACGGCTAACCGAACGTGGCGCCACCCGCGCCGACGACCGCATCTCCGAGGCGGGGATGGAAGACCGCAAGCGCGAGGGGTACTTCTGATGGCTACTCTGCTCAGACTGGCGACCGCGGGTTCCGTTGACGACGGCAAGTCCACCCTGATCGGCCGCCTGCTGTTCGACTCCAAGGCCGTCATGGAGGATCAGCTCGCGTCGGTGGAGCGGACGTCCCGGGAACGCGGGCACGACTACACCGATCTCGCCCTGGTGACCGACGGCCTGCGGGCCGAGCGCGAGCAGGGCATCACGATCGACGTCGCCTATCGCTACTTCGCCACGGCCAAGCGGAAGTTCATCATCGCCGACACCCCGGGCCACGTGCAGTACACCCGGAACATGGTGACGGGGGCGTCGACCGCGCAGCTGGTGATCGTCCTGGTAGACGCGCGTCACGGGCTGCTGGAGCAGTCGCGGCGGCACGCCTTCCTGGCCTCGCTGCTCGGCATCCAGCACATCGTGCTGGCGGTCAACAAGATGGACCTCGTCGACTGGAGCCAGGAGCGGTTCGAGGAGATCCGCGACGACTTCCACGAGTTCGCCGCCCGTCTCGACATCCACGACGTGACCAGCATTCCGCTGTCGGCGCTCAACGGCGACAACGTGGTCACCAAGTCTGACGTCGCACCCTGGTACGAGGGCCCGGCCCTCCTGTCGCACCTCGAAGAGGTCTACATCGCCGGGGATCGCAACCTGGTCGACGTCCGGTTCCCCGTGCAGTACGTCATCCGACCGCAGAGCCGCGAGCACGCCGACCACCGCAGCTATGCGGGCACCATCGCCAGCGGCGTCATGCGTACCGGCGACGAGGTGGTGGTCCTTCCGGCGGGCAAGACCACCCGCATCACCGAGATCGAAGGTCCTGCAGGCCCACTCACCGAGGCGTTCGCGTCGATGGCCGTGTCCATCAGCCTCGCCGACGACATCGACATCTCCCGCGGAGACATGATCGCGAGGCCCAATAACCAGCCTCACGTCACTCAGGACTTCGACGCGACGGTGTGCTGGATGTCCGACGACGCGGCCCTCGAACCCGGTCGGGACTATCTGATCAAGCAGACCACGCGCACGACCAGGGCCAGGGTGACGGCGCTGGACTACCGGCTCGACGTCAACACGCTGCACCGCGACAAGAGTGCAACGGCGTTGAAGATCAACGAACTTGGTCGCGTGACGTTACGCACCCAGGTGCCGCTACTCCTCGACGAGTACTCCCGCAACGCCGCCATCGGATCGTTCATCCTCATCGATCCCGACACCAACGGCACCGTAGCGGCAGGCATGGTGCGTGACACCACCCCGGCGGCAACGCGCACGGCGACCCCGAACGCGGTGCGACACCAGAATCTCGTCACCGCGGAGGATCGACTGTCCCGAGGCAGCACGGTGTGGTTCACCGGGCTGTCGGGTTCGGGTAAGTCGTCGGTCGCCATGCTCGTCGAGCAGAAATTGCTCGAAAGTGGTCGTCCCGCATACGTTCTCGACGGCGACAATCTCCGCCACGGACTCAACGCCGACCTGGGCTTCACGATGGCCGACCGCGCCGAGAACCTCCGCAGGTTGGCGCACGTCGCAACGCTGCTGGCCGACTCCGGCCAAATCGTGCTAGTGCCTGCCATCAGCCCGCTCGAGGAGCATCGCGCACTGGCTCGCAAGGTCCACGTCGACCAGGGTTACGACTTCTTCGAGGTGTTCTGCGATACCCCGCTCGAAGACTGCGAGCGCCGGGATCCCAAGGGCCTCTACGCCAAGGCGCGAGCGGGGGAGATCACCCACTTCACCGGGATCGACAGCCCGTACCAGCGGCCGAAGAACCCGGATCTGCGGTTGACGCCCGACTGCGACGTCAAAACGCTGGCTCAGCACGTGATCGACATGATCGATGCGAAGAAGTGACCGGCGGGCAGGAGCGTAGCGACCGGGGGACAGGCACCGGCGGGCGGGAGCGTAGCGACCGGGGGACAGGCACCGGCGATGACGAGCTGGCCGCGCGCCTGGTCACCGAAGCCGGTGAACTGCTGCTCGGTGTGCGCGCCGAACTGGCCGACGCCACCGCCGCCGAGCGAAAGGACGCCGGCGACAAGCGCGCTCACGCGTTTCTGATGCAGGCCCTGGCGGCCGAACGGCCCGACGACGCCGTGCTGTCCGAGGAGGCCACCGCGGAGGAGAAGGCCAACTCGACACGGCTGAGCGCCGACCGGGTGTGGATCGTCGACCCGCTGGACGGCACCCGGGAGTTCTCCGAGCTGGGCCGCGAGGACTGGGCAGTCCACGTCGCGCTGTGGCAGTCGGGCGAGTTGGTCGCGGGGGCAGTAGCACTCCCCGCGCAAGGCGTCACGTTGGCGACGCCGGACGTCGCTGCACCACCTCCGGCACCGGACACGCCGAGAATCGTCGTGTCGCGCACCAGGCCGCCTGCGGTGGCACTGGCGGTGCGCGACGCCCTCGGTGGCGTTCTCGTCGAAATGGGTTCGGCGGGCGCCAAAGTCGCGTCCGTGGTGCAGGGGTTGGCCGACGCCTACGTGCATGCCGGCGGTCAGTACGAGTGGGATTCGGCCGCGCCCGTCGCCGTGGCCCGTGCCGCGGGCTTGTTCACCTCGCGCCTCGACGGCTCGCCGCTGTTGTACAACCAGGCCGACGTGTTGTTGCCCGATCTCATCGTCTGCCGACCGGAGTTGGCCGACGCCGTGCTGGCAGTCACGCGCTCGCCCTCGACTTAGCATGTGCCACTGACAATTCGGGTGTGCTGGTGGCGGGTTGTGCACAGTCGGCGTTTCATCCACAGGGCGGGGTGTGACGTCTGATCTTTCGTCGCTTCTGGTCGGATTCGGCGCTTATCTTCGAAAGTATGTTCGACTCGTTGGTGGCTGCGACGGCCGGCGCTCACGGCGCTGGTGCCGTCGCGGCGTGGGGCCGCCTGGAGTCCGCGGCGTCCGCTCGCCGTTTGGCGGCGATGGTGTGTGTGCTCGACGCCGCGCACGCCGTGGAGGGGTCCGCCGAGCGGGAGCACTGGAGTCTGGACACCTGGGAGGCCGTCAGCGCGCAGATCGCCGCCACCCTCGGGTTGACCGGCGGTGCCGCGGCGAACCTGCTGCTGACCGCGGTGGCGTTGCGGGACCGGTTTCCGAAGCTCGCTGCGGTGTTCGCCGACGGGTTGGTCACCTTCGCGGTGGTGCGAGCCATCGTGTGGCGCTCCCGGTTGGTCACCGACCCCGACGCCCTGGCCCGCCTCGATGAGGCGCTCGCCGGGGAGGTGGCCCGGTGGGGACCGATGTCGGTGCACACCACCGAGACGACCATCGACGAGTTCATCACCCGCGTCGACCCGGACGCCGTGCGCCGCACCCAGACCCGTGCGCGTGGCCGCAGCGTGGAGATCAGCATCGAGGATGGTTCCGGGATGGCGGAGCTGTTCGCGACGGTGTTCGCCACCGACGCCGAAGCCTTCGACAGGCGGGTGGACGCCCTCGCCGGCACGGTGTGTGAGGCCGATCCGCGGACGCGGGATCAGCGTCGCTCCGATGCGATCGGCGCCATGGCCCGCTCCGCGGACCGCCTGGCCTGCCTCTGCGGACGCGAGGACTGCACCGCGGCGCAGAACCCACCCGCGGCCGGGGTGGTGGTCTACGTGATCGCCCACCAGGACGCCCTCGACGTCCCGGCCATGTCTGACGAGCCCCCGCCCGACGACCCCGGCCCCGATGACGTCGACGCGGGCGATAACGGCGGCGATGGCGGCGGCGAGGATGTCGAGTCACCGGACCCCGGCCCCGACGCCACGTCCCCCAGTCCCGCCGAGGAGTGCTCGGGTCTCGATGGCCTTGCGCCGGCGGTGTTCATCCGACCCACCACCGGAATCCTCACCGACGGGCTCATCCCCCGCCCCGGCCATCTGAGCACCATTCGGCCCGCCGTCACGACCCGCGGGCGGTTCTTGCCCGGTCCGGTGTTCCGGCGTGCCGCCCTCAACGCCACTATCCGCCGGATCCTGCATCCCGGCCAGGCGCCACCGGAGCCTCGCTACCGGCCGTCGAAGAGGTTGGCGGACTTCGTCCGCTGCCGCGACCTGACCTGCCGGTTCCCCGGCTGCCGAGAGCCGGCCACCAATTGCGATGTGGACCATACGATTCCGTGGCCCCATGGTCCGACGCAGGCCGCCAACCTCAAAATACTGTGCCGTCGACATCACTTGTTGAAGACGTTCTGGCCGGGCTGGCGCGATCGCCAGCACCCCGATGGAACCATCGAGTGGACCGATCCGGAGGGGCGGACGCACGTCACCGCTCCGGGGAGTCGGCTGCTGTTCCCCGAACTCTGTCGACCCACCGCACCCGTCACCACGGCCACCAACCCACCGGTGAACCTCGCACCAGGCCTGACGATGCCCCGGCGCAAGACCACCCGCAAGCAAGACCGCGCCCGCCGCATCGCCTACGAACGGGAGCTCAACCGCGCCGAACTCGCCAACGCAGAATCCGAGGACGTACCTCCGGACTAATGCCGATCTGACGCGCGCGTATCCGGCACGGTGGGGCGGGTCGCCTGAGTAGGTTGGAGCGATGAGCAATCCGACGCTGCGCGCCCTGGCCGAACTTCCGCTGACGCCGGCACCCCTGAGCGCGTCGACCTTGGTGATGATCGACTGTCAGAACACCTACACGCACGGTGTCATGGAGCTCGAGGGTGTGCAGGCCGCGCTCGACGAAGCAGCGGCCCTTCTCGACCGCGCACGTACGGCCGGTATCCCGATCATTCACGTTCAACACTCCGACGGCCCCGGCTCGCTCTACGACGTCGAGGGCGAGACCGGCGCGATCGTCGCGCGCGTCGCCCCGCGAGACGGAGAACCCGTCGTGGTGAAGCAGTACCCGAACTCGTTCGTGCAGACCGACTTCGACGACAAGCTGAAGGCGGCCGGCGCCGAGAATCTGCTCATCGCCGGGTTCATGACGCACATGTGCGTCAACTCCACCGCCCGCGGGGCCTTCAACTCGGGCTACGCCCCGACGGTCGTGGCTGCGGCGACGGCGACCCGAAGCTTGCCGGGTGTCGGCGGCGACCCGGTGTCCGCGGCCATACTTCAGTCAGCCAGCCTGGCGGCGCTTGCCGACCTGTTCGCAGTAGTCGTTCCCGACGGCGCCAGCGTCCCCGACTGACGGGCACGCATGGCGTCACCGGCGTCGCTGCGCTCCGGTGGTCGCCAGCGCCCGGGCGCCGCGGCGGTGCAACGTCCAACCGCCCGCCACGAGCAATACCCCGAACACCAGGAAGCCGATGTCCCAGGACATCGGCCCGCCCAGGTCGTCACGCACGTGGTGGACTCCGAGCAGCAAGTGGTCGACGATTCCCTCCACCACGTTGAACACACCCCAACCCGTCAAGAGCAGACCGGCGTGGAACGGCCAGTTCGGGGCCAGCCGACCCTGCCGCCAGGTAATCACCGTCATCACTGATCCGGCCATCACCAGCAGCCAAGTCGCCACGTGGAAGAAACCGTCGGCGACGACGTTGGCCTCCAGTCCCGCCACCGTCGTCGTGGGACTGCCCGCGACGCTGCTGATCATGTGGTGCCACTGCAAGATCTCGTGGAGGACGATGCCGTCGACGAAGCCACCCAAACCCAACCCCAGCAACACGAAAGGCGCCTTCGAGGGAAGTGCGGCGCCGCCATCTCGATCGAGGGTCATGAATGACACGTGCCCATGGGGCGATGGTTCATGCATCATCGGAGGCGATTTCGGCCGATGATGTTCCCCATGACCCAGCCCTCGACCCGGATCAGCCGACTCAGCGAGAAGCAGGAGACCTCCCGCAATGCCCTCGAAGCGCTGCTCGACAGCACGCCGCTCGCCACGGTCGCGCTGATCCGCGACGGCCACCCGCTGATCTTTCCGACCGGGTTCGCGCGGATTGGAGGCGATCTGGTGATCCACGGTTCGACCGGCTCGCCATGGCTGATGGCGTTGGCAACGGGCCTCCCCGCGGCCGTGTCGGTGACCACCCTGGACGGCGTCGTCGTGGCGCGCAGCGGGTTCGAGTCGTCGTTCCGCTACCGCAGCGCGGCGATCTTCGGCTCGTTCGAGAAAGTGCCCGACGCCGACAAGGTAGCCCTCCTCGAGGTCCTGACCGATGCGTTCATCCCGGGTCGGGTGGCGGAGCTGCGGCCCAGCAGCCGCAAGGAACTCGCGGCCACCCTCGCGCTGAAACTGCCCATCGGCGAGGACAATTGGTCGCTGAAGATCAGCGCAGGTTGGCCGGAGGACCCCGAGGAGGATGTCGCGGGGGGTGCCTGGGCGGGCGTGGTGCCGATGTCGGTGACCTACGGAGACCCGGAGCCCGCACCCGATCTCACGGAGGGCATCCCGGTGCCTGCGTCGGTGCGGGCGATGACCGAGCGGTCAGTCCAGTAGCGCGGTCCGCCGGTACAGGTCGGTGCGCCGGTCGCGGTGTACGTCGTTGTTCTCGTTGAACTGCTTGATCCGTGATTGCTCGAGATCGACGTCGGCGGTGATGCGGCCCGCGGTGCCGTACTCGGCCATCGCCATCGGGTAACCGTCGGCATCGGTGATTACGCTTCCACCGACCCAGTCCTGCCCCCGCTCCACACCGGTGCGATCGCACACGGCGATCGACATCCGATTCGTGCCCGCGCCGGCGAGTGCCCGCACCTGCTCGGTCGGCCGCTCGCCGTCGGGGCGGGGCAGCAGCGGCCAGTTCACTGGGGCGCACAGCAGGTCCGCGCCGTCGAGCGCCACTGCCCGGACCCATTCGGGGAATTCGATGTCGTAGCAGATCATCACGCCGACCCGGCCGTGCGCCGTGTCCACCAGCAGCGGCAGATCCTGACCGCGGTCGAACACCGCGTTCTCGAAGTCCCACAGGTGCGCCTTGCGGTACACGCCCCGCAACCCGGTGGGGTCGACGACGGCGGCGCTGTTGTAGACCTCGTCGCCCGCAGCCTCGGGGAAGCCGCCGACGATGGTCAGGTCGAAGGCCTCCGCCAGGTTGGCCCACTCGGTGATGGCAGGTCCGTCGCGGGTCTCGGCGAGCGACTCGAGTTCGGCGCGGTCGGCGAACACGTAACCCGACGTCGCCAGCTCCGGCAGCACGACGATCTGGGCGCCATCGCGGGCCGCAGCCTCGATCGCCGTCCTCGCGGTAGCCCGGTTGCCGGTGGTGTCACCGATCGTCAACGGGATCTGACAGCACGTCACGCGGGTGGGCATGCATCGATCGTGCACCACTTCGGCGGGGTCTGCAGTCGGGTCGATGGCATGATTCGCATCATGCGGATGTCGGCCAAGGCGGAGTATGCCGTCCGGGCCATGGTGCAGCTGGCCACGGTGGCCGACGGCGAGCTCGTCAAGACCGACGACCTGGCCAAGGCGCAGGGCATCCCGCCGCAGTTCCTCGTCGACATCCTGTCCGATCTGCGCACCGATCGGCTGGTGCGCAGTCACCGCGGTCGCGACGGTGGCTACGCGTTGGCCCGGCCCGCCGCCGGGATCAGCATCGCCGACGTGCTGCGCTGCATCGACGGTCCACTGGCCAGCGTCCGCGACATCGGCCTCGGCGACCTGCCGTACGCGGGCCCGACGGCCGCGCTGACCGACGTGTGGCGGGCGCTTCGCGCCAGCATGCGGTCGGTGCTGGAGGAGACCAGCCTGGCTGACGTCGCGACGGGTGACCTGCCGAACCACGTCGCCACGCTCGCGGGTGAGTACGTCGGCCAGGAGGAGGAGCGCGGCCACGCCTAGCGCATTGCCGTCCTTCCGCGAGCGTGCGCGTCTGCAGGCGACATGCCGCGTGAATACGACACTTCGCGCACGCTCGGTGTGAGCTACCGGGAGCGCGCCGCAATGCCGGCGATCAGCATCTGCAGACCCCGGTCGAAGTCGTCCTCGACCGTGGTGGCCATCGCCACCTTGGAGAGCTGTTCGACGTGGGGGAACTCGGAGCCGGCCACTGCGCCGATGGTCGCGGCCGCTTCTGAGGCGCCACCTGTCAGTGGCCCGGCGAGCTCGGCCTGAGCCGACCCGATCACCAGGGCGAAGACGGCGTGGAATGCGGCGAGACGGTCGCGGTCCGTCAGGTCGGCGCGCCCGAGGACGACGACGAGGGCGTCGACGATGGCGAAGCCGGTCGCCGACGCCATGCGACGGGTCAGCACCAGGGGGATGGCGGCGCGATGGGCGCGCACGCCGCGCCACATTTCGGTGGCGATGGCGTGGAGGTCATGGCGCCAGTCCTGGCCCGGCGGCGGCACCGACACCGCGGCGACGACCGCGGCGACGACGAGTTCCTCTAGTGCTTCCTTGCTCGTCACGTAGTTGTACATCGTCATCGGACCGGTCCCGAGCGCACTGGCCAAGGACCGCATGCTGAGCGCACTCAGGCCGGACTCGTCGACGATTTGTAATGCTGCCGAGGCTATTTCGTCCCTGGTGAACCGTGCCCGCACCATCGCCTGACTCCTGCCGCGCCGTCGAAACGCTTGACACGTACACCGTACCTAACGCATGATGCGAAGCAACACGTACAGCGTACTTATCGAGGAGGGTCGATGATGATCGACGACATCGCCGAGATTCCTACCGAGCGCGTCGACTTCGTGTCCGGGGGGACGCGGTGTGCCGCCTGGCTGACCCTGCCGCCCGGCGCCGGCTCTCATCCCGCGGTGGTGCTGGCGCACGGACTCGGCGCCACCCACGACATGCTGCTGACGCAGTACGAGCAACACTTTGCGGCCGCCGGCATTGCTACGCTGGCATTCGACTACCGACACACCGGAGCTTCCGGTGGGGAACCGCGACAACGGATTTCGCTGGCAAGGCAACGCCAGGACGTCATGGCCGCGCTGACCTACGCGATGACACGGAAGGACGTCGATCCGGGCCGCGTCGGGCTGTGGGGCACCAGCCTCGGTGCCATGAACGTGATCCGGGCGGCAGCTGGACGATCCGACGTCGCGGCCGCAGTAGTGCAGTGCCCGATCGTGCACGGGCCTGGCGCGGCGCGCAGTCTGGGGTTGCGGGGGCCCCTGAGGCTGACGCCTGCGATCGTCGACGACGCCGTTGGTGGGCTACTCCGCCGCGGTCGCCGCTATGTGCCGATCGTGGGACCGCAGGGAAGCGTCGCCATGGTGACGGCGTCGGGCGCGCTGGACGGATGGAACTCCACCGTGCCGCCAGGAGGCACGTTCGACAACCGCATCGCGGCGGCGGACGCGGTCGCCATGATCGCCACGTCGGCGCTTCGAGACGCCCGCCGCGTCAGCGCTCCGCTGTTGGTCTGCGTGTGCGACCGCGAGAATCTGATCGACCCGCGGTACGCGGAACTGGTCGCCGAGCGGGCGCCACGCGGCCTCGCGAGGCACTACGACTCCGACCACTTCACGATCTACCATCCACCGCTGCTCGGCAGGGTGCTCATCGATCAGACCGCATTCTTCGTGGAACATCTCGATGTCGACGCGTGAACGCCTGCGGGCCAACGACGTTCGCTTCCTAGCGGTCGCCGCGACGCTGCGGCCCGACGAGTGGGCGGCGCAGAGCCTCTGCACCGATTGGACCAACCGCGAGATTCTGGCCCACCTCGTCGTCGGCTACAGCTGTGCCATCGGTGCGTTCGCCGCCGAGATGGGTCGTCACCGCGGCGCGTTCAACCCGGCCAACGCCGCGCTGGCACGCGAGAAGGGGTCGTCGCGCACCCCCGCCGAACTGCTGGCCGACTTTGCGGGGTTCGTCGAGCGCCCTGAGGGCATCGGCCGGTACTTCCCGCGTCGGCTGTTGCTCGGCGACCACGTCACCCACGAGCTCGACATCGTGATGGCAGTCGACCGCGAGCCCGTCATCGCCACCGATGCGCTCGTCGACGTGCTGAGGACGCAGGTGACGGTGCCCAACCCGTTCGTGCCCGCGTTCGCCAACAGCCTCGGACTGCACCTCGTCGCCACCGACGCCGAGTGGACGCACGGCACCGGGCCCGTCGTCGAAGGCCGGGCTGCTGACCTGGTGTCCGTGCTGGGCAACCGGCCGAGGGCGCTAGGCGCCCTGCGCGGCGACGGCGTCGCGAGGTTGGCGGCGCGGGTGCTCAGCCGCCAAACCCGTACGGCCGGCTGATGATCGCGAGGTAGTGGCGGAAGTGAGGCTGACACCGTGCTAAGGCGTGACTGCTCCTCGCGGATCTTAGCGGCCACGATGGTGTGATTGAAACTGATGACCATCTCGACGACCGAACCACCTTGGGCGCGGCCGGCACGGCGTTGCAGGATGTAGCGATGAGTTTCGACATGCGCTCGCTCGACACGCCACTGATCGTCGCGCCAATGGCAGGCGGCGCGACGACGCCGGAGCTCGCCGCGGCCGGTTCCAACGCGGGCGGCCTCGGCTTCTTGGCCGCCGGCTATCTGACGTCCGAGCTTTTCGCCGAACGCATCACCGCGGCGCGCGGGCTGACGACGGGTCCACTGGGCGTGAACCTCTTCGTCGTCCGGTCGAGTGCGGCCCAGCCCGACGCGATCCGCCGGTATGCGATCGCCCTGGCCGACGAGTCCGAACGCTACGGTGCCCAACTCGGGGAACCGCGTTACGACGACGACCACTGGGCCGCGAAACTCGCCGTCGTGATGGACCTCAAACCCGAGGTGGTGTCCTTCACCTTCGGTCTGCCGACCGCGGACGAATGTCAGCGACTCAGCGGCGGCGGCATCACGACGGTCGCCACGGTCACCACGCTGGCCGAGGCTGAGACCGCCGTCGCGCGCGGCGTGGATGCCGTTGCCGTCCAGGGCCCGGCGGCGGGTGGGCACCGCGGCACGCTCGACCCGGCGGCCGCCCCGCCGACCCAGCCGCTGGATCAGTTGCTGCGCGCCACGACGACCGCACTCGACGTCCCGGTGATCGCCGCCGGCGGGCTGATGACGGCCGCCGACGTCGCCGACGTCCTGGTCTCCGGCGCGGTAGCTGCCCAACTGGGCACCGCGTTCCTGCTGGCGGACGAGGCGGGCAGCAGTCCGGTGCACCGCGCCGCGTTGCGCGACCCGCAGTTCACCGAGACCGCCGTGACCCGATGCTTCTCCGGCCGGTATGCCCGCGGCCTGCGCAACCGGTTCATCGACGACCACGACGCGCAGGCACCCCTGGGCTACCCCGAGATCCACTACATGACGAGCCCCGTGCGGGCCGCGGCCGTCAAGGCGGGCGACCCGCATGGCGTAAACGTGTGGGCGGGCAAAGGATTTCGGAAGGCCACCGAGGGTTCCGTCGCGGACATCATGGCATCGCTGGTCTGACCACGATCCAAAAGCCGTCAGCCTCAACGTCATTCGGGGGATATCCCCCACGAAGGTCGTAGGAAAGCGCCATGCCCAGCTGGCCCGACCGTCAATAGCGTTGGGGGCGTGCGGGAGCGACGGGCTCCCCGTGACGCTGGGAGATCCACCCATGAAGCAGTTCGCATTACCAATCATCGCCGGCTTGACCGCCGCGGCGTTCGCCTTCGGCTCAGCAGCCAATGCCGCGCCTACCGAACCGTCACCGGCCGCCGACACGGTGAAGTCCTTGGCGGCCGACGGTTACCACGTCATCGTCACTAGGACTGGCGCAGGGGAACTTTCGGCCTGTTCGGTCACGTCCGTCCGAACGGGTCAGACGTTCTCCACCGTGGACTCGCGCGGAGGCTCGTCACCTGCCGTCACCGTCGTCTCGAAGACGATGCGGGTAGACCTAGCCTGCTGAGCGCATGCAGTGGCGGACGGGCCGACCGGCCCGTCCGCCACGACGGCATGCGTCCGGTCAGCCGCGGCTGAGGCCGTTCACCGTGACGTCGCCGGTGTCGGATCGAACCGTCACCGTGGCGGCTGCCCGGGCCGGGTCGTTGGTCCTGGGCACCTCAACCTGGGTCGAGCCGCCGGATGCGTTGACCAGATACGGGCCGGGCCGAGGCAGCGACATCGCGACGTCGCCGTCGCGGGTGGTCACGTCGACCCTCCGCGGAGCCGCATCCCGGAATTCGGCGTCGACGTCCCCGTCGGACGAATCGACCACGAACGACTCGGTCACGGACGTGGGTTCGCGGGTCGAGACATCGCCGTCCTCGGTGCGGATCTGGACACGACGAGCCCCACCACCGAGCAGGACGTCACCGTGAGCGCTGTCGACCACTAGTTCGTCCACGTCGGTCTGGGTGAACACCATGCCGCGCTGCTGTCGGACGGTGATCGACATGCGACGAGCCAGTTCGGGCGGCAGGATCACGTTCACCTCGCCTGCGCTGTCCCAGTCGCCCAGTGGCGATCTCGCCCAGCCGGTGAAGGGGGATGGGGCGCCATCGACCACCAGCCGGGCGGTGCCCGCCTCGTCGGTGAGGGTGAGGTTGTGATCCCCCGCGCGGGACGAGTTGAGCAGCCGCATCCTCACCCTTGGTTCGCCGCCATCCCGATCGGCGGTGATGCGTACCGCGGCGGGGACGTCGCCGATGTCGATGACCAGCGCCTTGGTGTCGGCGGGAAGGGCCTTCTCGTCGGCCACCACGCGCAGCGTGCTCAGGCCCCAGGACGTAACCCCGAGTGCAACGACGGTGCTGATGACCACCGCGGCGGCGGCGATGACGAGGAGGACCCGCACGGCGGTGCGGTTGCCCGGAGTGAGTGGCGGGGGAGAAGCGGGCGCGGGTGGCGGAGGAGCAATGGTCGTCATGGTGAAAGTCCTTTGGTTCAGGATTCGAGGTAACGGAGGACGGCGAGGACGCGGCGGTTCTCGCTGGTGTCGGGAGCCAGGCCCAGCTTCGCGAAGATCGAGGCGATGTGCTTCTCGGCCGAACCGACCGAAACGTGCAGCGCGCCGGCGATTGCGGAGTTCGCCCGGCCTTCGGCCATCAGCTGAAGTACTTCGAGCTCGCGGGCGGTGAGCGCGTCGAGCGTGGAGCGTTGCCGCGAGCGGACGAGGATTTGTGACACCACCTCCGGGTCGAGCACGGTGCCGCCCCCGCCCACGACGGCGACCGCGTCGAGGAACGACGGCACGTCGGCGACGCGGTCCTTCAGCAGGTAGCCGAATCCCTTGGTGTCCGAGGCGATCAAATCTGCCGCATACCGTTCCTCCACGTAGTGCGACAGCACGAGCACCGGTGATTCCGGATTCTGGCTGCGGAGCAGTGCCGCAGCCCGAATCCCCTCGTCGGTGAACGTCGGCGGCATCCGGACGTCCAGGATGGCCAGGTCGGGCGCCAGTTCTCGCACGAGGCGCAACAGGTCGGTGGCGTCGGAGACACCTGCCACCACCTGGTGGCCCGCGTCGTTCAGGATCCGCTCGATACCCGCCCGCAGGAGCGCGGAGTCCTCCGCGATCACGATCCGCATGGCAACACCGCCGTCACGATGGTGGGACCCGTTGCGGGGCTTGACACCTCGAAGTTACCTCGCGCCGCGCGAACCCGGTCGCCAAGGCCACGCAGGCCCGTCGCATCGTCGTCGGTGGTCGCGGCGGCGCCGCCGACCCCGTCATCGAACACCGAGACGTGCAGCGCGTTCGAGGTCTCGTCGAACCGCACGGTCACCACGGCCTGGGTGGCCCTCGCGTGCTTGGCCACGTTGGTCAGTGCCTCGGCCACCACGAAGTAGGCACACGCCTCCACCTCGTCGGGTAGCCGGCGGGGCAGGTACACGTTCAGCGAGGTGGGTACGCCCGAGGTTTCGATGCGTTGGACCACCGAGGACAGGGCGGCATCCAGTCCCCGGTCGGCGAGAATCGTCGGTGCGATGCCGCGCACCACGTTGCGCAGTTCGACGAGGGCGCTCTTGGCGTCGTCGTGGGCCTCGGCGATCAGCAACTTGGCCTGGGGGAGGTTGGTGTCGAGCTTGGTCTGGGCCAAGCCGATCGTCATCGCCAGTGAGACGAGTCGAGGTTGCACACTGTCGTGCAGGTCGCGCTCGATGCGATGGCGTTCGGTCTGCGCCGAAGACACCGCGCCTTCGCGGGCGTCGCTCAACGCGCTGACTTCGTCCTGCAGTGCGGCGGTCGCCGACGCCGGCAGGAGCCAGCGGTCGATGGATGCGTCGACCGCGGGTGCGAAGACCACGATCGCGCTGGCGGCCAGCAATGCGACCACGGCCAGCAGCCACGCCAGCGGTGGCGAGAGGAACCATAGGCCCGCCGCCGCATCGCTTCGATCGATCGCCGTGGCGACCGCGGGGCCGGCGAACGCGAACGTTAGCAACGCCAGGGCGATAGCGCTCGCGAACACGTCGTAGCTCAGACGCAGATAGTGGTGGGCGACTGTCTTCCAGAACCGTGCACTGCTGACGTCCAGCCAGAGTTGATGCGCCCAGCGCTGAAAGCCGCTGTAGCCCGACGTCTTACGAGGCGCGAAGGGAATGCCGAAGCCGAAGACGGCTTCGCTGCGGACGCGTTCGATCCAATTAACGCCGCGCATCAGATAGATGAACACCACGCCGGCCACGAGGAAACCGATGACCGAGGGTATCGACGAGATCGCGACGATGAGGATCGTCAACGGGATCCAGAACCAGAGCACGCCGATGGCGGCGCCGGTCAGCATCGAGGCCGAGGGCACCACGCCGATCCGGCGCGAGTGGGAGGGCGCGTCCTGGAGGGGAAGCGGTTCGTCAAGGGTCATTGCCACCATGCCTTCAACCTAGGGAGTCCCGTCGCCCTCTGGTATGGCGTTTCCCCGAGACCCCTGCGGGGGTTAACCCCCTCCTGCGCGAGCGTGCGTGTCCGTACCCCGACACGCCGGTCAGCGCTCCTAGTTTGCGCACGTTCGTCGACGCCGCGATGCGATGAGTTCTGCGCGCGGCGCGTGTCTGACTCGGTACCAGATCATTTCCGCGGACAGGAGCGTGCCATGAACGTCGAAGCCACCGAGCCCCACACCCAAGTCCCCACCCACGCGGGCGGTCGACTGAGCGGGCGGATCGGCGTCGGCATCAGCGTGCTGGTGGGCGCGTTCCTCGTCTTCGACGCGGGCGGGAAGCTCGCGGGTGCGCCGCAGGTGAAGGAGGGCACCGAGGCGCTGGGGTTTCCCGCCAGCCAGGCCTTCGTCATGGGCGTGGTGCTGGCGGTCTGCGTCGTGGTCTACGCGGTTCCGCGGACGGCGGTACTCGGCGCCCTGGGCATCACGGCCTACCTCGGCGGTGCGGTCACGGCGAACATGCGAGTCGAGGCGCCGTTGTTCAGCGCGACTCTCTTCGCCGTCTATTTCGGCGTGCTGATGTGGGTAGGCATGGTGCTGCGTCGACCGGAACTCCTGAAGGTGGCGGGCCTGGCCCGGTGACTCATTTCGGCGCCATCAGTTCCAGCGCAATGTTGTCGGGATCGCGGAACTCGAGGATGTAGCCGACCCCGATGTCCTTGATCCCCTCGTGCTCGATCCCGAGGTCATCGAGATGTGCTGCGGCCGAGTCGAGTTCGCCCCGGGCCGACATGCGTAGGCACAGGTGGTCGAGGCCGACGCGATCCTCGTCGAACCGGTCGTCGGCGACTGGACGTAGTCCGATCAGTGCGTCACCGATGTCGTAGATGACGCCACCGAAGAGGAAGCCCAGTTGCTCGAGGGTGGCGGCGTCGGCGCCCTCGGGCACCTCGAAGGCGACCGGCCAGCCGAACACGGACTCGTAGAAGCGTCGGGACCGCGCGATGTCGGTGACGGTGAGCCGAACGTGTTCGATGGAACGTGCGTTGATCGTCATGTCGACCATGCTGTCAGGTGGGGACGTCGGACGGGCGCGGACTGGGCGCGTGTCAGAATCCGGTCGTGGACATTGGAATGACGCTGCCGGTGATGGAACCCGACCTCGACGCCGCCACGCTGAAGGCGTGGGCGCGGGCCATCGACGGTGGCCCGTTCAGCTCCCTGTGCTGGGGTGAGCGCATCGCCTTCGACAACCCGGACTCGTTGACGCTCCTCGGGGCACTGAGTGCGTGGACCGATCGCGTTCGGCTGGTCACGACCGTCATCGTCCCGCAGCTGCACGACCCGGTCATGCTGGCGAAGGCGCTGGCCACCGGCGACATGCTCAGCGGCGGGCGGCTCACCGTCGGCATCGGCATCGGCGGTAGGAAGGAAGACTACGACGCGGTCGGCGCCGACATGTCGACCCAGACGATGCGCGGCATGGCAGAGCGCGTCGCGACGATGAGGCGGGTGTGGGCGGGCGAGAAGCTCACCGAGTCCATCCTCCCCGTCGGACCTCCGCCGGTGCAGTCGGGCGGTCCGCGGCTGCTGGTCGGGACCATCGGACCCAAGACGGTTCGAAGCGCTGCGACGTGGGCCGACGGGATGGCGGGAACCACCCTCGACCTAGACCTCGACAAGGAGAACGAGCTGTTCGACGTCGCGCGGGACGCGTGGAGCGAGGCCGGGCGGCCCGCGCCTCATCTGGCGACGTCGTTCTGGTTCGCCATCGGGAACGGTGACGAGCCTCGCGCTCAGATGCACCGCCACCTGCGTCGCTACATGAACTGGATTCCTGGCGAATTCGTCGACGCGATGGCACCGACGACGGGTTGGGCGGGCGATGACGACGACCTAGTCGACGTGCTGCGTGGGTTCGAGGCCATCGGCACGGATGAGGTGCACCTCATCCCGACGAGTTCGGACTTCGACCAGCTGCGCCGAGTGGCCGCCGTGGCCAAGGAATTCGCCTGATCGAGGCTCTCAGCCCGCGCCTGGACCGCGGCGGCCGACGCAGAGCGCATCCCATTGCCGCTGCGAAACACTATGCCGCAGTTGCTGTATCGCGCGGCGCGGCAGCATCAGCCGGGAGTAGACGTAATACGGCGACCGGCTCGAATAGGCGAACGTCACCGAGTACCGCTCAGAGGTCGACGGCGGGAAGACTCGATGGAAGACCTGGCCGGTGTCGACGTGAATTGCCGTCATCCTTGGACCGGTGACCTGCGTCCACTCGGTGCGCGGCACCAGGCCCTGCATCCTGTCGTCGGGGACGCCCCGCAGGTTGTGACCACGCGTCGATTCGAGGATCGCCGCGGTGTGGGACCGGTGTACGTAGCCGAACGGCCCGGCACCGGCGCCGACGTCGGCGAGGTAGATGACGACCTTCAGAATTCGACGGTCCTCGTGGTCGAGATGCCAGCGACGGACGGCTTCGTGGTTGCCGCCCGCCGCGGATTCGACCAGTTCGCGTTTGACCTCGACGCCCAGGTAACGCGCCGGCAAGCCGATGTGGCACTCGGCGAGATCCAGGAGGTGTCCGGACAACCCCCACAGGAACAGCGTCGGATCGCCCGCGAGTTCCCGGGGCGTCGCCTTCACGCAAGGCTTGTCCACGGTCTTGCGCCGCAGCAATCCGACGAAGCGGTCGGCTGACGCCACGACGTCGGGTGGCAGGTCGACGGCGCGCACGGCGACCCCGGCGTCGTCGAGATCGGCGAGCACGGTGCGCTGTTCGTCGGACACGGAGGGAAGCCGAATGGCGTGTCTGGCTCGCTTCGCGTCGTACCGCTGGTCACTCCAGTGGCTGACCAGTGGCGTTTCCGCGAGTGAACGCAGGGCGAATGCGCTTTGGCGCCGCATCGCGCTGATTCCGCGCGGCACTAGACGACGGACGGCGCGCGCCTTGCCCGGTCGTGCCTCATCAGCGTCCCCGGCTGCCACGGTTAGCGACACCACGACGATCCTCCAGCCCCGAAAACATACTTTCGCCCTGAATCGGACCTAGGCGATTGCTGAAACTACCACTTGTGGGCACTGAAGGGGGACGGCAAAATGACTGCAACCGTTTCGACGATGGGTCATGATCGGCCCCGGGGCCGGTCGGGTAGCGATCCGTCGATGTCAATGGGTCGAAATCGTCGGCCATGTGCCGCTACGACACGTCATTTACGCTTGCGTCGAACTCTCGGCAAATCGACACGCTGATCATGACACTAGCAGCAGATTGTTTGCTGTAGTTCCCGATCAGTGCGGGTGAGTCGGTCCGCTGAGCGAACCGAAGCCTTTCGCGGTCATTCCGTGGCGACCCACACTTCAGCCCGACACGGCCCTCGAGGGAAAGGTTTGGGCATCGACGATGACCGGGCAGATGACGATGTTGACCGCGATCGGGGCTGCGACGCGTGAACCGGCGCGGACGTTGTCATCCCTGACCGCCACAGTCGTCTCGATCTCGGTACTGCACGAAGGCAGGATCCGGGTGGTCACGGCGACGCGCGGGGTGGTGAAGGACGTGCCGCGGATGCAGCCGTTCGACGAGCTTCCCCCGACGCATGCTGCGGGACAGTTGCTGCTCGTCGCGGCGGGAAGCCTTGGTGGCGAGGCCCCGTCGGGTGTGTCCGACGAAGAATGGCGGCAGGCCCGCGCGACGTTCGCCAGGCCCGGGAATCTCGTCATAGACCGCCAGCAGGTGCTCACCGGCGTGTGTTGCGTTGCCGCTCCGGTGCGGCGGCCCAGCGGGGAGCCTAACGCCTCGATCAGCGCCATCTCGCTCACGCCCTCCGTGCCCGCCGGACTCGCCGAGCTCGTGCAGAGGGCGTCGCGGGAGATCACCCGCAACCTCGCCCTCGGGTGACGCCGAATCGATTGAACCATTCGACCCGCCGCGCACGTTGAGAGAGTGTCGGTACGAAATCGTTTGGAGGACAGAGTGTCACCTGCGTACAAGCTTCTGCGGATCGCACTCGTGATCTTCGGCGCGATCTGCCTGCTGCTCTATCCCCTGGCCGTGGTGTGGCCGGCGGGCTGGGCATGGCATGCCGGCGCTCCGGAGGAATCCGACTACTTCATGATGATCGTGGGCCTGTACGCGACGCTTGGCGTCTTCCTGATCAACGCGGCACGGAACCCGTCGGCCAACCTGAGCCTGATCTGGTTCGCCGCGTGGTCCAGCGCAGTACACGCTTCGATCATGGCGGTGCAGTCCTTCGGCGGCGGACACCACATGGGGCACCTGGCCGGGGACGTCCCCGCACTGCTCTTGGTGGCCGTCGTGCTGTCCGTGCTCGTGGTTCGCTCCGGCGTCGAGCGCGCTCCGGCTAGCTGAGCGCGCTCCATACGACGCACCTGCCGTCGCGCAACGAAGCCAACCCGTTTCAAAACCCCAAGACTGCTGCGGCGCAATGGGCATCGCTGGCATGACGACAGAAGGAGAATCATTGTGGACATTCGTCGAATCGTTGGCGGAATGCTGGCCGCGGGGGCGATCGCCGGCGGGGTCGGTCTCGTTGCGGCGCCCACCGCGGCTGCCCTGCCGAGACAGTGCGGACAACTCAACAACGCGCAGCAGAGTGCGTTCAGGCAGTGGCAGTACCTGAGCGTCACGTACGGGTCCGATAGTTCGAGAGCCCAGGCCGCCGATCGTGCTCAGGTCATCGCGCTGGCTCGCGCAGACGCTGCCGGCTGCTACGGCTGACGCTGCTGGACTACTCAGGTTCTGTCGCGGTATCGGTGGTCTGCTGGCCATAGCCCGAGAGCCGTCGACCCACCTCGGCGAGCTCGTCATCGTCCAGAACGCGGACGCTCGCCCCGGTGGCCATGGCCCGGAGGTGCACGTCGCACACGTACTCGAGGTAGGGCACCAGGCCGAGCACCTTGGGTAACGCCGTACCGACGAGGACCGCGCCGTGGTTGCCCATCAGCGCCGCCGTCCGATCCCGAAGTGCGGCGGTGACGTTGTCGGCCAACTGCGGCGTTCCGAAGGTCGCATACGGCGCGACGCGGACCGAACCACCGAACAACGCCGAGTAGTAGTGGGACGCCGGCACCACGTCGACCACGGTGGATAGCGCGGTCGAGGCCGGTCCATGCGTGTGGACGACCGCGCTGTGCTCCGATGACCGGTAGACGGCCAGGTGCAGGGCCAGCTCGCTGGACGGTTCGAGCACCGCGTCGACCACGTGGCCGTCGAGGTCGTGGATCCCGACGTCGCGAGGCGACATCGTCTCGTAGTCGACGCCGCTGGGGGAGATGACTACGTGATCGTCCACGCGCACCGATACGTTCCCCGCCGTGCCCACCACCAGCCCGGACCGGCTCAGGAATCGGCAGGCCTCGACGACCTGTGCGCGTTCGTCGCCGAACCGAAGTCGGTCGCTCATGGGACGAGGATGTACTTCGAGCCGCGGCCGGCGGCCATGTCCTCCAGGCTGGGCACCAGGGCCTCCAACGGTCGACGCTCGGTCACCAGCATGGAGCCGTCGACCTTTCGGCTGGCCAGCAGCTCGACGGCGGTGCGGACGTAGTTCGGTGTGTGATGGAAGACGCCCTTGAGGGTGTACTCCTCGTAGTGCATGGCACTCGAGTCGACGGAAAACGGTGCGCCCTTGGGGGTTCCGCCAAAGAGCACCGCGGTAGCCCCGGGCCGCAGCGTGCGCACGGTCTGCTCCCACACCTGCGGTAGGCCGACGGCCTCGATTCCGACATCGGCGCCGCGTCCGTGCGGGGTGTGGCTCTTGATCAACGCGACTCGATCGTCGAAATCTGGAACACCGGACAGGTCAACGGTTTGCACCGCTCCCGCTCGCGTGGCCTGCTCCAGACGCCACGGCGACTGGTCGACGGAGACGACGTTGGCGCCGCGCAGCGTGGAGAGCCGGACGAACATCAAACCGATCGGGCCCGCGCCGTGGACCACCACGGTGTCGCCCAGTTCGATTCCCGTCTCGGCCATGCCGTGCACCACGGTGGCCAGCGGCTCCAGTGGTGCGGCGTCGGCGAAGTCGAGATCGTCGGGGAGCAGGTAGGTATTCCTGGCGACGATGGCAGCCGGGATGATCACCTCCTCGGCGAAGGCGCCGTTGAGGAATTCGAGGTTCTCGCAAAGACTCTCGCGATTGCGGATGCATGCCCAGCAGTGACCGCACGGCACCGTGTTGGCGGCGACCACGCGATTCCCGACGGCGAACTGATCGACCCCGTCGCCGACGGCGGTGACCACCCCGGCGAACTCGTGGCCGAACCTTGACGGCAGGACGGGGAACAGCTTCGGGTGCCCGCGCCGGTACGACTTCAAGTCGGTCCCGCAGGTCGCTGCGGCCTTGACCTCCACCAGCACCTCACCAGGGCCTGGTTCCGTCGCTCGGACGTCCTCCAGGCGTAGGTCTCCTGGCCCGTAGAACATGGCGGCTCTCATTGCGATTCTCCTAGCGATAGGTCATGCAGGTCGTGGAGCAGGTCATTGGTATGCACGTAGATGCGCTGGTACACCGACCGCAGCTCGGCATACGCCGCGGCGGCCCACGGCCGGGGTTCGACCACTGCGTCGGTAGTGGCCATTGCCGCCGCCGCTTCGGGAAGCGAGGGGAATTCACCGATGGCGGTCAGCGCGACGGCCGCTGCCCCCAGCGCGCTGATCTCGCCGGCGGCGCAGACTTGCAGCGGTCGGTCGAAGACGTCGGCGAGGATCTGGACCCAGAGCTCGCTACGTGCGCCGCCGCCCATCGCGCGGATCACCGCCACGCGTTCCCCCCGCGCCTGTTCCAACCCGTCGAGCTGCATGCGGAGTTCGAAGGCAATGCCCTCCAGCAGGGACCGGTAGAAGTGGGCGCGGGTGTGGCAGCCCTGCCAGCCCAACGTCACCCCCGAAGCCCGACTGTCCCAGTGCGGCGTCTGCGCAGCGTTCCAGTAGGGGAGCGTCAGTAGATGCTCGCTGCCGGGCGGGAGCATGGCGGCCGCACCCTCCAACTCCGGATCGGGGGCTCCGGCGAGGGCGGAGTCGCCGAACTGCTGCCGGAACCACGTCGGCAGGAAGGTGCCCGACGAGCTGAACGTCTCCACCGTGGTCTGACCCGGCATCGCCGAGACCATCGACCGGTAAGCCCGTGAGGGCAGGTACGTCGTCGTCTCGCTGCCGATCACCACGGCAGTGCCGAGCACCAGATAGGCGGCCCCAGGATCGGTGACCCCCAGTCCGATCCCGGCGGCCTGACCGTCACCGGTGCCCGCCACCACCGTCACGTCGCTGCCGAGGCCCCACCCGGAGGCGACGTCGGCGCGCAGCGGCCCGAGGGAGGTGCCGGTGGGCACGAGGTCGGGCAGCTGATCGCGGCGCAGGCCGGCGAGGTCGAGGAGCTCGCTGCTGTAGTCGCCGGTGGCCTGATCGAGTAACGCCAGCGGATCCACCGATGCGGTGCTCGACACCCACCGGCCCGTCATGGCGTGGACCAGGTAGGTGTGGACGTCGGCGAGCCGCTGGCAGCGCGCCATGGTCTCCGGTTCGTGGTCGCGCAACCACAGCAGCTTGTAGAGGCCGGGTGTGATGTCGGCGGGTTTACCCGACAACAGTTCGACCCGAGGTGAGCCATACCGGCTGGCCTCATCGTGCGCGCGACCGTCTAGCCACAGGATCGCCGGTCGGATGGGCCGGTCGTCGGCGTCGAGGCAGACGAAGCTCTCGCGCTGGTGGGTGACACAGATGGCGGCCACCGCGCCGGGGTCGTCGATGCCCTCGAGCGCCCGTCTGACGGCCAGATCGGTGGCGGCCCACCAGTCGTCGGCGTTCTGTTCGAACCGATGCGGCGACGGGCTGCGGGTGTCGAGGCCATGCGAGCCGGTACCGACGGTGCGCCCCGTGGCGTCGACGACGATCGCCTTGGCCGCCGTCGTCGAACAGTCGACCGCGATCACCAGGGGTGAGGTCATCGTTGGCCGCCTCCTGGCATGTCCCGCGCCGCGACGATGACGTTCACACCGCTGTCCTCGAGGCGTTGCACCTCCGCCGCGTCGAGCCCGTCGTCGACGACGACGGCATCGAACTCCTCGAGGTCGCAGATGCGGTGGATCGCGCGACGGGTGACCTTCGTGTGGTCGATGAGCAGTACGCAGAGTTCGGCGCTCGCCATGAAGGCCCGCTTGAGTTCGCTTGCCGCGCTAGAGGGGTGGAAGCACATGCCCCGCGATACGGCGGTCACCGACATGAAGAGGACGTCGTAGTGCATGTCGCGCAGCGTTCGCACCGACTGGGGGCCGACGAACGACGAGAAGTCGGCGACGTAGTCCCCGCCGATCGCGTTCAGCCTGACCCGGGGGTCGGTCGACAGCTCGTTGATGGCCGGCAGGAAGTTCGTCACCACGGTCAGGGGCGCGTGGGTCACTGGCACGTGCCTCAACAGCTCCGGCAGCACGTGCAGCGCCGTGGTGCTGTCATCGAGCGCCACCGCCTGCATGTCGACCTGCTTCGCGGCCCAGCGGTAGCCGGCGCACGCGACCGCTTGCTTCTCGATGACGTTGAGACCCCTACGGAGTTCGACGTTGCGCTCGAACGCCTCGCTCGATGGCGCCTCGGCCCCGGAGCGCACCTTGCGCAGCATGCCGTGGGCGTCGAGGTGATCGAGGTCGCGATGGATGGTCATGGTGCTGACGCCGAACCGGTCGGCCATCTCGTCGATGCGGGCGACGCCGCGGGCCTTGACGAAGGCGACGATCTCGGACCGGCGATGGGCGTTTCCGCTGGGTCGGGTGGACTGCATGGGCGACTCCGACCTCCTCGTCGAGTGCTCTCGGTCACACCAAAGATATCACCAAACATCACATCCGAACAGAATCGGTGTTAGATCGCCTGGTGTGGCCGCTCGCGGGCGCCACCATTCCGGCGACTGTGCAGTGTCATCCGCAACTCGCGGCGAAGGGAGTATGAGGCCGCACACTCGGCGCATGGCCATCACGTGTGGGGGGCCGCGAGCTGCGGCACTCGCCTCGGTGAACCGTGGTGCCCCCGGCAGGATTCGAACCTGACGAGACATTCCGGTGTGGCTAGTTCATTTACCTGCGGTTTCCATGCTTCTAGCTGGTCTTTCTGCACTTCCACCTATCCGGCAGTATAGGACACTGCCGGACACATTGATACATTGATGTTGTGCAGAACTTGTGCAGGGAATCGGACCAGTGACACGGAAGCGCCGGGGGTTCGGCCGTATCCGGCAGGAGCGCAGCGGTCGCTACAGCGCCGCCTACGTCGGGCCAGATACGAAACTGCACAAAGCGCCGCGCACCTATGCCACCGAAGGCGATGCCGAAGGCTGGCTCGCCGCCGAACGCCGCAAGATCGACCTGGGCACCTGGGGCGCCATTGAACGCTCGGATGGCGTGACGTTACGCGTCTACTCCGACAACTGGCTCGAGCAACGGCAGCTGCGGCCACGCACCAAGCAGCACTACGAGTCGATGCTCGAGCGACTGATCCTGCCCGATCTCGGCGCCATCAAGATGGTCACGCTGACGCCGACCAGAGTCCGGCAGTGGCATACGGGTCTAGGCGTCGTCCACTCGACGCGCAACGCGCACGCCTACGCCCTTCTGCATGCGATCTGCTCGACGGCCGTGCAAGACGAGGTGCTTGACGCCAACCCGTGCCGTATCCGCGCGGCGATGCAGACCAAACGTAAGCGCGATGTCAGCGTGCTCACCCCGGCCGAGGTCGACAAGCTCGCAGCGAAGATGCCCGCCGAACTACGTGCAAGCGTCATCTTGGCCGCCTGGTGTGGGCTGAGGTGGGGCGAAACCTCGGAGCTGCGCCGCAAGGACGTCACCAAGGATGCTGCCACGCTCCGTATTCGGAGGGCGGTTACCTACCGTCAAGGCAAGTTCCATATCGGTGAGCCGAAGACCGCCGCGGGCATCCGAGACGTGGCGGTGCCGCCGCACATCCGCCCGGTGGTGCTGGCGCATCTGAAGAACCACGTCGGTCGCGAGCCGGACGCCTTGCTGTTCCCCGTCGACACCGAGGGCGGGCACATGCATGGCGACAACTACCGCACCCATTGGGAGAAAGCCCGTGCGGCGATCGGCAAGCCGAATATGCGCGTTCACGACCTGCGACACGTCGGCGCCGTGCTCGCCGCCCAATCTGGAGCCACTACAGCGGAACTCATGCATCGTCTCGGGCACACCACGCCGCAGATGGCGCTGCGCTATCAACACGTCGCTGAAGGCCGCGACGCCGAAATTGCAGAGCGGCTATCGAAACTCGTTACAGGAGAGGGCAAATGACCGACGCAGCCGACGAGTTTCGGATGTTTACAGGCGAAATCCGTGACGAGGTGATCGCCAGGAGCCGCATTGAACAGGTGGTGCTCGACGACTACGAGCGCATGACTAAAAAGGCCAGAAAGGAGGTAATGCTTGCGGAATACCGCCATCGCCACAGTACAAAGGGATGCCTGTTGCTGCACGTCTGGCAGACTCCTCGAGGCAGGTGCTACTACCAACCTCCCTATGACCTCCCTCCCGCCGTCGCGGAGGCAGAATCAGCGGACGTGGCCCGGCAAGCACGTACAACCGACGGATATAGCAAGTGGGTCGCCCGCGCCGGATCGTTCGACCAGCTTCTCGAAACCCTCGGCGACGAGATCCTCGTCGAGGGTGCGCAAGGGCCATGGTTCGAACTCAGATGCGACCATGTCCGGATCTTTGTCTCAGGAAAAGTGCTGCGACACAACATCAACGGCGCGAAGCCTGGCTCGCCCGCCCGCGCCTTTCTGCCCGAGGACACGCCGCAGCAAGGTGTCATCGTCCGATATTGAGTGACCTGCCGTGTAACGTTGTGTCCGCAAAGGTTCACGCCCGGCAGGGAATCACGCCAGAACCGAGTCCGTTGGGCCGCTCGGAGACCGCAAAGGCGGTTTCCCATGCCCAGGAACTCACGTCCTCCTCTCAGTCGTCGGGAACGGCGACACCCTGAACTGATCGGCCTTCAAGAGGCCGCGGATTACTGCGACGTCTCGTATCGCACAGTCCGGCGTTGGATCGCCAATGGTCACCTAAACGCCGTTCGAGTCGGCCCCCGCCTTCTGAAGGTCGACGCACACGAGCTGGCCGCTTTCTTGCAGCCGACCGGCGGTGCTGAATGACACCACGAAAAAGCCCGGCCCCTACGGGTAACCGGGCTCTTCCAGGACACCGCGCCAACGGATCTGCCAATGGTACCGCCGCCCGCCGCGATCACGGCGTTAGCGAATCGCGGCAGGTGAGTTGGTGGGAAGTCCGCACCTTCGTTGAAGCTGCTATTCAACAGGCAGGCGTCACGTCATGGCCCGCAGCGGGAACGCCGGCCTGGTGCGCCCTTTCCGGCGGTGATCCGCGAAAGTGGGCAGCCCTCTTCGATGACGCCCAGCACTGGGCTCTTCGCGTCGACACCGCGCAGGAGGCGATGGCTGAGGCCAGTCGTGACCTGTCTAGCGCCGCCGATTGGTCCGCGGCTAACCGGTACGTGACCACTCACAACGCGTTCTATGCCGCTCGGCCCTGGCTCAAGCGGGTGACTCAGTGACGACGCAGAATGTTGCTGGAGCACGTGGGCAGGCCATCGCCGAACGCCTCAATGCATTGAATGACGCCGCGGTTCCCGGTTCCCGATCCCTATTACCGGAACCGGGAACCGCGACAGTTCCCGGTTCCGGGAACCGAGCCGGAACCGGAACCAAGCCAGAATTGACCACAGTTCCCGGTTCCCAACCCTCTATGCGGGAACCGGGAACCGCAGACGAGAAACGTCTCTACGTGGACATATGCGCCCTGCTCGACGGAACCATGCCGGAACCGCCGGAACCGGTCCTCGGCAAGCGCACCGACGGAACCGCACTGTTCTACGCCGGCCAAGTCAACTGGTGCTTCGGTGACCCAGAGTCGGGCAAGACGTGGCTTTGCCTCGTTTGCTGCGTAGAGGCTCTTCTTGCCGGGAAGAGGGTGTTAATCATCGACCTGGACCACAACGGCGCAGCCGCGACGGTGCGGCGACTCATCGACCTCGGCGCACCCCTCGATGCTCTGCGCGATCCCAATCGGTTCCGGTACTGCGAGCCCGAGGACCGCGCCGAACTTCGTCAGGTGGTCGACGACATGGCCGATTGGCGGCCCGCCGTCGCCGTCGTGGACTCGATCGGCGAACTCCTGCCGATGTACGGGTCGAACTCCAACAACGCCGACGAGTTCACCACCGTGCACACCTACGTGCTCAAGCCGCTCGCGAAATCCGGTGCCGCAGTCCTGGCCGTCGACCATCTCGCCAAGTCCGCCGACTCCCGGGCCGTCGGACCGGGTGGCACCGCGGCCAAACGTCGGGCCGTCGGTGGCGTGTCGCTCAGGGTGAAGATCAAGCAGCCCTTCACTCCCGGGCACGGCGGCAGCGCAACGCTGTTGGTGAACAAGGATCGACACGGCGGCCTGCGCAAGCACTGCCCGGTCGGTGATCGCGAACCCGTAGCCGGAACCTTCAAGCTGCTGGCATTCACCGACGGCGTTCTCGAGTGGGCCATCTACCCACCCACCGACGGTGAACGCAACGACGACGAGAACGCACCCGCCGAGGATGTCGCCGCCATCGCTGCACTCGACCCCCCACCGGACACCGTGGAGGACGCCCGATCCCGCCTCAAGTGGCAGAAACAGCGCACCGCCAACGCACTTCGCACTTTCCGCCAACAAACCAACCCAACGGAGAACTGACATGACGACCAATTGCACCGCGGCCGACGCGATGAAATGCGCCGCTGCACTCCTGAAGTCGCGGACCGACTGGACGGGCGACGCGATTGCCGCGTGCGACCAGGACCACGAGATCGAGCTCGACGCGATCAACGAGACGGTGACCGAGATCCTCGCGCTGGCCGCGGAGTTCGGCGATCCACGTCGGTACTCCGATGGGCGGCGCGTCGAGCAGTCCGCGGAGATTGAACGCGGACTCGTCACCCACCATGTGTGGCATCCGGACGCGGCTGCCGAGCAACCCTCGTCCTGGCGCTCCTCGCTGCCCTACGACCCCGGTGAGCCATCGCCGGGCCTCTACGAGGTGAGTCTTACCCCGGTAACGCAAGAGATTCTCGTTCGAGTCGTGAGGGCGTTGTGAGCCAGCTCGACGAACTCATGCTGTCGCTCGCCGGTGCACCATCACTGCCCGGCGCCCGTTGCCGAGGGAAGGCAACTATGTTCGACGGCGCGGACGGCCCCGAGGGTGAGCGCACCCGCCAAGCGGCCCAGCTCTGCCGAACGTGCCCGGCTCTGACCCGCTGCGCCGAATGGGTTGTCACTCAACCTGAGCGCGATCTACACGGCGTAATCGCGGGGAAGTTGTACACCTACGCAAGTCACGCCAGCGTCCGACGCTGGCCCAATGGAACGGAGATCACCCCATGACCGACGACAACGACCAAGATCCCGTCGCCGCGTTCAAAGAGCGCGTCGCGGGCAAGACGATCACCTTCAACGTCGAGGCCGCTGCATCCGAAACCCTCGACGGCGCACCGTTGGGCGTCGACCCGCCCACCACGATGCGCTTCACATTCGACGAGGACGGCGTGTGCGTCCCCGCGTGGGAGTCCGACGACAACGAGGGGATTGCGTAGAAATGACCGAGAACACCACCGACGCCGAGGAACTAATCGCAGCGTCGACGGAGACGCCCGACGCGGCGGCAGGTGCCGCGGACACTCCTGCCGCACCCGAAAGCACCCCTGACAGCGCGGAGGATGCCGAGGTAGTCGAGGACCAGGGCGACAACCCGAACAAGCGGGAAGCGCGGTACCGCCATCAACTACGGGAAGCGCAAGCCGAGCGCGACGAGCTCCGCGTGACCGTCGAGGCGTTGCAAAGGACGGAAGCCGAACGCATCGCCGGAGAGTCGATCCAGAAACCGGGCGGGCTCTGGGCAAGTGGGATCACCGTGGCCGACCTGCTCGACGACGGCGGCACCGTTGACCCAGAGAAGGTGGCGGCCGCCGTGCAGCACGCAACGGAGACGCTTGGCTTGGCCCCGACACGGACCGGCCCCCGACCCGACCCGAACCAAGGTCGCAGTCCCGGGCCGATACCGGTCGGCAACACGTGGGAAGGTGCATTCCGGGGGTAGAATCGGGGGTGACGCCGACGCCCGGTGAGACACCAGGAGTCGAGCTAGCTTTCCGCCCTCGTAGGGCAACGGATTGACGCGAGCCGCGTACCGAGATTGATTCCCGGTACGCGGTTTTCGCGTATCGGACACCCCCATTCTGAGGAGTCCCACAATGGCTAACACCGAAACCACACTCACCAGTGCGAAAGCCTGGTCACCCGACGTCACCGCAGTCGCACCGGATATCGCAGTCCCCGACGCACTCATCCTGGCCACCTCGACCGTCGCAGGAAGCGTCGAGGGCGACGCCCCCGCGGTCCGCGTGCAGTACGTCGACGACGCCGCCGCAGGCTTCGTCGCTGAAGGCGCCACTCTGACCGAGGCCAATCCTGATCTGGCCGAGGTGCTCGTCTACACCGGCAAGATCGCGCAGCTGATCCGCCTGTCGCGGGAGCAGTGGAGCCAGCCCAACGCCGCGCAACTGCTGTCGGTCAGTGTCGCGCGTGCAGTGACCCGCGCCGCGAACGTTGCCTACATCGCACAGGCCAACCCCACCGGGCCGGCCACCACACCCCCCGGCGGCCTGCTCAACGTGTCAGGCATCGTCTCCGGTGGCGCGGTCGCCGGTAGCCTCGACGGCCTCGTCGACCTGCTCGCCACACTGGCCGCGAACTACTCGCAGCCATCGCACATCGTGATGTCGCCGCTGGCGTGGGCCAACCTTAGAAAATTCAAGGTCGGGACCGGGTACGCCGGTTCGCTGCTGGGGACCGGAGCCACCGACGCGCAACGGTTCCTACTCGACCTTCCGGTGATCGTCGACCCCGCCATGCCCACGAATCAGGGCATGGTGCTCGACAAGACTGCGGTGGTGTCCGCGGTCGGACCGGTCCAGGTCGCCGTGTCCGACCAAGTCTATTTCAACGCCGATAGCGTGGGCGTGCGCTGCACGTGGCGGTTCGGACAGAACGTGGTGCGTCCCAATCGCATCGGTAAGTTCACCGTCACCGCACCCGCGTAAACACGAGCGGTGGTGGTCGGATGTTCACGCGGTTTCCTTGGCTGTCCTTCCCGCGAAGGGTCCGCCACGACGAGCTGGCGCCAGCCCCGAGCGGACACCTGCACCCGACCACCAACCACACCGGCAAGGAGAGCCATGACCACCGTCGGACGCCACAACACCACCATCCGCGATAGGCACCGCAAGTTCATCGCACGCAACCAACCCGACTGCGGCATCTGTGGTGACCTCGTCGACAAGACCATCCCCGCAGGTCAACCGGGATCCCCCGAGGTAGACGAGATCATCCCCGTCAGCCTCGGCGGTGACCCACTGGCTCGTGCCAACGTACAACTGACGCACCGAGCCTGCAATGGATGCAAGAGCGCAGGTCAACACTCTGGCACATGCCCGTTGTGCATTGCCAACGGTCGGTCACCTTCCGGCAACAGCTTCGTGACCGAGAGGAAATGGGCGACGAATACCGTACCGTTGTCGCCCAACGGGACTGACGACGTCGAGTAGCCATTGCCGCATATGCGCTTTAGGGGTGGGGGGATACCCCCACAGGGTACCCAACGGCGACCCCCTCCGGTGGTCGCCGTTTTCAAGCACAGGGGCAAATTCCCCTTTGATGAGAGGTCTACGCCGTGGGAGATCGTTCACTGTCGGAGACCGTGCGCGACGGCGACTCAATCGCCAGCCTGCAGGCCATTCGTGACCAGATAGCCGTAGACATCGACTTATGTGGCTCGATGCGGGACAAAGCAGCGCTGTATCTGCGCTTGGCCGACGTCATCGGCCGAATCGACGAACTGAAACCACTTGACGCGAAGGGCGACGCCATTGACGAAATTGCCGCCCGGCGTGCTGATAGGCGATCAGGCACCGCCCCGCGTTCGCCACGCACCAACCGTTCGGGCTAACGGCTGGGAGGATGTCGCCGACTTGGCGGCCAGCCTCGGAATCACCCTCGATCCGTGGCAGGAAAACGTTCTCCAAGCTGCGATGGGCGAGCGCCGCGACGGCACGTGGGCCGCACGTCAGGTCGCACTGTCAACGCCACGCCAGAACGGCAAGAGTGAGCTCATCGTGTTGCGCGCGTTGGCGGGCATCCTGTTGTTCGACGAGCAGAAAATCATTGTTTCGGCCCATCAGCAGGACACGGCGCGCGAAGTTTTCGGCCGGCGTATGGAACCCGGATCGACTATGAAGCGATCGCCACCGAGCTCGCGTCGATGACGCCCGCGCAGTTCAGCATGGAGCGGCTCGGCATGTGGGACGAGAAGACGTCG